>DATGGM010000298.1:0-5008 GCA_035308525.1 Bryobacteraceae bacterium
CGCGCGCCTGGCGTTTACAGCGCCGCTTAACGCGAATTCTGAGCGGCACGCGCGATCGTGAATTTCAGAAGCTGCGCACGCATTTGATCAACGAGATCGTAGGGCGCAAGTCGGCCGAAGTGAAATTGCGGCCGGCCGGCCTGGTGGCGCTGGAGTGGGCCAGACTGACGACCGAGGTTTAGCGACATGCCAGAACAGGAACAGAAAAGGGAGAATCGTCCCCCGCGCGAAGGCCGGGGCGGCGAAGGCGGACGCGGGCCGGACCGCGGCGACCGGCGGGACGACCGCCGTGGCGATCGCGGCGACCGGTTCGATCGGGGACGTCCGGAGGGTCCGCCGGAAATCGAATTGGAGAAACTGATGGCGGACAGCCTCTATCTGGACAACCAGGCGCACGGCATCGTCAGCCGCATGCGCGATATGGATTCCGGCACTAAGAGCCAGTTGCGCCGCCTGTACAGCGCGGTGCGGCGCGCCGTGCGCGCGCCCGAGAGCGAACGCCAGCACGAATTTGTGATGCTGCGCGCGCGCCTGGCGTATACCATCGCGCGACACGGACTGCGCAGCCTCGACCAGTTGGAGAAGCTCCTGCTGCAGGTGACCCGCAAGAACGATGCGCGGGGCTATGAACGTTTTCGCGACCTTTTCGAGGCCATCGTGGCCTACAACGAGTAAACCAACATGAGCGCGCACACCACGCAAACCGAGTTGAAGTTCCTAGGCAAGTTGATTCTGGAAGGCGAGCTGCATTGCGAGACCGGGCTCCACGTTGGAGCCGGCAAGGGTTCGCTGGAGATCGGCGGGTCGGATAATCCGGTGGTGAAGGATGCCTTCGGCCGCCCGTATGTGCCCGGCAGTTCACTGCGCGGCAAGTTGCGATCCCTGTTGGAGCAGTCTTCGGGAATGGCAATTCCGGCCGAACTGGTGTACCTTTCCAAGCGCAAAGGCCAGGAAGTGCGCATCCACCAGAGCGATCGCCCGGACGATGAGATTTGCCTGTTGTTCGGCCGCAGTCCCGGCCGCATGGAGCGCGTGGCGGGAGAATCGCTGGAGAGTTCCCAGGCCACACCGGCGCGGCTGGCGGTCTACGACGCGCCGCTCGATCCGGACAGCATCACCGCGCAGATGCGTGAAAACCTGGACGACGAGCTGACCGAAGTGAAGAGCGAGAATGCCATCGACCGCATCACCTCGCAGGCCAATCCGCGCACCCTGGAGCGGGTGCCCGCCGGAGCGCGTTTCCGTATCCGTTTAGTGATGGATGTGCTGTGCGAGGAAGACGCGCCGCTGTTCTCGCGCGTGCTGGAAGGGCTGCGCATGCTGGAGGACGACTCACTTGGCGGCGGCGGCGCGCGCGGCAGCGGACGCGTACGGCTGGCCAACCTGAAGCTGACCTGGCGCGGCAAAGATTATTACGCCTCGGGCGCCGCGCAGAAGGACCTGGGCGCGGGCCTGGACGTGGCCGCCTTGCAGACCGGCTTCCAGGAGGCCGCCTTCGCGTTCCTGCGCGGGGAATAATGAATCCCGGACTGATCGTCAAACTCCGGCCGGACGGCCCGTGGCGTTCAGGGCCGGATTCGGGCGCGCGCAATCGCGTCGATCCGATCTACCACAGCGACTCGTTGTACGCCGCGGTCACCTCCGCCATGGCCACGCTGGGCATGCGCGAAGACTGGCTGGAGGCCACCGCGCGCCAGCCAGACGGGTCCGCCGTGCGGTTCAGCTCGTGTTTTCCGTTTGCAGGCGAGAATGCTTTCGTAGTGCCTCCGCGCAGCATCTGGCCCGCGGCACCGGCCAGCGGCAGAGTGCGCTGGAAGAGCGCGCGTTTCGTTCCCCTCTCAATGATTCCGGCCCTGTTGAGCGGCGAACCGCTGCAGGACGACCGGTGGATAGTGGATGCCGCCAGCGAATGCCTGCTTCCGGCGGGAAGCGCGGGTCCGTTTCGCATCCATTTACGATGGAACGCGGCGATCGATCGTCTGGGCGGTTCCGCGGAGAGGCACTCGACGGCTTGCATTCAATTCCGGCCCGACGCGGGGTTGTGGGCGATCGTGTCTTTCGCGGATGAAGCTGCCGAGGCGCGCTGGTCGGCGCCGGTGAAGGGCGCTTTGCGCCTGCTGGCGGATTCCGGTTTCGGCGGGGAACGCTCGCGCGGCTGGGGGCGCTGCGCCCAGCCCGATTTCGTGGGGGGGACGTTGCCCGAAATGATCTTGGCCGCTCCTCTGCCGCCCGCGCCTGCGCAAATTGAGCCCTCCGCCCAGGAACTGCCCGAGGCCGAGATAGCCGCGCCGCACCCCGCGCAGCAATGGCTGCTCTCGCTATTTACCCCCGGCGCGCACGATACCGTCGATTGGGGGCGAGGCAATTACACGGTGACCGAGCGCGGCGGACGCGTCCACAGCACAGCCGGATTCGGCGAGCGCAAGAAAGAACTGCCCATGGTGACGGAAGGCTCCGTGCTGGTAGCCGGCGACGCGCTGCGCGGGTCGGCGCCCGACGTGGCTCCCGATGGCTTCGCGCATCCGGTGTTTCGCGCGGGTTTCGCCCTCGCCATCCCCCTGCCCCGCCCGCAACGCGACGCGGTGAAACGCGAGCCTGAGGTCGTGGTATGAGATATCGCCTCACATGCCTGACTCCTCTTTTGGTAGGCGACGGCCGCAAGCTCTCGCCCATCGATTACATGGTGTGGAAGGACCAGGTGAACGTGCTCGACCAGTGGCGCATCTTCCGGCTGCTCGCCAAGGGCCCGCGCCTGGACGGCTACCTGTCGCAATTAAAGCGTGCCGACAAACTGGATTTCGCATCCTGGGGCGGTTTCGCGCAGAATTTTGCCGGGCGCCGCATCCCTTTTGAATCCGCCGCCTATTCGGCCTATTGGAACCGCGCCAGCGGCGACAGCCTGCACATCCCGACTTTCTCCACGGGTGCTTCGGGACCGTATCTGCCCGGCGCGGCCATCAAAGGCGCGTTGCGCACGGGCATGGTCTTCGCCAATTGGAAGAGCAGCATGTTGAACGATGTGGCGGCGCGCGCCCAAGGCGATCGCCTGCCGCGGCGGCTGTCCGAAAATACCGAGGAGCAGGCTGTCGGCAATGCGGGCGCCAGCCGCATGCGCCTGATCGGCGTGGGCGATTCGGCGCCTGTCAGCAACGCGGGTTTTAAAGTTTATCTGTTGCGCGTCTCCACGCTGCAGCCGCGCGGCGCCGGCTACGCGCTGGGATGGAAGCAAAGTCCGCGCGGCGCGGTGGATGGCGCGCGGCCTGACGAGAGCACCCCGGTCTTCGCGGAGATGGCCGCGCCGGGAGTCGCGTTCGAAGGCGGCTGGCAGGATAAGGCGTTCTATACGCAGCCGGAAATCCGCCGCGCCGTGCGCTGGCAGGAGTCCTTCGATCGCGGGCGCATCTTCGAAGCGGCCAACGACTATTCCGCGCGCCTGCTGGCCCTGCACAAACAATATGCCGGCTGGACGGGCCTGGATCTGCTGGGCCGCCAGGTCGAGGAGTTGGAGCGGCAGTTGGCCGGCGCGCGCGAAGCCGGTCAGTGCCTGATCTCGATCGGATGGGGCGGCGGGTTGCTCAGCAAGAGCGCCTGGCTCGACACCGGAGATGCCACTTACCGCCAGATCCTGCAAAAGGTGCCCCTGTACAACCGCGCCCTCAGCTCGAATCTGCCGTTTCCCAAGACGCGCCGCATCGTTTTCCTGAATAACAAACCGGCGTCGCTGCCAGGTTGGGCGCTCCTGGAAGTGAAGATGTGAAGACCGCGCTGGTGCTCTCGGCCGGCGGTATGTTTGGCGCCTACCAGGCGGGGGTTTGGAAGGTTCTGCAGCCGGTATTCCGGCCCGACGTGGTGATCGGCTGCTCGGTAGGGTCGATCAATGGATGGGCCATCGCTTCAGATATCCCGGCGACTGAGTTGGTCCGCACCTGGCTCGATCCGCGCTGCGCCGCCCTAATGACCCGGCCAGCGCACCGCAAACCTTGGCGGCCGATTTTCGCTTCCGATCCGCTGCGGCAGGTGGTCCAGGAGCTAACTTCCACCTACACGCCGCGGGTGCCGTTTGCCCTGGCTGTCACGCGATTGCCGCAGTTGCGCCTCGAAATCGTGGAGACTCCCCACATCACCTGGCAACACGTGATGGCGTCCTGCGCGGTGCCGGTGGCTTTCGCGCCCGTGCGTATCGACGGTCAACTTTACTGCGACGGCGGGTTTCTGAGCGTCATGCCGGTATGGGCGGCGGCGCGCTTTGGTGTGGATCGCGTCATCGCCGTCAACGTGCTGCCCAGCGCTCCGTTGAACGTCCTACGCGCTACAGTGCGCCTGGTGCGATTGCTGGCGCCCCGCGAGCCGCGCGTGGAGGGCTTAGAAGTGCTCCGGCTGGGTCCCGAACGTCTTTCGGGCAAACTGCACGATGCCATCAACTGGAATCCGGACAACATCCGCCGTTGGATCGACGAAGGCCAGGCGGACGCCGACGCGTTGATCCACAGCCCACAATTCGCCGCCACGAGCCGTTTCGTTTAAAATAGGCTATTCTATGCCGACGTATCGGGTCCACCGAATGAAGGATGCGCCGCGCCAGCAGTTCCGCTGGGCTCCGCATGTTACCGGGGCGGTCAGCGTCAAAGCTCGGGATTACGAGCCGGATGGCGAGATCCAGGCCGGCAGCGAGTACGATGCCTGGAGCCGTCTGCGTAATTCCGAGCGCCCGTTAGCGATCGGCGATTTGCTGGAAGCCGAGAGCGGCGCGCTGCGCATTTGCAAATATGTGGGATTCGAAACGGCGAGTTGGGCCCTGCCGGAAGCCAAGGCTGCGCCGCAGGCCCCGCCCGAGCAGGCCGAGCAGCCGGTTCAGGTCTGAGGAGGAGGCCGCATGGGAGAAATTCGATTAGGCGACATCATCGATGATTTTTGCGTCAAGTGCAAGCGCATCATGAACCACGCGGTGGTGTCCATGCTCAATGGCGAGCCGGCCAAAGTACGCTGCCGGACCTGCCACAACGATCAC
>DATGGM010000299.1:0-94302 GCA_035308525.1 Bryobacteraceae bacterium
CTGGCCAATCCCAACATCGGTTTGGACCACCTGGTGGATATGGCGGAGCACTTCTTCAGCAAGACGCGCTGGCAGCGCACGTTCATGCTGATCCACGGGACGCCCGTCAACTGAATGCCGAAAAGCGGCAGGACGGGCGGCCCCAGGCACTATGCCCTGATCCTGGCCGGCGGCAGAGGCACGCGCTTCTGGCCGCGCAGCCGGCGGCGTTCCGCCAAACAAGTGCTGAACGTGCTGGGATCGCGCTCGCTGATCCAGGGCACGGTCGATCGCCTGAGGATAGTGATCCCGCCGGAGCGCATGTGGGTATTGACCAACGATTACCTGCGCGATGAAATCGTGCGGCAGTTGCCCGAGCTGCCCGCCGGCCAGATTCTGGCGGAACCCGCGCAGCGCAATACCGCGCCGGCCATCGGGCTGGCCGCGCAGATCCTCCAGTCGGTCGATCGGGACGCGGTGATGGGCGTTTTTCCCGCGGACCATGTGATTGCCAAAGAAGGCCGCTACCGGCAATTGCTGCGTGCGGCCTACCGCTCGGCGGAGCGCGGCGAAATGGTGGTGCTAGGGATTCTGCCGCGCTGGCCGGAGACCGGCTACGGCTACCTCGAGTTTCCCCGCGGCATCCAGGCGGGCGCGGAGCCCACGGCCATCCGCGGCTTCAAGGAGAAACCGGACGAGAGAACGGCGCGGCGCTACTTGAAGTCCGGGCGATTTTTCTGGAATGCCGGCATGTTCTTCTGGCGCGCCAGCGTGCTGCTCGACGAATTGCGCCGCCACCTGCCGCGCACCGCCAGCATCCTGGCCGCGCTGCCGGAATTTTCAGACAGCCGCTTTCTATCCCGGCTGCGCGAAGCCTATCCGCTGTGCGAAAACATTTCCATCGATTACGCGGTGCTCGAAAAGGCGCGCAGCGTAACCGGAATCGCGTGTCCGGAGATCGGCTGGAACGATGTAGGGAGCTGGAACGCGGTCTACGAACTGGTGCCGCGCGATGCGGACGGCAATGCCCTGCCGGGAAACGCCATCAGCCAATCGAGCGGCGGCAACTACGTGGATGCCGGGGGCAAGACGGTGGCGCTGCTGGGCGTTTCGAACCTGATCATCGTGGACACGCCGGATGCGCTGCTGGTAGCGCACCGCGACAGCGCGCAGCGGGTGGGGGAGATCGTCAAGGCGCTGGAGAAGCAGCACCGGGACGACCTGCTGTAGGAGCCGGCAATTCCAAATGCGCGGTGTAGGCGCCGCCAGCCGAGACGCGGACCTTCCGGGCGGATCCAAGGTAGGGCCGGATGGCGGCGGGATCGGCATACTCCAGATCGGCGCCGTCCGGGACCGCGAACAGCGCATAAGATCCGGGCGGCAACCCGCGAAATTCATAGCTGCCGTCGCTGTCGCTCTGGACGGCGCGGGAATTCTCCGGCTTCGACTGATCGGCCAGCACCACCAGCGCGCCAGGGATGGCGTGCCCGTCCTGCGCGACCGTGCCATCGATGCGGCCGGTGGCTTGGGCGGCGAACAGTTGCAGTCGCACGGCCGCTGCCCCGGGGATATCCAGCGTATCGCCCTGGCGGCGCGCTCCGGCGACCGACCAGCCTCTCAGGTAGTATTCGTCCGGCCCTTTCAGAGTGACGCGACAGTGTTGCGGAAGCATGGCGGGGATCGAGAATCTGCCGCCGGCACCGACCGGAGCGGACTGGATACCGCTGTCTTCGGCGTCGTGCAGCAGAACGGACAGGCTATCGGGCAAATGGCCGCCTCCCTCCAGCGCCACCGTGCCGGTCAACGACGACGCGTCCAGAAGGGTGACGCTCACCTCCGTATCGGTTGCGCCCACATCGACGGGCTGTCTGGCATACCAGGAGTGGGTGGAGTCGGAGGACTGCACGCGCACCGTGTAATGCCCGGGCGGCACACCCCAAAACGCGTACTGATCGCCTGCTTCGGTTCCCCGGCGCAGCAGCACCTGGTTTCCGGGAAGGCCGGCCGCGGTCAGGGTGAACTGCTTTTCAATATCCTCGCTGCGCTCGACCGCCACCGCGACCGTAACCGCGGGAACCGTGGGCAGTGCAAAATCCGCATTGGCATCCTCACCCGCCTTGAGGAGTATGGGAGCGGCCGCGGCTGGATCGGAAACGTTGGGATAGTAGCGGATGCCATAGCCCAAGTGCGACAGGCTATGAGAATCGCCATGCGTTTGATTGAATTTCGCGTACCAGGGATAGCCGGATGCGGCCAGATAGTAGGATCCCGCTGGAAGCCCGGCGAAGCGATATTCACCAGTGTCGTCAGTGGTTTTGATCGCGGCGGTGGCCAGGCGCCGGCGCCCGCTTTCGATGGTGGCGCTGAGCAGTTGGACGTTGGCTTGGCCGATGGGGTCGCCACCATCGTCCATGACTCTGCCCGAAATGATCGCGGGGGGCGAGAGCGGCAGGACCAGGGAATCGGTATTCCGGCCCGGGCCGGTAACGAGGGCCATGGACAGGTTTGGCCGTGCTCCGTAGATCGCGGTCAGGAAGCCGCGGCGCTGCGCCATCAATTCATATTTTCCTTGCGGGATGCCGGCAAAAAGGAAGCGGCCGTCCTGCCCGGTGACAAACGGCAAGCGTTCCTCGCGGCGCTCGATAGGGGCGATGGTTATCCGGGCGCCCGCTACGGGCGCCTGCGTCGCCGCGTTCACGACTACGCCTGAGACGCGGTACCCGGCTGCCTGCGCGCCGCCGGCCAGCAATCCGACGAGTAGCAGGATCCTGACCGGGGACCGTGACCTCATTGAGGTTCTCGAGGCGCGATTTTCAGGCTGACACTTTGATGAACCCGTTCGGCCACATGCACGCTGACAGCACGGCCAGCCCAAGCCCGCTGAGCTTCGGGGTTGGCGTATTCGAATTCGTACGGAGATCCGACCCACGCGTATACGTGGTAATCGCCGGGGGCGATGCCGGATAGCGAGAGCTTTCCCTTGAGAATGGCAAACCGGGTGTGCAGGTCGTTGCCGGAGTCCGGCACCAGCGCCAGCCAGGCGGTGACCGGCTCCTTATCCGTATCCTCTGCAAGATCCAGCGTTCCACCGTCCCTGTTCAGGACGGCTTCGAGGCGCGGCGGCGGTGCGCCGGGAATGATCAGCAACTCGTCACGGGCAAGCAAATCGGCATCTCCGAAATGCGCGGCGGCGATATAACCGTTGGCGCATTCCATTTTGACCCGATACCGGCCCGGAAGCAGGCTGGGGACTTCAAACTCTCCGTCGTCGCTTGTGGAGGACTCGACGGCGGTCTCCTGGGACATTGAGTCTCCGGCTGGCGAGACATCCACAGAGCAAGCGGGAGGCAACGGGCTCGACACCGAAGCGCCCGCGACCCGGACGGCTCCTTTCAGCGTCACTGTGCCGGCCAGTGTGAGGAGCACATCGTTCACATCCGTTGAACCGACCTGGACGGCCTGCTCGCCGCGCCGGCTTTCTTCGCCCTCGCTCTCGGTGGCACGGATGGTGTAGCTTCCGGGCGCCACATTGCTGATCTGGAAAACGCCCGTGGCGGGGCTGAAGGCAACCGGCGCGGCGCTCAAGTCGCCTTCCGGGCCAAGCAGCTCGATCTTGGGGGGAAGCAGAGCGGAGAAACCGGCGAGGACGCCGCGTATCCGGTAAGATGGCGCCAGCGTGACTGAAAAATCCGCGTCGAGCTGGCTGCCGGCTGCGACAGCCAGGGGCGCGGCAGAAGCGAGATCAGTGGCCCCGCCGTAATAAACGGCGGCGAATGTTTCACCGGAATCGGACGATTTCGCGCCGGAAGCGGCGCCCTGCCAGCCCGCGGCGCGCAGAAGGTAGGGGCCCGCAGCCATACCTGGCAGGCGATACTCTCCGCGGTCGTCGGTAGATACTGCGGATTCCACCTTGACTTTGCGGCGGCCGTCCTCCGTGGTTATGGACAGCGCCTGGATGAGAACTTTTTCCAACGGCTCGCCGCCGGACTCTGTCACCTTCCCCTTGATGACCGCCAGCGGCTGCAACCTCAGGAGTATGTTCTCGCGCGACGGCCCGATGACCACCTGCGTGCCGGCGGCCGTGAATCCCGGCTTCTCGGCGTTGGCGTAGTACGCACCGGCGGGCAGGCCGCAGAACCGGAAGATTCCGGCTGCGTCCGTCAGCGTGGCGGCTTGCGGAATGGTGGCCGCGGCATGCCGCAGCGGCTCGCCGGTCGAGGCGTTGACAACGGTTCCGCTGATGCAGAAATCAGCCGCACAGGCGAGCCAGGGAGCTGCGAGCAACGCAAGAGGGGCGGCGCACACCTCCAGCCCCCTGGGCCGACGCAAAAGCATCACCTCTAATTATAGAATCCCGCAGGCCGGGATTTAGTTCGACGCGGTACCAGTAATTCCCAGCACTGTGGTCCCCAACAGGCCACTGCCGTATTTAACTTTGCTCCCCGGGCCGGTGGCCGAAGTGGCCGCTGTCAGAGTCTGCGGCGAAGGACTGAATTTGACCGGGTGTCTTCCGACCGTGGCTGGAATGCTGCCATTAGCCAGAGATGCCGTACCAACCACCGTCGCCGTAATTCCGGACACGGAAACAGTACCGCTGAAAACCATGGTGTCCGGACCGGTGGCCGGATGGACGAATTTCAAGGTCGAGGTCCCCGTGGTGCTATACGTCGTGCCGCTGATCACGACCGTAATCGCCCCGGCGGGCAGCGTATAAGTCGCCGAAGTTCTCGTGCGACTGGTAGGAGTCAGTGTCGTACTGGCGGTCGCAGTCAGCACTCCGCTCTGTCCATTCGCTCCCAGTGGATCCGATCCGGCCAGGACCGGGCCGAGCGTACCGCTTATCGTGTATGTGATACTCGCAGCTGCGAGCATCGGACAAACTGCCAGCATCAGAGCCGTAACAAGTATCCAGCGTCTTCGTATATTCATCCGGTTCCCCTTTTGACTGAGTGCGGTAAATCCGCGCGGTCTACGATTGTATGGAGAATACTTTCTGAAAGCAAGCACCGAAAAAGTACGGCAAGTACCGAGCGCTTTTAATCCGGGATCGAGCGAGCCGACATGGCGGCCACGGCGCCACCCCAGGAGCACGACAAGTACAGGCCGGTGCGAGCGCCGGACGGCAGACGGCGCGGCTCTCCGGACACCAGATCCAGGCCGGGCGACGCGTCCGCGGGCCGCAAGTGCACTATGGCCGGAAGAAAGCCCTGCCGCGCGCACAACAGCCCCAGGACTAACTCGGCCGCCGCGGTAGCAGCGCCCATATAACCGGTCTGGCTCTTGAGGGCAGTCACCGGAACACCGTCTCCCACCATGGCTTGGAGGGCCGCGGCTTCGCAGTTGTCCTCATCGGTGGTGCTCAGGCCGGCGGCCACCACAAACTCCGGATGTATATCGCCGAGCGCCTGGCAGGCGGCCTGCCGGACGGTCGCGGCCGTCCACGCCGGGCGCCATTGCGGGCAATCGCCCATGGCCGACCCGGCGCCCAGAAACTCGCCCAAAATGGCCGCGCCGCGCCGCGCGGCGTGTTCCCAAGTCTCCATCACCAGGAATCCCGCGCCTTCACCAAGCACCAGCCCGTCGCTGTGTACGTCAAACGGCCGGCAGGCTTCGGGGGGTTCCCGATGCGAAAGCAAACCGGCCTGCTCATACGCCAGAAAATTACCAGTAGTGGCCAACGAGTCGTAACCGCCGGCGATAGCCACTTCGCAGCGCTCTTCCAGCAGATCCAGATAGGCGGCATGCACAGCCTGCGCGGAGGCTGTATCCTTTTGCGTGAAATTGCCGTTGGGTCCGCGGATACCGAACTCGGTGGAGAGCAACGCCAGCCCGCCGTTGGCCAGGGTCCGCAGGCAGATGTAGCGGTCGATCAAGTGCGAAGGCAGGCCGCCGAGGTACTTGTAATCCATTTCGCGGCCGGCATCCCACGCCATGATCAGCGAAGGGAAGAAATGGTCGTATTCGACGCCGGTTTGTCCGGAGCCGACGTGGATCCCCACCCGCGTGGCATCCAGCCTGGAGAGGTCGATGCCGCTTTGGGCGATGGCTTCCTGCGCGGCGCGCATGGCGAACTGGACGGAGCGCCCCATGAACTTATAGTTTTTTGGGTGGCGCAGGAACGGTTCCAGTTCGAACTCCGCGACGCTGGCCAGGGCCCGCGCGGCGTGTCCTTCAACGGCAAAGGCCTGGGCTGGACCAATCCCGGATTCGCCGCGACAACTGCGCGCCACGTTTTCGGCCGCTGTAAGCCCAAGGGGCGTCACCAATCCCGCCCCGGTTATCGCGACGCGCTGCATGTCCTTTCAAAGATTTTACAATGGCTTGGATTTAGCGGCCCCGTCCGCGTGCCACAACTTCGGGCGGAGCGGGCGTGCTTGGAACAGTTTCCGGCTCCGGCGCCGGCGGCTTCGGGCGGACATCCAGATGCGCGGCCAGGAACGCTTGCCGGCTGCGGATGTATTTCGCCGAACCCGGCGGTCCTTCGATGGCCTTCCAGTCCGCGGCCGGCACCTCCTGCATCATCGGCAGGTACTTCTGCAGGTAGTTGCGGATGCGATCCTGCACGGTTCTTTGGGCGGAGGCGGCCAGCAGGAACACCAACTCGTCCGGGCGGGCGTCCGCCAGGACCTGGTAGACATGAGATGGCTTTTTCACGCGCGGCGATTTGATGGCCTGCTCGAGCTTGTGGGCGTGTGGTTGGATGTTGCGCATGCGCTCGATCTCCGCCTTGGGCATGTCGACTGCTTTGAATAGCGCGCTTTTCTCCTTGGGCGATAATCTTTCGGTAAGGACATGCAGAAACGCCGCGAAATTGGGGGGCACGGTAAGGTTGGCGGATTCAACCAGCCGCGCGGCCTTTTCCAGGCGGGTGAGGGCCGGGAGGTTCAGCTTGGCTCCGGATAGCGCCGGCGAAAACAACGCCAGCAAGCCAGCGTCGCCAAGGGCCTGCAACATTTCCGGAGGGCTGGGTTCCGCGGCGATGCGTTGCAGCTCATCCAGAAGGGTGCGCGCCGGAATCAGATCCTCCACGTGGGCGGCGCGGGCGTTCTCGTACTGCATTTGAGTGCGCTCTTCCACAGTGAAAGCCAGCCTGACGCGCAGACGCACCAGCCGCAGCAGCCGGCCGGGATCGTCGTAGAACACGTACGGGTGCGTGGTGCGCATCTCACGGTGTCCCAGATCGGCGAGGCCGTTGGTGGGATCGAGAAGCAGTCCGCGGGAGGCCCGGCTGAGCGAGAGCGCCATGGCGTTGATGGTGAAATCGCGGCCCAGCAGATCTTCCTGAATGGAAGCCGGCGTCACCTGCGGTTTGCCGCCTGTTTTGGCATAGCGTTCCTTGCGCGACATGGCCACTTGCGCGGTCACGCCGCCCGAAAAAACCAGTTCCACGGTGCGGCGATTCTCGTCCAGGGCGACGATACGAGCGTCCTGATCTTCCAGCGCTTTGGCAATCTTGATGGCGTTGCCCTCCACGCTGAAGTCCAGGTCCCGGATTCGGAATCCGCCCAGCATGTCGCGCATGCAGCCCCCGGTGAGAAACAGGTTGGCGCCAATCGCGTTGGCCGCCGCCTGCGCCTGTTCCAGGACGCGGTTCTGGTCCGCGCTCAGGCGACTTTCCAGCATAAACATGTAGTCGCTCATGACGGTTCCAATCAGGCCCTCGGGTGGTGCTCGTCCAGCGTCTTGCGCAGCCGCGAGCGCATGACGTGGGTGTAGATCTGCGTGGTGGAGATATCCGCATGGCCCAGCATGGTCTGCACGCTACGCAAATCGGCGCCTCCCTCCAGCAAGTGGGTGGCGAAGCTGTGCCGGATTACGTGTGGCGTCAGATGGTGAAATACTCCAGCCTTCCGGCCATGTTTGCGCAGCAGCTTCCAGAAAGCCTGGCGGGTCATGGATCCGCCGCGGGCCGTGACGAAGAGGTACCGGCTAGGGCGGCCCTTCAGGATCGCGGGACGGCCGGTTTCGAGATAGGCCCGGACGGCTGCCAGGGCTGCCTTGCCCACCGGAATCATGCGCTGCTTCCGGCCTTTGCCGGTGGCCCGCAGGACGCCCATGTTGAGGTTGAGATCGCCTACGCCCAGACCGCACAACTCCGAGACACGCAGGCCTGTGGCGTAAAGCAGCTCGATCATGGCATGGTCCCTCAAACCGGTTTTCCGGACCGCGTCCGGCGACTGCGACACACGCTCGATCTCTTCCAGATTGAGGAACTTAGGGATCGTTTGCCATTGCCGGGGCGGGGCTAGATGCTCGGTGGGATCGCTTGGCCGGCGTCCCTCCCGAACCAGGAATGCGTAAAAGCTCCGCAGAGTGGACAAGTGCCGGGCGACCGATCTGCCGCCGAGTCCGGTCCGATACAGGGAGTCCATGTACAGGCGCACTGCTTCGGCTTCCGGAACAGAGTTGCCGCAGTCGCGGTCCCGGAACCCGATGAACCTCTGCAGATCCCTTTGGTAAGCTTCCAAGGAATTGGCGGTCAAGCCCTTTTCGATTCTGCAAAAATTAAGAAACGCCGCGGCTTCGGCTGGGAAGCCTGTCCTGTGCGGCGCGGACGCGTCGGTCATTGTGCCAATGATACAATAACCCCGATCAATGTTTAAAACAATGTTTCCGTTTAGGTGTTGACTTGGCAGGCTCCACCTCGAAGAAAGTTCGGATCAGCCGCTTCGATCGGGAGTGGCTGCTCGGTTATGTCAACCCGCTGACCTATTTGCGGCCCACCGGCGTGGAACTTCTGACGCCGGACGGCAGTTATTCAGTGGTCCCATACGAAGAGATAAAGGCCGTTCAGTTCGTGAAGGATTTCGAACCTCCGGACCCCGCCATCGAGCGTAAAGTGTTCAGTACAAGGCCCAAAATGGATGGGCTGTGGGTTCGCATCAAGTTCCGCGACGGCGAGGTGATGGACGGCATCCTGGCCAATAACCTGTTGCTGATGGAGGCGCATGGATTCACGGTAGTGCCTCCCGATCCTTATTCCAACAACCAGCGCCTGTTTCTGCCCCGCTCGGCGCTGAGCGAGCTGCAAGTACTGGGAGTAGTGGGAAGTCCGCTGCGCCGGCGGTCCAAGCCGAAGACCACACCCAAGGAGCAGATCGGCCTTTTCGATTAGTTCGGCGCTCATCTGATCCGGACATACGCCAGATCGCGCGCGGGCGCCCGGCCCCAGGTCTCCTTACAGTCAGATTTTCGAAGAGCGGGCAACCGTTCATCACGGGCTGCACCCTTTGATGGTATTCGGCGGCAGTACAGTCCTGGGCCGCAATCGGTGCGCCTCCACCCTGCGCTCCGTTCCGCAGGTTCGCCAGGGGAAGCGGGTGGTCCGCAACGAAACTCAGTTTCGCAGTTCCCGGAAGTTCGTGGCGTCCCCGGAGCTCAAGTTCTAGCCGCGGCTGCGCCGCGACAGCACCACCACCGCGCCAACGGCCACCGCCGTGAGCCCCACTGCGGCGGCAATCTTCGGCAAGGGATCGGGCAGGGGCGGCGGCACGTATTGCACTCCATGTTCGTCGATGCGCGCCGGTTCATGCGCGTAGCGTCCGTGCCGCGGCCTGGGAAAATTCAGCGCCAGTTCGGCCAACCCGGCCGTAACAGCGTCGCCGCTCATCGGTTCACCATGACCCGCTCCGATCACGTTGGGGCTTAGATCGGCCAGCAACTTGACCGAGGCGTGGGCCTGCTCCCAATCGTAGGTGAACGCCGCCGGCGGGCGGCAGATGCGGGGTTCCTGGATCAGTATACCCATCACCGAATCCAGGTCCATGGTGACGCAGGCGTCGCCTGACAGCAGGGTGGATTCATAGCGCTGGAAGAATACCACGTGGCCGGGGGCGTGTCCCGGCGTGTGGTGCCAGCGCCAGCCGATCAGGCCGGGCACTTCTCCTCCTTCGGGCAGGTCGTGCAAGCGATCTCCCATATCCGGGGGGTCCGTGGAAAAGACCCGGCACAGGAATGCGAACGTCCCGCCGGCCAAAGGCTCTTTGGGCGGATATGCCGATTGACCGGTGAGGAAGGGGCGCTCCAGGCGGTGCGCATAGACCGGAACATCCCAGGCCTCGGCGAGCTCTCGCGCGGAGCCGGAGTGATCCCGATGCCCGTGGGTGAGCAGGATGGCCGTCGGCGGCGCGTCGCTCCCAAAGCGCTCGCGGGCCGCCTGGCGAATACGGGCGGCGTTGCCTGGGGTGCCTGTGTCGACCAGAACCCACGGCCCGCCCGGACTGCCGATCAGATATATGTTGGCCATCAACGTTTTCAGCCGCGCCACGCCGGGCGTCAATTCTTCGACTGGCATATCTCCCAGGATACTCTGGCCCTATCAAGTCGGCCGGAGGGGTCACGTGTTAGACTGTGGCTTCCAGTGCTGAAGCGTTTCATCTTCTGGGACTACCCGCGCGCGAGTTGGCAATACGACGTGATGGTGGGGATCATTGTCGCGTTTATATTCCTGACCCCCCGCGGATGGTTTCGCGACCAGCCGCGGACACCCATGGTCAGTTCTATCGCGGTCCTGCCGGCCGAGCACGGCAGCAACGTGTTTTGGGTCGAGCCCGAGTTGCTGGCGGATCTTCCGAAAGACCAGCAGCCGCAGAAACTCGCGGAGCTCCTGAAGCGTTTCACGCACCAGAAACAAGTGACCGTGACCCGGGTTGAACCTGTTGCAGACTCGGATGGAGAAACCACCGGGTACATGGTCTTCGCCAAGCCCTGATCAGCCACCCCGATGCATAGCCGCGCCATGATCGTAATGGGAATCGCCCTGGCTGCGTTCGCCGGACCGAAGCCGGCCGCGGAGCTGGATGGCGTGCTGGATCGCATCAATAAAGCCGGCGCCAGCTTCAAAGGCATGTCGGCCCATCTGCACCGCGTCGAGCATGTGGCCGCCATCAACGAAGACAACGTGGATTCCGGCACCATTCTGCTCAAGCGCGCGCACGCGCGGGACATGCGCATGCTGGTGGATTTTACCCAGCCCGATCCGAAGACCGTGGCGCTGCAAGGCCAAAAAGGGGAAATCTATTACCCGAAAATGGAGACGGTCCAGGAGTACGACCTGGGCAAGAACCGGGCGCTGTTGGATGAGTTTTTCCTCATCGGATTCGGCACTTCGCGCGGAGATCTGCAGGCCTCTTATAACCTGCGATTGGTTGGCTCGGATACCGTCGGCGGCCAGAAGACCGAGTGCCTGGAACTGATCCCGAAATCTAAAGAGGTCCTCCAGCATCTAAGGAAATTGGAGATCTGGGTGGCCGAAAACGGCTATCCGGTCCAACAAAAGTTCTATGAGGTGGGGGGCGACTACATGATCTTCACGTATTCGGATGTGAAGATAAACCCCGAATTAGCGGATTCGGCCCTGAAACTGCACTTGCCCAAGAACGTGAAGCGGGAATACCCGCAAAAGTAGGGCGAATGGAAGTAAAAGGCAACAGGCTCACGTTCTTGGACTGGTTGCGCGGCGCAGCGGGTATCATCATGCTGCAGGGCCACGCATTCCAGTCGTTTCTTAAGCCCGATCTGCGCGGCGGCGCGTCTTACATGCTTTCGCAGTTCCTGGGAGGCATGCCCCCGGCGATCTTCCTGTTCCTGACCGGCATCACGCTGGCATTTCTAATGCACAGCTTCGAACGCAGGGGCGTTTCGCGGCGGGACCGCCTCACTGGCACGCTGCGCCGCGCCGGATATCTGTTCGGTATCGCCATGCTGCTGCGCGTGCAGCTCTGGCTGTTCAGCTTGCCGAACCCGTGGACCAATCTGCTTAAAGTGGACATCCTCAACTGCATGGGTTTCGGCATTGCGCTGATGAGCGGGATGTCGTGGTTCACTACGGCCCAGCGAGCGCGGATCTGCGCGGCCCTCGGGCTCGCGATCGCCGGCCTCTCACCGATCGTTTCGCAGCTCAACTGGAACGGTGTGCCGTGGATCGTGAAGGCGTACCTGGCGCCGGACTACAACTACTTCAGCTTCTTCCCGTGGGCCGCATACCTGGCGTTCGGAGTGAGCGCCGGCAGCCTGATCCGATTGCTGAAGCACGAGCATTACGACCGGGCGATGCAGTGGTGTGCGCTGCTCGGCATCGGCATGATTGTGGGCGCGCGGTATTTCGCCAACCTGCCCTTCTCTATTTACCCGAAGTCCGATTTCTGGCTGGATAGCCCGGCCCAGGTGCTGATCAAGCTGGGCGTCACGCTCCTGATCCTGGCGCTGGCTTTCGTGTGGACGCAGTACGGCGCGGCTCCCGGGTGGAGTTGGGTGCGGCAGTTCGGCACCACTTCGCTGCTGGTCTACTGGGTGCACATCGAGCTGGTTTACGGGCGGTGGCTGCCGTGGTGCAAGAACAATCTGGATGTCGCGCAGACGGCGCTCGCCACAGTCATTCTGATCGGGCTGATGCTGCTGCTGGCGGTGGTGAAGACCTATCGGAGGGATATCGCCGCCTACGTTTCCTCCTCGCGCTGGGCATGGTCCGCCAAACCGGACCGGGTACCCGCGGACTAGCCTGAGCCCGCGGCGCGCGGCTGCATGACGCGGTCCAGCCAGGCCTCCGCGATAGGCCGGGCCTTTGAGGGAAATCGGTGGCCGCCATCGAGCATGTGGAACTCGACGTCGGCGGCCCGCAGCCGCAGGCGCTCGGCGTAGCGTTCCGTCACCTCCGGTTTGTAAAACTCGTCCTCACGGCGCGCAATGTGCAAGACGGCCGCCGTCACGGGCTTGTAGGGTCCTTCCTCCCAGTTGCGCGGAATGCCGCCGCAGATGCCGATGACGCCGCGAATCTGCTCCGGATGGGTGGCCGCAAAGCGGTAATTCATGCCTACCGGCTGTGAAAAGCCAGCCAGGATGCGGCGCTCGCGCGGGATGCCGTATTCGCGGCCCGCCTCATTCAGAACGTGCAGGATCATGTCGTGGTGCAGGCGCACGGAGGAGTCCGGGTGCTTGTGCGTGGCCCATCCATAACCGACCTCGTTCGATCCTTGAGATAGATAGAACTGGTTGGGACCCTCCAGTGCCGCGATTACGTGCCGCGGACCCATCATGGCCGCCGTCAGGCGCAGCATGACCTCCGGATTGGCGCTGAAGCCATGCAGAGTGACCACCAGCAATGTCTGGCCATCGACAGCCTGCGGGGGATGCACCAGATAGCGGCAATCCAGGCGCGCGGTAAAGCTCGAATGTCGAACGTTTTCAACGATCATAGAGGCCCGGACAACCGCCCGGATTTTAACCAAACTTTCAACTTGATTTCCGCAGATTTGAGGTTATCATAGCTTAAAATAGTTCCGCGTCCGGTCGGGTGCGCCTTGCTTGCGCGCGCGGCGGGCAACAAGCAGGAGTACTTACGGGGCAGTTCGTTTTTCAATGAAGGGGACGCGGGGAATTGGTGCGCGCAGGCGGTTGCGTTCTGGACTACGAGGAGGATTGAAATGAGTTCACCGACGCGTAATTTGAAGCAAGTCATCTGTTTCATTATCCTGGCGGGATTCATTCTTGGCGCGCCGCTCCAGGCGCAGGATGTTTTAGGCGCCATCACCGGCACCGTAAAGGACGCCACCGGCGCGGCAGTGCCCGACGCCACCGTGCGGGCGCGGAATATCGATACCAATCTGGAGATCGTGCAGCATACGCAGGGCAACGGGTCCTACGTGGTGGCCAACATCCCCGCCGGTAACTACCGGGTCACCTTCACCAAAGAAGGATTCCAGACCGAAACACATACCCAGGTTCTGGTCAATGCCAACCGCACGATCACTGTCGATGGCAGCCTGCAGGTGGGCACGGTGTCGACGACCGTGGAAGTGACGTCCACGCCGTTGATGAACCAGGTGGACACCACCAACGGATACGTAGTCGACCAGTTGACCATTCAGGAGACGCCGCTCGGTACCGGCAGCTTTACACAACTTGCGATTCTGACCCCCGGCGTGCACGCAGACATGCTGGGCGGCGCCGGCAGCAATAGCGGACTCGGCAACCAGGCGATCTTTGCCAACGGCAATCGGGACACCAGCAATAGTTTTTCTCTGAACGGCGTCGATACAAACAACCTGTTCAACGGCAATTCCACCAGCCAGGTGGGTGAGAACCGCTTCGTGCTGAACATCGGCGAGAACTTCGGGGCCGGCGGCTCTATTCAAACCAGCACTTCGGTTTACGGAGCGATCGGCCAGGCGCTTCCCACCCCACCGCCCGAGACCATCCAGGAAGTGTCGGTAAACGCCGCCATGTATGACGCAACGCAAGGCGCGCACAGCGGCGCGCACATCAGCGTGGTAACTAAATCCGGCACCAACGAGCTGCATGGCATGGTCTACGAGGAATTCCAGAACAGCGCCATGAACGCGGCGCCGTTCTTCTACAATGCTTCGCCCGCCATCCTGGTGAAGGATCCGTTCCTGAACCGCAATCAGTTCGGCGCCAACGTCGGAGGGCCGATCAAGAAGAACAAACTTTTCTTTTTCGGGGCCTACCAGGGCGTACGGCTGGCGGATGCCGCGGACGCCACAAAGGAAATCAACGTACCCATCGGGCTGACCGACGACCGCAGCGCGCAAGGCATCGTGAACATGATTCAAAACAGCTACGGGAAAACGATCACCTCGTCTCAGATCAGCCCCGCGGCCCAAGCCATGCTGCAAGCTAAGCTGCCCGGCGGCGCCTACCTGTTTCCCAGTGCGCAGATCACGGACCCCAACACTGCCCTGGCTCTGGGCTACGACGCGGTGCTACAGGGCCCGAACGCCAAATCCAATGTGGACCAGGGCATCGCCAACATCGACTACAGCCTGAGCGATATGGACCGGTTGTCGGCGAAGTTCTACTATCAGAACGACCCGACCACCAATCCGTTCGGCGCAGTCGGCGATCTGCTTGGCTTTGCCCAGCGGCTGCAGGCCGGCAGCCAGGTGGGCACCATCAGCAACACCACGATTCTGGGTCCGAACCTGACATGGCAACAGCACGTCGGATTCACCCGCCTGCGCGCTTATGCCGCCACCGGGCAGGCTTTCTCGCCTAGTGATTTCGGCATGAACCTGCTGGGCGCCGGGAACTTTCCACAGGTCGAGATCACCAACGTGCTGGGCAGCAGCGGACTGCAGTTTGGACCCAGCGTCAGTTTCGGCAACGCCGGCATGTATCAGAACCAATGGGAGGTGGGATCTTCGATCAGTTGGATCAAGGGCCGCCACACGCTCTCCATGGGCGGCAATTGGGACCACACGCAGCTCAACATCATCAACAACAACACCAGCACCGACACGCTTGGATTTAAGGGCTTCATGAATTTCGTGGAAGGCGCCGTGCGCACGGGAAGTTACTCGGCCGCGTTCTCCGGCAGCGGGAGCCGCTACTACCGTTCCGACACGGCCGGCCTTTACATCAACGACAATTTCAAGATGATGAGCAACCTGTCGTTGACCGTAGGGCTGCGCTGGGACTTCGACGGACCGTTGTCGGAAAAATACGGGAAACTGACAGCTTTCAATCCCAGCCTGTATTCCTACGATGCGTCCACGGACACGATCACCAGCTCTGGTCTGGAGGTGGCGGGTAATAATGCGCAACTCGGCACGGCGGGCGCCAGCGACAGTCTGCTCACGCAACACCAATGGGGACTCGCGCCGCGCATCGGACTGGCCTGGACACCCAAGCCAAAGCTGACCGTGCGCACCGGCTTCGGCATGTATTACGACCGCGGCGAGCTCTTCAGCGAATTCTCACCCAGCGCCGGATTCGGGTTCAACGGCCCGCTGGGTGTCACGCTGCAGCAGCCCTTCGTCACCGCGATTTTCGCCACCCACGGAGCCACGCTCTCGACGCCATTCGGCACGAGTCCATTTCCGGCTCCGCCGTCCAGCGCCGCGGCATTCACGGCGCTGCTGCCTAACCTGTCGGACACCTTGAACGGCAACTATCCCGCCGGCAATCTGTTTGGGCCCTTTCTCATCGGCGGATATGACACGACCAACCGCCTGCCGTATACCCTCAACTGGACGTTCGACATTCAATATCAGGCATCCAACAACTGGCTGTTCAGCGTTGGCTATGTAGGCAATCATGGCGTGCACGAGGTGCTTCCGATTCCATTCAATCAGCCGCTGATTGCCACCCAGCAGAATCCGGTGAACGGGCAAACCTACTCCTACGGTGGAGTCACACCTCTGTACCTCAACCTGGAGCCTTACGATCCGGCGCCGGAGTATGCCGGCAACGCTCCCGGCCGCGTCCCCTACATCGGGTATGACATGAATTCCGTGCTGTACAAGACAGAAGGCATCTCGAACTACAACGCGCTGCAGTTGCAAGCTCGCAAGCGCCTGTCCAACGGCCTGCAGTTCACGGCGTCCTACACGTGGTCGCACGCGCTGGACGAGCAGAGCGGCCTGGGTCTGTTCTTCACGGGTAACAACCCGTTAGCGCCCAAGTCGAACTACGCGTCGGCGGATTTCGATCAAACACATGTGTTCCTCGTCAACTTCAGCTACACTTTCCCGAGTGTAACTTCGAATAAGTCGCTGGGCTATCTGGTCAATGGCTGGACTCTGGGGGGGCAGGTGGTGGCGCAGAGCGGCCAGCCGTACAGTATCTACGACTATTCGGGATCGGTTGCCAGCCTGTATTACGGCTCCAGCGACTATATCACCAACCCGATCGTCGGCCTGAATCCGGGAGTCAGCGCGAATCAGGCGAAACTGCAGGGCACCCTGGGAGTCAATGCGGGACAGCCGGTGTTGAATGCCGCCGACTTTGGGCCGCAATTCGTGGCCCCGGGAACCAGCGGCGTTCCGCCGTGCGATTCTTCCGGATGCGATCTCTACGAGTCGTTGTATGGGACTTCCGGGCGCAATCTTTTCCGCGCCCCCTTCCAGTCGCGATTCGACTTCTCGCTGGGCAAGGAGCTTCAACTCGCGGAGCGCTACCGGCTGCGCTTCAATTTCGACGCATTCAATATCTTCAATCACCCGGATTTCGACGCTCCCAACAACGACGTAGTGTTCTTCCCTTACTACACGGGGCCACCGTCGATTCCGCCGGAGGGCAGCTTGGGCTACATCCAGCACACGGTGGGCAGCCCGCGCTTTCTGCAGTTGTCGCTACATCTTTCCTTCTAGACCTTTGGCGCGCGGGGCGGGCTCGGCCCGCCCCGCGCTAGTTCGAAGATGCCCCCCTGGAATCCGAACCAGTATCTGAAATTCGCCGAAGAGCGGACGCAGCCCTGCCGCGATCTGGCTGCCCGCATCCAGGTATCCGACCCGCGGCGCGTGATCGATCTCGGCTGCGGACCCGGCAACAGCACGGCGGTACTCCGCGAGCGCTGGCCGGACGCGGAATTCACGGGCCTGGACAGCTCCGCGGAAATGATCGCGCGGGCGCGGCACGAATGTCCCGCGCATCGCTGGATCGCGGGTGACATCTCGGCATGGGCGGCGGCCGCCGGCGACGGCCTGTTCGACGTGGTCTTCTCCAATGCCGCCCTGCAGTGGGTGGAAGACCACGCGCGGGTGTATCCGCGGCTTCTGGAGCACGTGGCGCCTGGCGGCGCGCTGGCAATTCAAATACCCGGGAATATCGACGCCTTGCCGCACCGGCTGATGCGCGAGGTGGCGGCTTCACCTGATTGGAGCGCCCGGTTCGCGCACGGCAAGGTGCGCGAGTGGCATCACCATGAAATGGAGTTTTATTACGATGCGCTGGCCGCCCGCGCATCGCGCCTGGACATTTGGGCCACCGAGTATCTGCACATTCTGCCCGATGCGCGGTCGATCGTAGAATGGTACCGCGGCACCGGATTGCGGCCTTTTTTGGAGGCGCTCGAAAGCGAAGCGGACCGCGAACGATTCGCCGCGGACTACCTGGAACGGCTGCGCCCGCACTTCCAGCAGCGCCCCGCCGGAGGCATACTGTTTCCATTTCGCCGCCTCTTCCTGATCGCCTATCGCGGGTAGGGCCGTGTCCCAGGCGAACCGGACATACAATGGACCGTTATGATGATTCCCAGCCTGGTGCTGAAGAAGCTGTATACGCTAGGCAGCCTGAAGAATACATCCGCCGGGGTACAGTTCTCCATCAAGAACCGCCTCAGCGACGGCGAGCTCGTTAGCGTGCGCAGCGTGGTCATCAACGGCACCGCGGCGGCGCCCGATAAGATCCGGCTGACGCTCGCTGGCGGCCGCGAAATACCCGCTTCGCAAGTGGACAACGCGCACCCCCTGCCATTTCCGCTGCGCGCTATCGTCGTCATCCAGACAGGCGCTCCGGCGCTCGCCAAGGGCAAGCATCAGATCGAGATCGCGGTCGAAACACGCCCGTTCGGCAAGCTGCAATTCAAGGTGGAGGATGCCATTTCAGACGCCGTCAGCCACGGCGGATTACCGCGCGACGAGCATGACGACTACTCGCCGGAGGTGATCCGGCAGCGCCAGGCGGTTATCCAGCAACTGACCGGCGTGGAGCCGCACCACATCACCCGCTTTTCGTTCGATCCGCACATGGTGAAGGGGAACTGCGAGAACTTCGTCGGCGTGGCCCAGGTGCCTGTCGGCTGCGCCGGCCCCCTGCGCGTCCGCGGCGAGCACGCCGATGGGGAATTTCTGATTCCGCTGGCCACCTCCGAGGGCACGCTCATCGCGTCCCACAACCGCGGCATTAAGGCGCTGAACGCCTGCGGCGGCGTAAAATCCACAGTGGTCGGCGATGCCATGCAGCGCGCGCCGGTGTTTGTGTTTGCCGATGCGCGCGCCGGGCGGGAGTTCGTCGCGTGGGTCAACGCCAATATCGACCGCATTCGCGAGGAGGCCGAGGCCACTTCCTCGATAGCCAAGCTGCTGTACGTCGACCCATACGTCGCCAACAAGTTCGTTTACCTGCGATTTAATTTCTCTACCGGCGATGCGGCCGGACAGAACATGGTGGGGCGCGCCACTTTCGCGGCTTGCAGCTGGATTCTGGATCAGTACCAGGGCATTACCCACTTTTATCTGGAGTCGAACTTCGCCACCGATAAGAAGGCTTCGCAGATCAATATCATGCGCACGCGCGGCAAGCGGGTGACGGCGGAAGCCACCATTACACGCGAAGTTCTGGTGGAACAACTGCGCGTCGAGCCCGAAAAGCTGGCGTATCACTACGGCGTGGCCAATGTCGGCGCGTTTCTATCGGGCGCCAACAACAACGGCGCGCAGTCGGCCAACGGAATCACCGCCATGTTCATCGCCACCGGACAGGACGTGGCCAACGTCGCTGAATCGTCCGCGGGAATTCTGTACACGGAGATGACGCCCGGAGGGGATCTCTATATCTCGCTGACCATTCCGTCGCTCATCGTGGCCACTTATGGCGGCGGGACAGGCCTGGCCACGCAGCGCGAGTGTCTCGAGATTTTGGGCTGCTATGGCAAGGGCAAGGTCAACCGCCTGGCGGAAATCATCGCGGGCGTCACGCTGGCAGGCGAGATCTCGCTGGGCGCGGCCATTTCCTCGTCCGACTGGGTATCCAGCCATGAGAAGTACGGGCGGAACAGGTAAGCCATCACATGAGAATTGCGGTCCTCGGCCTCGGCTTCATGGGTAGCACCCACATTCGCGCCTGGCGGCAAATTCAGGGCGCCGAGTTGGCGGCGGTCGTCAGTAACAATCCGGCCCGCCTATCCGGCGACCTGACCGGCGTGCGAGGCAACCTGGGGGGAGCCGGCGAGAAACTGGATTTCTCCGCCGTAGCCAAATACACCAGCGCCGAAGATGCCGTGCGCGATCCAAACGTGGACGCGGTGGACATCTGCCTTCCCACCCATTTGCACGAGAGCATTGCCGTGCTGGCCCTGCAGTCGGGCAAGCATGTGCTGGTGGAAAAGCCCATGGCGATGGATGGAGCCGCTGCCGATCGCATGATCGCGGCAGCCGAACGGCACGCGCGCACCTTGATGGCGGCCCAGGTACTGCGCTTCATCGCGCCGTACCGGGGCGCCGCCGATATCGTGCGCTCCGGCCGGCTGGGACCCGTGCGCACCGCTATTCTGCGACGCCGCTGCGCCGCGCCCGCCTGGAGCGCCTGGCTCTCGGACCCCGCGCAAAGCGGAGGCGGGGTGTTCGACCTGCTCATCCACGATGTGGATTTCTGCCTGCACGCATTCGGCAAACCGGAAGCGGTATCGGCTACCGGATACCAAGACCTGGCGCGCGGCGTGGACTGGGTTATGGCGCAGTTCTGCTATCCATCCATCGGCGCGGTGGTTCTATCTGGCGGCTGGCATCACCCGGCGGCCTATCCGTTTTCGATGGAGTTTACTATCGTGTCCGACGGCGGCACGCTGGAGTTCGATTCCGCGGGCACGCCGCTCGCCGAATACGGCGCCGATGGCCTCCAGCACGCTCTGGACGTGCCGGATACGGATGGCTACCGCGCCGAACTCGAATACTTTCTGGAGTGCGCCACGCATGGCTGGAAGCCGTTGGCGTGCCCGCCCGAAGAGTCCGCCGCGGCGGTGAAAGTGGCGCTGCTCATGCTCGAATCCCGGCGTAAGAACGGAGAGAAGATCCCATGCAAGCTTTGAAAGAGATGGACATCGGCGTCATGTTCTGGGCCGGACGCGACCCACGCGAGACTATCGGCGAACTCAAATCGCTGGGCGTGCGATGCGGCCAAATCGGTATCCCGGGCGACATGGCCCTCAAGGGTGCGGCGGCGCAATGGAAGCAGGCGTTGGCGGATGAGGCTTTCACCGTGGCCACCGTGTTCGCGGCCTACATAGGCGAGAGCTACGCGGACATCCCCACGGTGCAGCGGACCGTCGGATTCGTACCGCCGGCCACGCGCGCCGAACGGGAGCGGCGCACGCTGGCGGTAAGCGATTTCGCGGCCGAATTGGGGGTGCCCGGCATCGCCACGCACATCGGCTTCGTTCCGGAAGACCATGCCGCTCCGGACTATGTGGCCGTGCGCGAAATGGTGCGGCGGGTGTGCGATCACGCCGCCGCCCACGGGCAAAGTTTTGCGCTCGAAACCGGACAGGAATCGGCAACGGTGCTGCTCGATTTTCTGCGATCCACCGGCCGCGATAACCTGCGCATCAACTTCGATCCCGCCAATATGATTCTGTACGGCACGGGCGATCCCATCAGCGCGCTTGATACGCTGGCCGGCCACGTCGTCACCGTGCACTGCAAGGATGGCGACTGGCCGCCAAAGGATTCGCCCGGCGCGCTGGGCGAAGAAAAGCCCTTGGGCCAGGGCTCGGTGGGGATGGAACGGTTCATCGCCAAGCTGAAGCAGATCGGGTACCAAGGCCCCCTGACCATCGAGCGCGAGGCGAGCGATCCGGTCCAGCGGCTGCGCGATATCCGCATGGGCGCGGAGTTGCTGCGGCGCCTGGCGGGTTAGCTGGCCGCGAAGGCGCGTGGGTGCCTCTATGCCTTCGCATAACTGCCCACGCGCCGTTTTGCGGGCTGTTACCTAAACGCTAGCGGTCGCCGCGTACATCACTACCGGAATGCCGCGTGGCTGCCCCAGGCCTTCATAGCGCATACCGAGTTTTTCCATAATATGAATCGAGGCTCTATTGGCAGGCTGCGCGATCGCCACGATGCGCTCTAATCCTACGCGTTCAAAGCCGTCGCGCAGCGCGGTGCGAGCGGCTTCGGTCGCCAGGCCGCGGCCCCACCAGCCGCGCGCCAGCCACCAGCCGATTTCGATCTCATCGGTCCCGGGCAGCGGTTGTAGCCCGCAAAACCCGATGAGCCCGCCGCCCTGCTTAGGCAGCAGCTTCCACAAGCAGAACTCGCGCGCGAGGTGCAGAGCGATCTGGCGCTCCACAAACTGGCGCGAGCGCTCTTCGGTCCAGGGCGTGCCGGCGCCGATGTAGCGAATCACTTCCGGGTCCGCGGCGATGGTGCCGAACGCCGGCAAATCTTCCGGGTGCCAGGGGCAAAGGATCAGGCGTTCGGTATCGAGGCGGATGAATTCACCTCCATGGGCAGGTAGACGCGGAACACGCTGCCTTTGCCAAGCTCGCTCTCGACCTCGATTTTTCCGCCGTGCTGGTCTACGATCTTGGAACAAATGGCCAGGCCCAGCCCCACGCCGTCGGGCTTGGTGGTGAAGAACGGGTTGAAGATCGAGTCCTTCAGCTTTGGATCGATGCCCGCGCCGCGGTCGATCACGGAAATTTCGGCATTGCCGGCCATGGGCCGGGTTTTCACCGTAATCGCGCCGCCGGGAGCCGTTGCCTGCGCCGCGTTCGCCAGCAGGTTGTAGAATACCCGCTCCATCAATTCTCCGTCGAACGGAAATGGGCGGATGTCCGGCGAGTAGTTCTTGTAGACGGTCACCGAGCGCGCGGCAGCCTCCCGTTCCAGCATGGTGACGGAACGGTCCAGCACCTGCGCCAGGTCGGCCGGCGCGGGGCGCAATTCGAGCGGCCGCACGAAGTCCAGGAAGCGGGTGACCAGCGAGTTGGTGCGGTCCACTTCATCCGAGATGAACCCGGCCACCTCGCGCGCCACTTCGTTTTCCGAAGCGACGCTGCGGTTGAGCATCTCGGCGGAAGCGCGAATGGTGCCCAGCGGATTCCGCAGTTCGTGCGCCAGGCCGGCGGCCAACTGCCCCAGCGCGGCCAGGCGGTCCGAGCGGCGGACGGCTTCTTCGGCCTGCTGCAGGTTGCGATTGGCGTCGGCCAGTTGGTCCGCCACGGCCTTGGTCATGGCGAATTGCCGCCGTAGGGCTTCGGCCAGGGTATTGGCCAGGGTACCGGCCACCGCCAGGAAGATCACGCGCAAAGCGAGTTCCAGTTTTTCCGGCAGATCGAGGTAGTACTTCTGCGGGTCGAGGAACGCGAGGAACGATAGATAGGTGCCGCCCGACAGCACCACGAAGATCTGCGTGCCGAGGAGCCCCAGCGATGTGCCGGCCGAGATCACAGGCAGCAGCAGCAGCCAATAGTAGCTGCTGCTCAGCGATCCCGTGAACCCGATCACAACATAACAGAACAACAGCTTCAGGACGATCCAGATGACCTTGCCGCGCCGCGTCCCGACAAACGCGAGCTTCGGCTCCAGGATCTGCAAGGCAGCTAGCGTCGTGAGCGGAACGAACAACAAGATGTCGCGGTATGGCAGGGGGCACAGCATGGCCATGCCCGAAAACAATAGCAGCCACAATAAATCCTGTGGCCGAACCCACCGCGCAGCCTGCCGCCACCACTCCCGTTCCACCACCATGCGGTCCCAGACCGGATTATGCCACAATAAATACATCCGTCTCATGCCGAACCATTCCATGCTGGAACAGGATGAAACCCCAGTTACGCCCGAGCGCGGCGAAGATTTCGCTGCAATCCTGTCCCAGTTCGAAAAATCACACTCTCATAAACCCGAAGCCGGTGGCCAGGGTTTCGAAGGCACCGTCGTAGCCGTTTCGTCCGAGCAGGTTTTCCTCGATATCGGCCACAAGATCGAGGGCGTCATACCGGTAACGGAGGTCAAAGATCCGTCCGGCAACGTCACAGTGCGGGTGGGCGACCGGTTTCCGGTGTCCATCAAAGGCCGCAACGAGGAAGGCTACTACGAGCTCTCCAAGCTGCGCGTCGAGCGCCCCAAGGACTGGTCCTCACTGGAGGCGGCCTTCAACGAGAAGCGTTCCATTGCGGGCGTCGTCTCCGGCCTGGTGAAGGGCGGTCTCAGCGTGGACGTAGGCGTGCGTGCGTTCATGCCCGCCTCGCGTTCGGGCGCCAAGGACGTGCCCGAGATGGAAAAGCTGGTGGGCCAGGACATCACCTGCCGCATTATCAAACTGGACGTCGGCGATGAGGACGTGGTGGTGGACCGCCGCGCGGTGCTGGAGGAAGAAGAAGCCAGCGCCCGCCAGAAACTGTTCACTAATTTGCAGGAAGGCTCGGTAGTGCATGGCACGGTGCGCAGCCTGATGGATTACGGAGCCTTCGTGGATATCGGGGGCGTGGATGGTCTGCTGCACGTGGCCGAAATCTCGTGGGGCCGCGTGAACAAGCCGGCGGACGTGCTGACGGTGGGCCAGGAAGTGGACGTGCAGATCCTGAAGGTGGATCCGTCCAAGCGCCGCATATCGCTGGGCATGAAACAGCTTCAGCCGCATCCCTGGGATCAGGTGGGCGATCGCTACAAGACCGGCGAGCGCGTGCGCGGCACGGTTACGCGGGTTACGGATTTTGGGGCGTTCGTGGAGTTGGAGCCGGGCATCGAAGGCCTGATCCACCTTTCCGAAATGTCCTGGTCGAAGAAGGCACGCAAGCCCGCCGACGTGGTGAAGCCGGGCGATACCGTAGAGGTGGTGGTGCTCCATGTGAGCCCCGTCGAGCGGCGTATTTCGCTGGGCTTGAAACAGGCGCTCGGCGATCCGTGGGCCGATATCCAGCAGAAGTATCCGGTGGGCGGCGTGATCGAAGGCCCGGTGGTCAGCCTGACGAAGTTCGGCGCGTTCGTGCAGATTGCCGAAGGCGTGGAGGGCATGATCCACGTGGGCGACATCACCGCCGAAAAGCGCATCAATCATCCGCAGGACGTGCTGAGGGTTGGCCAGACCGTGCGTGCGCAGATCCTGGAAGCTGACGCGGAGCGCCGGCGCATCAAACTCGGCATCAAACAACTGCAGCCCACCAGTATCGACGAATACATCGCCGAGCATAAGGAAGGCGACATGGTGACGGGCCGCATCGCCGACGTTTCCGGCGGCCGCGCCAAGGTGGAGCTGGGAGAGGGCATCCAGGTGCCCTGCAAGGTGGCCGGCGGAGAAGCCAGCCAGCCGGAGGAACAGGCCAAAGGGCCGGGCGCCGATCTGAGCTCGCTTTCGTCCATGCTGTCGGCGAAGTGGAAAGGCGCCGGGGCCGGACCGCAGGTGAGTAAGCGCGAGCCGGCGCGTGCCGGGCAGATCCGCAGCTTCCGGATTGTCAAGCTGGATTCAGGCGCCAAGAAGATCGAAATCGAGCTCGCCAGTTAGTCCGGCCGCGAGGGCTGTCCTAACGCCGCAAGAAACGCCCGGTCCACCTTGGCCTTGACGGTACGGCGATCCATGCCCAGCCGGCGGGCGGTTTCCTCATAACTGTGCGTGCGGCTGTAGACGATCGTCACGTACCGGGCCAGCAGGTCATCGGCGGAGAGGCGTCCGGCGCGCGCATCCCGTGCGAACTGCTCCACAGGGCTGTGGGCGCGGGACTGCGACGGCCGGTAATTGCGGCGGATCAGCACGTTCTTCACGCACTGCTCCAGCTCCCGGTAATTGCCGGGCCATGCATAATCCGCCGGAAGGTTGGCGGCGATCCAGGCCAGCACTTCCGCCGCCAGAGTTTCGGCTTCGTCGCCCGCCACGCGCCGCGACATGTAGAAGACCAGCTCGCGCAGCACCTCAGGGGAGTCCGCCAGTTGCTCGGCCAGCGAGGGCGTGGCCACCTGGTCGGAACACAGCCGGTAATACAGGTCCTCGCGAAAGCGCCCCTTTCCAATCAAGGTGGCCAGGTCACGATTGGTAGCGGTAATCAGCTTGCCATGGAACTGGCGGCCAGTGGTGTCGCCCACAGGATAAAAAGTGCGGGTCTCGATCACGCGCAGGAGTTTTACCTGGATGGCGGGGTCCAGATCGCCAAGTTCGTCCAGAAAGACAGAGCCCAGTTCGGGACAGGTTTCCAGCCATCCCTTGCGGTCCGCGACAGCGCCCGTAAACGCGCCACGGCGGTGGCCGAACAATTCGGACTCGACCAGCGTGGGCGAAAGCGCCGAGATATTGATGGGGAAGAAAGCCAGTTCGTCGTCGAAAGACAGCCGCCGCTCGTCAAAGGGTACGTAACGAGACTGCGCGATGGCCCGGGCCACCAGTTCCTTGCCGGTTCCGGAAGGTCCGGTGATGAGCGTGGCGAACTCGCCCATGCGCGCGTAGAGCGTGCGGCGATACCGGCGGATGTCGTGCGTGAAAATGGATTGCCAGATGGAGGCGCGCAACATGGCGGCGGGCATGGAACTGCCGATGATGTCGCGGAAGACCTGCTCGAATGCGCGCTGGATCTGGCGGAAGCAGGCGAAGGTGTGGCGGGGATCGTGATTGGTTGGCAGCCGCAAGGCTTCGATCTGAAAGAAGTGGCGCCAGTCCGCCAGAAAGTTATTGTAGAAGCGCCAGCGGCCGGCGTCGCCGTGGGCCGCTGCCGGGCCAAATGCGGCATCGAAGAAGTGGCGATAATAGCGCTGATAGAGCAGGTGCAGAACGACGTCCTCGTAGGCCAGCAGATCGGCTTCGGAAGCGTCGGCGCCCTGCCGCAGGCGGGCCTGAAGTTGTTCGGCCAGCGGCTCCAGGCGTTCGACAATCCGCCAGACGTTGGCGCGCGGCTCCTCGGGATCGCGAACATGCTGGCTCCAGACAGGCTCGCCGGCGATGAAGGCATCGCCTAACGCGGCGCGTTCGAACTCCACGCGTTCGGGCAGAAAAGGGTTGGCATACGCGAGCTGGGAGACGGCGTGAAGAAAGGCGCGGTGCTGCGGAGTCAGGAAGAGCATCGCCTAGTAGAATTTCACGGCGTGGTTTCCAATTTCAAGATCATGCCAGTATCCGTCGCGGCCCACAGGGAGCCGTCGGCGGCGGCCCGCAGCATGACACGCACGGCGTCAGCTCGATAATCAACGCTCATTTCCTGCCAATCGGTCAGGTTCTCGCTCTTCAGGATCTTCACTTTCCGCGGAATCGGCGAGTGCTGCATCTTGCCCATCACTTCCACGCCCGCCAGATATCCCGTGCCGGAGGGCTGCAGCAGAACGTCGGTAATGGCGGTGTCGGGGGCGTTGTAGACGATGCTGCTCTTGCCCGTAGTGCCGTCCAGCAGGTGAACTTCCGACGGCCATTTGAAGGTATCGGTAAATTCGATGAGTCCCAAGCCCCGGCCATCCGGCAGAAATACGCCGCGCGTGATACGGCCGAACATCGACGCGGTGGATGGATGCCACGTGGCGCCGCCATCGTGGGTATCCAGCATGATCGTAATATGGGGCCACTCCCGCCGCGTCGTGGCGTCCTTGGGGTCCAGCCAGTCCGGCTTGCCGTCGTCCCCACGCCGCGGCGGCGCGCTAAAGCCGCCGATCATCCCGACCTTCGCGCTCACGAACGTGATGTGGTTGTAGACCGTGTATTCGGGACTGGTGCCGGGCTCGCCGGCGGCGGCAATCGGTTCCCATGTTTTGCCGCCATCCACAGTGCGGTACGCCTCTTTGTGGCCGCCAATGGCAAAGCCGCGCGATTCATCCAGAAAAAGGACTCTCAGGAGCAACTGCGGCGACTTGGGGATGTCGCGCCACTCACGGCCGCCATCGTGCGTCTGCCAGATCCCCCTGGGCGTGACCATCCAGCCCAGCGTCTCATTGAGGAAAAACAGCGAAATAGGGACCTCGTGCAGGCTGCCCACCACCCAGTGCGCGCCCCCATCGGCAGAGGTGATACTTACCGGCTTGGACTTGCCTTTGTCCTCCAGATACCCCACCGCCACGCCGCGCGCGGCCGACGGGAATTGCAGGTCGTTGATCACCAGGGAAGAATCCCGTTTGTCGTAGAAATAGGCGCTCCGCCATTTCTCCGCGGAGAAGGCGGGCCCCGCCAGCGTCGCGGCAGACACCGCCAGGGCGGCGGTTAGTCTCACCAGTACGTTGTCCATATGGCTAACGCGGGCGAATCGGGCCAGACGCCAAAACCAGTTCCACGTGATTGGCCGATTCCACCAACGTAGGCTCCATGCGCGCCAACACCAGTACGCAGCCCACCTGCTCCCCTAGCGTAGTCAGCACTTCCATCTCGCTGCCCGTATGCTGGTGCGGCATGCGGTGTTGTACGTTGATCACTCCCACCACGCGGTTGCGGGCGATCACCGGGGCCGAAAGGAAAGCTTCAAAGGAGTCTTCCGGCAGTTCGCCAAAGGTTTTGAAGCGCGGGTCCTTATAAGCCTCGCGCGAAATGGCCAGCAGGCGGCGCTCACGGGCTACCCACCCGGTAAGGCCCTCGTTCAGTTTCAGTCGGATTTTACCGATGGTCGAAGGGTGCGGCGTGTTCGAAGCGCACAGCACCAACTCGTCGTTGTCCAGCAGATAGACCAGGCACGAATCGCATTGCGAGAATTCAACGGTGAGCGCAACGATGCCTTGCAGCACTTCCTGCAGGCTCAGTTCCCGTACCATGAAGCGGCTGACCTTCTGAAAAAGCTGCAGCTGCTGCTCAGTGCGCTGCAAGCGCAACTCGAGTTCCTTGGCCTTCGGCACGCTCTTATTATAATGCGCGATACGGCGGGTCTAACCAAATCCATGGTCATGTCGTCTACGATGGTAGGGGCTTGACTGCCCCTCGCCGCATGTGGAGTTCAAAATCGCTGGAGAGGCTCCAGCAGGATCTGCTGTACGCCGCGCGCATGTTCGCGCACAGCCCCGCCTTTGTGACCATCGCAGTTTTGTCGATGGCACTTGGCATCGGCGGCAATGCCGCGGTTTTTAGCCTGGTGAATACCCTGCTGATCCGGCCGCTGCCGTTCGTCCAACCGGACCGGCTGGTGCGCCTGACCAAGGTCTATCCCAAGGCCGGGCTGGTCATGTTCCGCGAACGGAGCCGCTCCATGGACATCGCGTCGGTCAGCCCGGGCTCCGAGTTCAATCTCACCGGATTGGGCAGGGCCGTGCGCGTCACGGGCAGCGCGGTCTCCGCCAATCTGTTTTCCGTCCTGCGCGCGCCGGCGGCTATCGGGAGGGGCTTTGAAGGCAGAGAAGAACGTCCCGGGAGCGACCGCGTGGTGGTGCTCGGCCACCGCCTGTGGATGAGCGAATTCAGGGCCGATCCACAGGCGATCGGCCGGATGATTACGCTCAACGGCGTGACCCGGCAAATCGTGGGCGTCATGCCCGCCGCATTCAGCTTCCCCAACGGACGCGCCCAGCTTTGGATACCCGCCCGCGTCGATCCTTCGGACTTCGAAGATTATTGGGGCAAGGAGTACGTCCCGTTCGTGGCCAGACTGCGGCCCGGGGCCACGCTGGCACAAGCGCGCAGCGAAGTGCGCTCCATGATGGCGTACCTCGACACGCAGTTTCCGTTCATCATGCCGCGCAACTGGAACGGCGATGCCACCGCCATCCCGCTGCAGGCCGACATGGTCGGCGATATTCACGGTAAGTTGACAATCCTGTTCGCGGCGGTGGGGATCGTGCTGCTGATTGCGTGCGCGAATGTGTCGAGCCTGCTGCTCGCGCGTGCGACGGCGCGCCGCAAGGAGATCGCCCTGCGCACCGCCCTGGGCGCCGGCCGGCTGCGTATCGTGCGCCAGCTCCTGACCGAGAGCGTGGCGCTGGCGGCAATGGGCGCAGGCGCCGGTCTGCTCATCGGGACCGTGGCACTGTCGGTATTTAAGTCGGTCCTGCCGCCGGATACGCCGGGCATCGCGCAAGTGCACATCGACTGGCCGGTCGCCGGGTTCGTTAGCGCGTTGGCGGTGCTCACCGGTCTGGGCTTCGGCATCGCGCCCGCGCTAAGCGCTTCCCAGGTGGATCTCGCCGGTACTATGAAGACGGGCAGCGCCCGCTCCACGACCACCGGCTGGGTCCGCCTGCGCGGATGGCTTCTGATCGGCGAGGTCGGTATGACCGTAGTGCTGGTGGTCTCCGCAGGCCTGCTTCTGAAGAGCCTGTACGCCATGTCGCGCGTGAACCCGGGCTTCAGCCCCGAGCATATCCTGACCGTGCGCCTCAGCCCCAATCCATCGGCGTGCGCGCAAAGCGAGTCCTGCATCGCGCTTTATGATCGGCTGGTGCGCGAGGCGCGCGGCATCTCCGGCGTGGCCGATGCCGCGGTCGCCAATTCCATTCCCCTCGACGGCCTCAATCCAAATATGCCCGTGGATGTGGAAGGGCATCCAAAAACGCCAGACTTTCCCGCGCCGTTGCTGTGGACCGGCGCCATTACCCCGGACTACTTTCAGATGCTGCACATCCCGCTGGTGGATGGCCGCCCATTCACCAGCGCCGACAGCGCTAAATCCAGCGGCGTCGTGATCGTGACGGCATCCACCGCCCGCCGATTCTGGCCGGGGGAGAGCGGCGTCGGCAAGCACATCAAGGCGGTTTGGGAGCAGCCCTGGCGAACGGTGATCGGGGTGGTGGATGATGTTCACCAGTTCACCCTCACCGGCCGCAATCCGGATGGCATCAGCGGCGCCATGTACATGCCCTATGCGCAATCCGTCACCGGAGATCATCTGATCCCGGCGGCCATGAGCCTGTTGGTGAAAACCGGCGCGGATCCGGCCCGTATATCGGGCGAGGTCAGGCAGATCTCGCGCAACCTGGATCCGAACACATCCGCCGGCGAAGTGACTCCGCTCAAGGAATTAGTGTCCAGCTCCACGGCGGATTTTCAGTCCACGATCTGGGTGTTTCTGAGCTTCGCTGCCGCGTCTTTGCTGCTAGCCGCGGTCGGCATCTACGGTCTGGTGTCCAACGCCGTGGTGCAGAGAACGTACGAGATCGGTCTGCGCGTGGCCATCGGCGCCACCCGGCCGGAGATTCTAAGGATGATGCTGGCGCAAAGCGTGCGGCTTACCCTGGCGGGGATCGCGGCGGGCATGGTGGCTTCCCTGGCCGTGACGCGCTTCCTGGCCGGCTTGCTCTACGGGGTCGCCACGACGGACTCGATCACCTTCACGTCGGTCGGTGTTCTGATGCTGGGCATCGCCGTATTGGCGAGCTATGTGCCCGCCTGGAGAGCCGCCAACCTCGATCCGGTGAAATCGCTGCGCGTAGAGTAATGCGTGGCGTTCTAGCGCAGCGCTTCCGCTCCGCCGGCCGTCAACGGATTCGCCAGGTGATGCTCCGCATAATATCCAGGCCGCACGCGCTCCACGATCTGCGCCACGGGCCGCTCCAGCACGCCGAAGTACGGCTGTGGATTCAGCCCGATCCAGAACGCCCACACGATCAGCGGCGCGAAGACGGCGATCTCGCGCCACGACAAGTCGTGCAGTTTCGCGTTCTTCTCCGAGACCTCGCCCAGCATGGTGCGTTGGAACAGCCAGATCAGGTACGCCGCTCCCAGCGCGATTCCCACCGCCGCCCAGAACGCCCAGTTGAACGACATCTGGTAGGCGCCTTGCAGAATGGTGATCTCGCCCACGAAACCGTTGAGCGCCGGCATGCCCAGTGAGCTCAGCGCCGCAATCAGGAACACGATCGTGAATACCGGCATCACCTTCATCAGTCCGCCGTATTCCGCGATCGCGCGCGTGTGCCGCCGCTCATACACCACCCCCACAATCAGGAAGAGCATACCGGTGGAGATGCCGTGATTGATCTGCTGGATGATCGATCCCGCGATCCCCGCGGGGTTCAGGGCGAAGATGCCCAGCGTGCAGAAGCCCAGGTGGCTTACCGAGGAGTACGCGATGAGCTTCTTCCAGTCCTTCTGCATCAGGCACACCGCTGCGCCATAGACGATGGCGATGATGGACAGCAGCGACATCACGTACACAACCGTCGGATTCTTGGCGGAATCCGGCAGCAGCGGCAGGGAGAAGCGCAGGAATCCGTATGTCCCCATCTTCAGCAGGACGCTGGCCAGGATCACGGAGCCGGCCGTCGGCGCTTCGGTGTGCGCGTCGGGCAGCCAGGTGTGGAACGGGAACATGGGCACCTTCACCGCGAAGCCCACGAAGAAAGCCCAGAACACCCACCACTGCATGGCCGGCGAGAGGCTGGTGCGCATCAGGTCGGCCAGGTCGAACGAGTAGCTCTGGAATTGCGAATAATGCGCCCAGTACAGCGTCAGAATGCCGAGCAGCATCAGCACCGAACCGATCAGTGTATAAATGATGAACTTGATGGCCGCATAGGAGCGCCGCTCGCCGCCCCAGATGGCGATGATGAAATACATCGGCACCAGCACGGTTTCCCAGAACACGAAGAACAGCAGCAGGTCGAGCGACATGAATACGCCCAGCATGGCGGTCTGCAGCAGCAGGAAAAAGGCATAGTATTCCTTCAAGCGTGTCTGGATGGCGTTCCAACTGGACAGAATGGCAAGGAATCCGATCGCCGTGGTGAGCATCACCAGAAGCATGCCGAGGCCGTCGACACCCAAGTGATAGGACGCGCCGATGCTGGGAATCCAGGCGGCCTGCTCTTCAAACGCCCACGGCTTGGTGCGGTCGAACTGAAAGACCAGCGGGAGGGAGACCAGGAACCCCACGAAGGCCGCGATGTTGGCCCAGAGCTTGACCAGCCGCGGATTCGACGCGGGCAGGAACATCAGCACGATCAGCCCGGCCACGGGCGTGAACAGCACGATGGAGAGAATATGGTCCATAGGGCGGATTGGAGAAATTATCTTACCACCAGTGTGGGGCGGCCCCGCGCAAGGCGATCGGCTGGTGGTTTAGAATGGAGTGAGTAGTCAGTGTCGGGGCGTAGCGCAGCCCGGTAGCGCACCTGCCTTGGGCGCAGGGGGTCCGCGGTTCAAATCCGCGCGCCCCGACCAAGTTCTTTCGAAACCTTAGAGGGCTCACCCGCCGGCGTTCCTCGAAACTTCTTCGACTATCTTCGCCACCCTGTGCCGCTGGGAAATAAGACAACGCTCAAAACGTTTCGAGTTCGGCGCGGGTTCGATCCAGAATATCCTCGATCTTGGACCGCGGGCCCATCGGCGCGAGCGGCAAGGGAGATGTGTACAAAGCTCGCGGCCCCCGCCTGGACCGCGTGGTGGCCATCAAGATTTCGCGTGCCCAATTCTCCGAACGCTTCGAGCGCGAGGCGCGAGCGATGGCCGCGCTGAACCATGCCACATCTGGCAGCTCTATGATGCCGGTCCGAACTAAGGCGTGTCGATGGTCTCTCCGGATGACAACATGATGCGCAAGCTGAGCAGCCGCAATCGGCCGGCGCACGGTCAAAACGTTTCGAGTTCGGCGCGGGCGCGATCCAAAATGTCTTCGATCTTGGACCGCAGTACGGTGTCGCCGCGGGAGTGTTTCATGGCGCGGAAGGCTGCTTTAATCAGGGCTCCCAGGGGGCCAGCGATCAGGGAAGCTTCGGGGCCCATCCATTGCGCCCAATCGCCCCATTGTGAGGCGCGGCGCCAGATTTCGTCGGCGGTGGCTTTCTCGCGGGCGAGTTCCTGTTTGCCGAGTTCGGTGAGCTGATAGACGCGTTTGCCGTCCTGCACTTCGGAGACGATCATGCCTTCGTCTTCGAGCTGTTGCAGGGCGGGGTACATGGTTCCGGCGCTGACGCGGTAGCTGCCGCCGGAGCGGTTTTCCAGGTCCTTCATCAGCTCGTAGCCGTGTTTGGGACCTTCGGACAGGAGCGAGAGGACGGCGATGCGGACTTCGCCGGCGCCGAAGAAGCGGCCGCGGCTTCCCCAGGGTCCAAAACCGCCATGCCACCACTCGGTTGGATCCGGGAAACCCCAGCGCTCACGATAGCGTTTCATGAAACCTCCTTGCGATATATCTGAAGAGCTAGCTACAGTAATATCGTACGATATAGCTGCCGTAGGCGTCAAGGGCAACGCTGCCGCATGCTATACTGGTGGTTTATGACTTCCGCTGCCCGCGGCCATCATCATCACGGCCAAATCCACTGGTGACGGGCGGTGTTCTGATTCGAACCACATCGAAATAAGAAAGGACGCCCGCCGCGGGTTGCCCTCTGGGCCCGGCGGGCTTTTTTGTTGCAATTCGCATGGAACTGGACTTTTCAAAGGCGGACGGACTGCTGCCGGCGGTCATTCAGGACTTTCAGTCGGGGCGCGTGCTGATGGTCGGATACATGAACGGGGAGGCCTTGCGCGCGACGATCGCGACCGGCTTTGCCACCTTCTACAGCAGGTCGCGGGGGAAGCTTTGGGTGAAAGGCGAGACCTCGGGACATCGCCTGGTGGTGAAGGAGATTTCGACCGATTGCGACCGGGACGCAGTGCTGGTGCGGGTGGCGCCGCAGGGTCCGGGAGTGTGCCACGACGGTTATGAGAGCTGCTTTTACCGGCGGCTGGAAGGCGGCGAATGGGTGACGGGGGAGCCGCGCACTTACGATCCGGCGGCGGTCTACACGGGCCGGACATGAAGCTGAAGCTGGGCATTCCGAAGGGCAGTCTGGAAAACGCGACTATCGACCTGTTCCGGCGCGCGGGCTACACGATCACCACGAGCAGCCGGTCGTACTTCCCGGTGATCGACGACCCGGAAACGGAGTGCATGCTGATCCGCGCGCAGGAGATGGCGCGTTATGTGGAGGACGGTATCCTGGACGCGGGGCTCACCGGGCGGGACTGGGTGGCGGAGACGGAAGCGCAGGTGGAGGCCGTCGCGGACCTGGTGTACGCCAAGCAAAGCTTCGGCAAGGTGCGCTGGGTGCTGGCGGTGCCGGAGTCTTCCGGTTTTCAGTCCGTGCGCGATCTGGAGGGCAAGATCATCGCCACGGAGCTGGTGGCCACCACCAAGCGGTACCTGGCGGTGCACGGCGTGCATGCCAAGGTGGAGTTCAGTTGGGGCGCGACGGAGGTGAAGCCGCCGGTGCTGGCGGACGCCATCGTGGAGGTGACCGAAACAGGCTCGTCGCTGCGCGCCAACAATCTGAAGATCATCGATACGGTGTTGGAGTCGAACACGCAGCTCATCGCTAATCGCGAATCGTGGCAGGACCCGTGGAAGCGGCGCAAACTGGAGGACATGCGCATGCTGCTGGAAGGCGCGATCAATGCGCTGGGCAAAGTGGGGCTGATGCTGAACGTCCACAGCAACGACCTGCGCGCGGTGCTGGAGGTGCTACCGGCGTTGAAGCGGCCTACCATCTCGCATTTGAGCGATGAGGAGTGGCTGGCGGTGAACACGATTCTGGACGAATCCACGGTACGAGACATTATTCCGCGGCTGAAAAAAGCGGGGGCGCAGGGGATCGTGGAGTATCCGCTGAACAAGATTGTCTTATGAATTCTGGCCGCAGATGGACGCAGATGGACGCGGATGAAAGCATCGGCCGTCTGATTGCGCGGCGGTCGGTGCGGTTGGATAAGGCTTGCGCGGTGGTGCGGCCGATTTTGGAAGGGGTCCGAAAACGGGGCGATCGGGCGTTGCTGGCTTATGCGCGGCGATTGGACGGGCTGGAGGGCAGGTCAGTCGTGGTTCGCGAGTCCGAATTGCGGCGGGCTTGCGCGGGCTTGGCGCCGGATTTTCGCGAGGCGGTGGCGGCGGCTTCGGCCAACATTCGCGCTTTTGCCGAAATGCAGCTTCCCCTTGCGTGGCTGCGGGAGGTGAGTCCGGGACTGGAACTGGGGCAAGTGGTGCGGCCGCTGGATACCGTCGCGGCGTATATTCCGGCGGGCCGTTATCCGCTGCCTTCGACGCTGATGATGACGGTGATTCCGGCGCAGGTCGCGGGGGTGCCCAACATCTGCGTGGCGTGCCCGCGGCTGGCGCCGGAGATTCTGGGGACGGCACATCTGCTGGGCGTGCGGCGGGTGTTTCAGATGGGCGGCGCCCAGGCGATCGCGGCGTTTGCATACGGGACGCGCACGGTACCGCGCGCGGATCGTATCGTGGGGCCGGGCAGCATTTATGTGGCAGCGGCGAAGAAGTTGCTGGCAGGCGATGTGGGGATTGACTTCGTGGCGGGGCCGACCGAGATTTTGATTATCGCCGCCGATGGCGACGCGCGGCACATCGCGGCGGACATGCTGGCGCAGGCGGAGCACGATGTGGACGCGGCCGCCATCCTGCTGACCACTTCCAAGCGTCTGGCCGGCGCGGTGACTAAGGAGATCGAGCGGCAGCTTGACGGGCTGCCAACGGCCGCCGTGGCGCGGAAGGCCATCCAGCGCAACAGCGCGATTATTGTGGTCCGATCGCTGGAAGAGGCTGTGGAGCTGTCTAATCGGTTCGCGCCGGAGCATCTGAGCATTCCGAACGATGCGCTGCTCGCGCGCGTGCGGCATGCCGGGAGCGTTTTCATCGGCCCGTTCAGCACGGAGGCGGCCGGCGATTACGCATCGGGGCCGAATCACGTGCTGCCCACGAGCGGGGTGGCGCGGCTACGCGGCGGGCTTTCGGTGGCGGATTATCTGAAGGTGATTTCAGTGCAGCGGTTGAGCCGCGGGGCTCTGGCCGAGCTGGCTCCGGCTGTCACGACACTGGCCCGTGCCGAGGGACTGGAAGGGCATGCGCGTTCGGTCGAGGTGCGGGTCAATGGCTAAGCGTGGGGCCATACGTCCGCGCGCGGCGGTGATCAAGATGGCGCCGTACTCGCCGCCGACCGCGGAGCGCGCGGGTAAACTGCGGCTGGATTTCAACGAAAACACGGTGGGGTGCTCACCGCGGGTCATCGAGTTTCTGAAGGAGCGGCTGGATGCGGGCGGGCTGGCGGTGTATCCCGAATATGCGGAGGCCAAGGCAGCGGTGGCCGCATTTTTCCGGGTAGCGCCGGAGCAGGTCGTCTTCACCAACGGGACGGACGAGGCCATCCAGGTCTTCATCAACACGTACGTGGACGACGGGCAGGAGGTGCTGCTGCTGCGTCCGGCGTATGCCATGTACCGGTTTTATGCGCAGGTGGCGGGCGCAAAGGTGAGGGAGATCGACTACCAGGGCGCGGGGATGGATTTTCCGCTGCCGCGGTTGCTCGACGCCATCACCCCGGCTACGCGCGCGGTGCTGATTGCGAATCCCAACAATCCGACGGGCACGGGTCTTTCTTTGGGCGACATCGCGCGGATCCTGAAGCGCGCGCGCAAGGCGGCGGTGTTCATCGACGAAGCCTATTTTGAATTCTCGGGGGTAACCGCGCTGGGGATGATCGAGCAGCACCCAAATCTGTTTGTGAGCCGGACGTTCTCCAAGGTCTACGGGATGGCCGCCATGCGGCTAGGCTGCCTGTTTTCGCAGGCGGGCAACATCGCTTATCTCCACAAGGCGCAGTCGCCGTACAGCGTGAATTCGCTGGCGGTGCTGGCGGCACAGGCCGCCATTCGCGATACGGGATACATCGAGAATTACGTGGCGGAGGTGCTGGCGGCGCGCGAAATACTGTGTGTCGCGCTGGAGCGTCTGAAGATTCCCTACGTTCCCAGCGCGGCGAATTTCGTGCTGATCCGCGCCGGGAAACGCGCGCTGGAGATCCGGGATCACTTGCGCGAGAGGAATATTCTGGTGCGGGACCGCAGCTACGAAGCGGCGGGATGCGTGCGGGTCACGGTGGGGACGCGGGAGCAGACGCGGCGGCTGCTGGGCGCGCTCGAGGAGATATGGCTGAAGCCCTGATTGTTTTCGATATGGATGGCGTGCTGGTGGACGTCACCGAGTCATACCGGGAAACGATCGTGCGCACGGTGGAGCATTTTACGGGCGCGGAGATCACGCCCGCGGAGATTCAGGACTTCAAGAACCAGGGCGGCTGGAACGACGATTGGAAACTGTCGCATCACCTGATCGGGCGGCAGGGTGTGAGGGCGGAGTATCAGGCGGTGGTCGATTACTTCCAGGGCCTGTTCCACGGCAACGGCCAGGATGGGCTGATCCTGCGGGAGCGGTGGATCGCGGGCGACGGGCTGTTCGACCGGCTGGGGGCGCAGTTCGATTTCGCGATCTTTACGGGGCGCATGCGCTGGGAAGCGGGAGTCACGCTGCAGCGATTTGCGCCGGCGCTGCGGTTCGACCCGATCATCGGGATGGAAGAAGTCAAGGCGCACAAGCCGGCGCCGGAGGGCCTGATCAAAATTGCGGCTGGGGCGGGGGGCCGGAAGCTCTGGTATGTCGGGGACACGGTGGATGACGCACGGGCCGCGCGGGGGGCCGGTGTACCATTTATCGGGATCGCGTCGGCGGTGAGCCCGCGGCGCGGGGAACTGATGGCGGCGTTCGAAGCCGAGAGCGCGGCCGCGGTTATCGAAGACATCAATCAACTGGAAAGCGTGCTGGCGTGATGCGGACTGCCAGGATACAGCGCGACACCAAAGAGACGCGGATTCGCGGCGCGCTCAAGATCGAGGGGCGCGGCCGGTACCAGATCGCGACGGGTATACGGTTCCTCGACCACATGCTGGAGCTGTTCGCCAAGCATGGCGGGTTCGACCTGACGCTGGAGGCGGCGGGGGACCTGGATGTGGACCAGCATCACACGGTGGAAGACGCAGGGATTGTGTTGGGGCAGTTGTTCGCGCAGGCGCTCGGCGACCGGCGCGGCATCAATCGTGCGGGCTACTTCGTGCTGCCCATGGATGAGACGCTGGCGGTGGTGGCGCTGGATCTGGGCGGACGGCCGGCGCTGGTCTACAGGGATCTGGTAAAGGTGCGGCTGGTCGGCGATCTGCAGACCGAGCTGGTGGAGGATTTCTTCGGCGGCTTCGTGAACCACGCGGGCGCCAACCTACATGCGCGCGTGATGTACGGACGGTCGAACCATCACAAGGTCGAAGCCATCTTCAAGTGTTTCGCGCGCGCGCTGAAGTATGCATGCTCCACCGATCGGCGTCTGCGTGGCGAGCTGCCTTCGACGAAGGGGCTGCTGTGATCGCGATTCTGGACTACGGCGCGGGCAACCTGCGGTCGGTGGAGAACACGCTGGCGGAGATCGGCGCCGAATACGCGCTGGTGCGGGAGGCGGCCGGACTGCGCACCGCGCCGAAGATTGTGCTGCCTGGCGTGGGCCATTTCGGCCAGATGATGCGGGCGCTCGACTGCATGCAGGTGCGCGCCGCGCTGCTGGAACGGATCCAGGCTGGCGTGCCGTTTCTGGGTATCTGCCTGGGATTGCAGGCGCTGTTCGAATCGAGCGAAGAGGCTCCCGAGGCGCGCGGGTTGGGGCTATTCAAAGGCACTGTGCGGCGGTTTCCTGGAGCGGTGCGGGTGCCGCACATGGGTTGGAATCAGCTTGAAACGCGCGCGGATTCGCGGCTGCTGGCGGGGCTCGACCCTTACGCGTTCGTCTATTTCGCGCACAGCTATTACGCGCCCGCGATTCCGGCGACGGCGGCCACCTGCACTTATGCGCTGCCTTACACGGCGGTGCTCGAAGCTGGCAATACGTTCGGCGTGCAGTTTCATCCGGAGAAGTCCGGTCCGGCGGGTTTGCGCATCGTCAGGAATTTCGTGGAGATGCAGTAGGGTGCTGGCCAAGCGCATTATTCCATGCCTGGACGTCACCGGCGGACGCGTGGTCAAGGGCGTCAACTTCGTGAACCTGCGGGATGCGGGCGATCCGGTGGAACTGGCGGACCGCTACAACCAGGAAGGCGCGGACGAGCTGGTGTTTCTGGATATCACGGCGTCGAGCGACGCGCGCGAGATCATGGCGGGCGTGGTGGCGCGGACGGCGCGCAAGGTCTTCATCCCCCTGGCGGTGGGCGGCGGCATTCGCTCGGTGGCGGATGCGCGCGGGATACTGCTGGCCGGCGCGGACAAGGTTTCGGTCAACACGGCGGCGGTGCGGCGTCCGGAGCTGATCACCGAGCTGAGCCGGGAGTTCGGAGCGCAGGCGGTGGTGCTGGCCATCGATGCGCGCCGGCGGGCGGCGGGCGCATGGTGCGTGTACACACGCGGCGGAAGAGACGCGGAGGATCTGGACGCGGTGGCCTGGGCCGCGCGCGGGGAGGAATTGGGGGCTGGCGAAGTGCTGCTCACTTCCATGGATACAGACGGGGTGCAACATGGCTTCGACTGCGAACTGACGCGGGCGGTGTCGCGCGCTACGCGTATTCCGGTGATAGCTTCCGGTGGCGCCGGCCGGCCCGACGATTTCCTAAGGGTGCTGACGGACGGCGAGGCCGACGCGGCGCTGGCGGCCTCGGTCTTTCACTACGGGACCCTGCGCATCTGCGATTTGAAGGAGCACCTGGATCGCGGCGGCGTCACGGTGCGGAAAGCTTGATGATTTTTCCCTGCATCGACCTGATGGACGGCAAAGTGGTGCAGCTCGTTCAGGGCCGCGAGAAGGCGCTGGAGGGAGACGCGCCATTCGGGATGCTGCGGCGGTTCGCGGCGTTTCCGGAAATCCAGGTCATCGATCTGAACGCAGCCATGGGCACGGGATCGAACGATGAACTGGTGCGGCTGGTGGCCGGGCACGCCAGGGCGCGCGTGGGCGGGGGCGTGCGCTCGGTGGATCGCGCGCGGGCGCTGGTAGCGCAGGGAGCGCACAAAGTGATCGTGGGGACCGCGGCGTTTGCGGCGGACGGGATCGACGGCGCGTTTCTGGCTAGCCTGGCGGCGGCTATCGGCAAGAACCGCGTGATCGTGGCGCTGGACTCGAAGGAAGGCCGCATTGTGGTGAAAGGCTGGCGGGAGGCTACACGGTTCAGCGCCGAAGAGGTGATGGCGGCTCTGGAGCCTTACTGCCACGGCTTCCTGTGCACATACGTGGATAAGGAAGGCATGCTGCAAGGAACGGATCTGGAGTGGTTCGCCCGGCTGCGCGCGGCCACGCCGCTCGAGATCACGGCGGCCGGGGGCATTACGACGCTCGAGGAAGTGCGGGCGCTGGTGTCGATGAACGTGCACGTGGCGCTGGGAATGGCGATCTATACGGGGCGGCTGAGCCTGACGGATCTGGTACAGCTTCAGCGGTAGCGGCCGCGGATCTGATTCCAGCGCACCGTGAAGGGATCGAGAAAGGCCGCGATGCCGCGAAACGCGCTCACCTTGGTGCCGGCCACGTCATTCCATCGCACGGGCACTTCGATCTGGCGGTATCCCAGGCGGCGTCCGATGAAGAGTGCCTCCACGTCGAAGCCGAAGCCATCCAGAAGTTGGCGCTTGAAGATCTCATGCGCGGCGCCGGACTCGAACAACTTGAAGCCGCACTGCGTGTCGTGGAAGGGGAGACCGGTGACAATCCGCATGACTAGGTTGAAGAAGCGGCCGGCGTTTTCGCGAAACTGAGACTGGCGCACGCCGATCAGGCGGCGGTCGATGGCGCGCGATCCGATGGCCACCTGGGCGGCGGCCTTTTCGGCGGCCTGCCACAGCTTATCGAGCTCATCGATGGGCGAGGAAAGATCGGCATCCGTGCACAGCGCCCATTCGCCGGCGGCCTCCAGCATCCCGTGGCGGACCGCGTAACCCTTGCCGCGATTGCCCGGATTACGCAGGACGCGCAGATCGGGGAACTCGGCGCGCAACTGTTCGACGACCTGGACGGTGGCGTCGGTCGAGCCGTCGTCGACCACCACGATCTCCGCAAACAACCAGCCGGTGCGGCGAAGATAGGCGATCACCTGGCGCAGCGTTCCCGGGAGGCGTTTCTCTTCGTTGTAGGCTGGAATGATAATAGAGATTGACCGGGTCAACGCATATAATAACGAAATTCCGTCAGGAGATCGATTTGTCTTTGGAAGATGAGTTGTTGCAGCAGCGCGTTGCGCGCATCGGCGAAATCGAGGCGCTGGGATTCAAGCCTTACGGCCAGCGGTTCGAGTTCAGCCACACGATTCCCGCCATTTTGGCGGTATACGGCGGAAACACCGCGGAAGAACTGGCGGAGCCGGTGCGCGTGCGCATCGCCGGCCGCGTGCAAACCTTGCGCCGCATGGGCAAGGCGGGATTCGCGCACCTGGCGCAGGACGGCGAGCGCCTGCAAATCTACATCAAGAAGGACGCGCTGTCCGAGCGCGACTTCGCCGTCTACCAGATGATCGACCTGGGGGACATCATCGGCGTGGAAGGGTACCTGTTTCGCACGCGCACTGGAGAGCTGAGCGTGCACGTGGAGCATCTGGAGTACCTGGCCAAGACGCTGTTGTCGATGCCCGAGAAATGGCACGGCCTGGAGGATGTGGAGACCCGTTACCGGCAGCGCTACCTGGACCTGATCGCGAACCCCGAAGTGCGCAAGGTGTTTTTGACGCGCGCGCGCATCGTGACGTCACTGCGCAGGCAACTGGAGAGCCACGGATTCATCGAGGTGGAAACGCCCATGATGCAGCCGCTCTACGGCGGGGCGGCGGCGCGTCCTTTCATCACGCATCACAACACGCTGGATATCGATTTGTACCTGCGGATCGCGCCGGAGCTGTATCTGAAGCGGCTGCTGGTGGGCGGGCTGGAGCGGGTGTACGAGATCAACCGCAACTTCCGCAACGAGGGCCTTTCCACGCACCACAACCCGGAATTCACCATGCTGGAGTTCTATCAGGCGTACACGGACTACCGGGGCATGATCGAGCTTTCCGAGGAATTATTCGCGCAGGCGGCCCTGGCTGCCACCGGCGGCCTGGAAGTGGAATACCTGGGGCACAAATTGAATTTCGGATGCCTGCGGCGGTTCACCATGCGGGAGGCCATCGTAGAGTACTGGCAGGGAGACGGGCGGCCGACTCCGGAGCAGGTACGCGATCCGGAATGGCTGCTGGGCAACTCGGGGAAGGCCACGCCGGGAGAAGCGTTGGCTGACATCTTCGAGCGGGTGGTGGAAGATCAGCTCATACAGCCGACCATCATCTACGATTATCCGGTGGAGACTTCACCGCTCTCGAAGAAGAAGCCCGACGATCCGGCGTTTGTGGACCGGTTCGAAATCTATGTCGCGGGCATGGAGGTGGCCAACGGCTATTCGGAGCTGAACGATCCGTTGGAGCAGCGCCGGCGATTCGATAATCAGATTGCCATGCGGGAGCGGGGCGACGAAGAGGCGCACCAGATGGACGAAGACTACGTGCGCGCCTTGAGCTACGGAATGCCGCCGGCGGGCGGCGAAGGCATCGGGATCGACCGGCTGACGATGATCCTGACGGGGGCGCGGTCGATTCGGGATGTGATCCTGTTTCCGCTGCTGCGTCCGGAAGGGCCGATCGGGCTGGCGGCGCGGCTGCGGGAACTGGACGCCAGCTCGCCACGAGACTGAACCGTGCCCACTTCTTTTGAACTATTCGTCGCGCGGCGGTACCTGAAGGCGCGCCGCAAGGAAGCCGTGATTTCGGTTATCACGGTTATCTCTATTGTGGGCGTGTCCGCCGGGGTGATGGCGCTGATCGTGGCGCTGGCCATCAACAACGGGTTCAGGGAAACGCTGCAGAACAACCTGCTGGGCGCCATGGCGCACATCAATGTGCAGGAGAAGGAGCCACGCAACGGCATCGAGAATTGGGAAGCGCTGGTGGCGCGCATCCGGCAGGCGCCGCACGTGATCGCCGCGGGACCGGCGCTCTACACTCCCATCTTTTTCTCCGGGCCGGTACAGTCGCAGGGGGGCATTTTGAAGGGCGTGGATATCGCCACGGAATTAAAGATCAGCGACACGCTGCGTCACCTGAAGAGCGGCTCGGTGGATCGCCTGCGCGCGGGGACGGACGGAAGTGTGCCGGGCATCATTCTGGGCGCGCGGCTGGCGGAAGATATCGGGATGACAACCAACAGCCTGGTGAGCGTGGTGAGCCCGCAGGGCGAGTTGACGCCTTTTGGCCCGCGTCCCAGCATTCGCAGGTTCCGCGTGGCAGGCATCTTCGAATCGGGCTTTTACGATATCGACGACCGGTGGGCGTATGCGTCGCTGCCCGCGGCGCAGCAGGCGCTGTCACTGCAGGATGTGGTGAACCAGATCGAGGTGAAGCTGGACGATCTGAACCGCGCGCCGGAAGTGGCGCGGGTCATCGAGAAGTTCGCCGGAAGAAAGTATGCCACGACCACGTGGATGGAGCGCAATCGTCAACTGCTGAACGCCCTGAAGATGGAGAAGGCGGTCACGGTGGTGACCATCGGCCTGATCCAACTGGTGGCGGCGTTGAACATTCTGATCACACTGGTGATGATGGTGATGGAGAAATACCGGGACATCGCGGTGCTGATGTCGATGGGCGCGCGGCGCGCGCAGATCCGGCGGATCTTCATGATGCAGGGCGTGCTGATCGGCGTGGTGGGAGCGGCGGTCGGACTGGTAGGCGGATACACGCTGTGCTACTTCGCCGACCGCTACCGCTGGATCCGCCTGGACGAGCAGGTGTACGCGCTGAGTTTCGTGCCGTTCGACCCGCGCTGGGTGGATGGCGTGTGGGTGGCGGCGGCGGCGATCCTGGTCAGCTTCCTGGCGACGCTGTATCCCGCGCGCAACGCCACGCACATCGCGCCCGCCGAGGTGTTGCGGTATGAATAGAGTATGGATCACCCCGATCTTGTTGTAGTGCACACGTTCGCTAGCGGGCCGGAGGCGGAAATGGCTAAGAGTGCGCTCGAATCGGCGGGTATCGATTCCATGATACAGGCTGATTCGGTAGGAGGCATGCGGCCACACGTGGCCTGGTCCAGCGGCGGGTTCAAGTTGCTCGTGCGCGCGGATGATGTAGAGGCGGCGCGCGACGCGCTCGAGCCGTGGTCTTCATCTCCGGAAGGGTAGGCTCCTACTGAACCTCTCTGAGGTCAAAATAGGCCAAATTCAGTCAGTCAGGTTTCGAGACTCCGGACCCGCCGGGGCGCAACGCGGACCAGCTACGTGCGAACAGGTGCACGCTTCATGGCCGTCGCGCGAAAAAATGGGAGTAGCGCTGGATGTTCGAGATGAAGTGGGCCGGCTTCCGTGCCTTGGCCCAGTTGAAGAACGGCACCATGCCAGAGAACGGACCGAACCGTCCCTTGGCGTGTGGGCTGCGATATCACTGGTTCCCTTATGCAGAATACAGTGCTGCTACTTCGTAATCCAGGACTCTGGGAATTGTGAACTCGATTGCGTCGGTGCCCCCGGTAAACGGGACGTTCGTCTCGGCCCGCAACAGTTCTACACGCGTCACCCGCCTGCCCTGCGGAAGTAACATCTTCACCTTCTGGCCGCCGATGGGGTAGAAGTTCCGTATCCATCCGCGGTGCATGGCTGGGTTCGTGTAATTAAGGATGTGCACCGCAAAGCCAGCCTCCGTTTCCCATGCGAACGCCTCGATCACCCCGTCTCCCTGGATTGTGACTGGCGGATTCGCCCCCGCTACCCAACGGATCGAGTTCTGAATCAGCCGTGCCAAGTCGGTATGACCGGATCGCCACATGGTGCGCTCGACGTCACCCGGGTAATATATCAGGCGGCTGGGGCCTTTCTGCCGAACCACGATTGCCGGTTCATTCGTCCGCGCCTGCAGAGGATACGAGAGTTCCGGAGGGTAAGCCACGAAGCCGGGTACCACAGTCAGAATGGCGCCATCCACCTGCGCAACGGGTACCCGGTTTTCTGCGCCCGGAATCCAGTTGGTGCCTGAAAAGCCATCGAGGATATCATGCTGGTTTTCGATACGGGCAAGATAGGCGTTACCGGTCGTGCCAATGGTCTCCCCGGCCTTCCTAATGCCGAACACCTCGGCCAGGCCGAAATCGGACCGCCGCTCGTTGCGCTCGGTGTACATGCTGGTCTCGAATGTGGCAAGTAGAGAGCCGCCGGCATCCACATAAGCGCGCAATTGCCGGCACTGCTCGTTGCTGAGGAGCGCCGTGTTTGGCAGCACCAGTGCGGAGTATTGGGCCAGGTCCTCCGGGGCTAGCTTGTCTTCGTGCACGAAATCGAACAGGAAGCGGCCTTCAAGCAGGGCAAGATACATCCCATCCATGTACTCCCGCATGAGCGCTCCACGTGGGGGTTTGTAGAACAGGTGGGTTCGCTGGCCCATGACCACGCCCAGATTCGCGATCGAGCGCTTGTTGATGAAGTGTGTATCGTGCCGGGCCATCCAATTGAAATACTCCCGCGCTGGCTCCAGCCAACGGCGATCCTCGCCCATCCCATTCTCGCCACCTATGATGTGGTGATACGGCGCCATCCCCGACGCGATGGTCTCGTTAAACCACATCTGCTCCTCTTGCCGGGACTTGTAGACGTTGCGCCAGCGGGGTGTGCCGGTGGACCACGCCCCCGTCACGTTGGTGGCCATTTTGCCCTTTTGGACGGCGTGGCACACGCGACCTTGCAGCGAGCACCCCCAGATCGGCGTGTCGTCCCCGCCGCGTCCCTGGTTGTCGCACTGGAACCACTCGCAAACTCCGCCGAGTTTCACCAGGCTGGCCGTGCTGCGAATGCCACCGCCAAGATTGCCGAAATAGAAACTCGACGGCTTCTTCTCCTTGGCGATGGAATCGTACAGCTTCCACAGATACATTGTGCGCTGGTTGAATCTCTCCCAATAATCTATGGTTCCCGGCGGTGGTAAGTTCTTACACTGTTCGCAATAACAGACCGGAAACCCTCCCAGAGGCGGCCACGCGTTGGTGTACATGCCGTCCACGTCATAGAGATTGTTGACCTCCCGCATGATCGCCGGCATGTAATCGGTCATGTAGGTGGTGAACATGCAAGTGCGAAACAGCCTGGGGTCCTCGGTGTGATGCACGGCATTGCCTTGGGCGTCCCGTTGGAACCACTCCGGGTGAGCCTGGACGGCGTCTTCCCAGTTGAGGTCCGGACTCAGGCGCGCGATCACGTGCAGTCCCCGCTTCTTCGCGGCTGCGCAACACTCGCCGAAGAAATCGTGGTCACCGAGGAACTTACCCTTCCGGTGGTACGGCACCTTTGTCTGGTAAAACGCTAGAATGCCAGTGACACTGACCAGTACGGTGTCCACCTTCAGGCTGGCCCAGTAGTCCGCCCATTCCTCAACGTTCAGTACCGCGGGATCGTGTTCGGTCATGTTGGTCTGGCCCACGCGGCGGATTTTCTGCTGCCAGGGCGAAGATGGCCCGGCAGCGAATAATGAACTAGCGATTGCCGCGGCCGGTACGGCGATGAAGTCGCGTCGATTCATGGTCATGAGTCTATTGTCCGCCCGCTGGCGTCCGATCATTTGCCGGCTGAACCTAGGATCATGCGGCTGGCAGCTAAGACCAGCCGGAAGAGCACAACGCCCATGTGCGTTACGATCGAACGTTCGGGTTCTCCGATCAGCGCTTGCACAATGCGTTTCACGTGAACCCGACAGGAGAACACCATCAGCATGCCTGAAGACCTTGTTAAACCTGCTTCCGGAAGACGGCAGATCGCCCGCGCTGCCGCACTTGGCGGAGTCTGGCTGGCCATGAGGCCCGTTATGGGTGCTGCCAAGATGGTCGTCGCGGACACCGTTCTGAATGCCCGTCAGTTTGGAGCCAAGGGAGATGGGAAGAACGACGATACCAAATCGATCCAGCGCACGATTGATACGGCGGCTGAACGTGGCGGCGCCGTATTCCTGCCGCCCGGCATCTATCGGAGCGCTGAGCTGCAAATGCGTCCGCACGTATCACTCACGGGCATTCCGGCTTGGGACTACGAACATGGATTTGGCTCCGTCATCCGGCTGGCAGATGAACATGCCCGATGCCTCCTCAACATCACCGGCGCGTTTGGCGTCACGATCGACGGTCTCTCACTCGACGGAGGCAAAGTCGGTACCGGCGTTCACGGTATCTCGTTGAACAAGCCGGACTATGGCAAGCAGGAGGACACATTCCGCATCGAACGGTCCCAGATCGCCAATTTCAGTGGGGACGGTGTACGTCTTACGCGTGCCTGGTGTTTCTCGATCCGTCATTCGATGATTGCTTACAACGCTGGAGACGGCGTTTCGCTGCGAGGTTGGGACGGATTCTTCCTCGACAACTGGTTCTCTGGAAACAACGGCGCCGGGTTTGCTGCACGCGAAGAGAACGCCTCCTGTACGTTCACCGGCAATCGCATCGAATGGAACCGCGAAGGCGTTCTGATTGTCGGCGGCGACGGCTACAACATCACCGGCAATTTTTTCGATCGCGCTGGAACTTGCGGGTTGGCTATTCTGGGCGGCCAGCAGATCAGCGTCACCGGCAACTTCATCAAGCGCAGTGGGAAGAATGCGAAGCCCGATACTTATGATTCCTCCCAAATCCGGCTGGAGGGCACGCGTGGCGTTACCTGTTGCGCCAACAACCTGCAAGTTGGGCGGGACGATGGCGGAGGCGGTGTTTGGTCACCCTCGTACGGCATCGTTTACAAAGAACTGCAGAACTGCGTCATCAGCAACAACGTGCTACACGACGGCGCACTCAAACAACTTATTGTGGACTTGGGAGGCCATGGTGAGGGAGCAGTCGTGAAAGACAACCCCGGCTGCCTTTCGCCACACGCGGGCTAAGAGTTTCCGCAGGGCCGGTATTAGGACGGTGGCCGTAGCGTGAAGAGCGTGGCGCCTAATCTCCATTCGCGTAATATCGGCGGAGGTGTGCGAGCATCTCGGTTCGGTCTCGCCGCCGCCGCCCAAACAGCCAGCGTGGTGTCAGCAGAATCGCCTTCCAAACGCGCAGAATCCAGCGCACCGATATAGTCTGCGCTCTCGAACCGCGGGTGCCGGTTTAAAACTAGAGGAAGGCCAAGGGTTCGTGGAGAAGCGGCGGACATCACGTCAAAAGTACCAGGGAGGCATCAAAGGCGGCCAACAAGGATTGCTCATCGACGCTTTGCCTTCTCAATCTCTTTCGCGGCGTGCGGCTCGACATTCAGCCCGCCTGAAGCCTGTCGATAGCGATGGACGAGAAAGGCGAGCACCATCGCAACAATGGCGATGACCAGCAGTATCCGTTTTGCACTCAAAGTGACGCTCAACTTTTCTGTCGCCGTAGCCCCTTAAATCTTGTGCTTCGCAGCTTCCAACATCCCTCCACAGTTTAGCCCACTCCAACCTTCATCCTTACTGACGTGTTTTCGAAGCGCAGGAAACAAGCCGAAGGTAAAAGAGGAACGATGCCAACGATCAGGAAGGCTGGAGTTCACTTCTCTGCTTTCCGATGCGTCTCCAATCCTGGGTCCCAAATCGTCGCGTCAATCTGGCGTTCGTGATCAGGGGCGTCGTTGAAGTAGTATACGGTGACAACCTTCCCATCCGGCCGCTGCACGCTGCGTGTATAGCCGAGGTCCCAACAGCCCCCGTCATTACGCAGAATGATTTCGCCACTCCAAGTTTTGCCCCCGTCGGAGCTGAGTCGCGCACGTATTCCGTACGGAGCGGAGCGCCGGCCGTAAGTCAAGGCGAGACGGCCATCCTGGAGACGCAGCAGGCTCGGCGGATTCTCCGTATCTGGAGCCGGCCTGCCCACATACGCCCACGTCTTGGCATCGTCGTCGGACCGGTACAGATCAATCCAGTTCTGATATCGCACAGCCGTGAGAATGGCTTGAGACGGCAGCCGCACCGAGGACGGCATGATGGCGTAATCTGGGCCTTCCGGCTCCGGCGTGACGAAAGAAACAAAGCTCCAAGTCTTGCCTCCATCCCGGGTCCGAAAGCAAATCACGCGCCCTTCATGTCCATTTGATTTTGCCGCCGTCAGAAACACGGTCAAATCGGATGGGCCATTCACGAGGTAGTCGGTTCGAGCGGCAATTCCCTTTTGACCGAACACGGGAACCCGGAACGGGCCTTGCCAACTCTTGCCGCGGTTCAGCGAACAATAGAAACGGGAGGGGCCGATATCAACGTCCGCCATCCGGAACGTCATCACGAAATCCGGATTTGTGAACTCGAATCCACCTGGACAGTCCTGCACCGGCTTTCCTCCAGTCTCGGTAGGAACTCCCGCAACCTTCGTCCCGGGCGGAGCCAGTAGACCGAGCGGCTTCTCGATCTGCCATGTCTCGCCGCCATCCAGGCTGCGCGCCAATAGGTGTTCGGCCGGCTTCTGGTAGTCGATCGAGTGCTCGTGTTCACCTGGCTTCCGAAAGTGGAGGTAGCCAGCTTCGAATCCAACCACAATCTCGTTGCCCCACGACCAGATGCCATGGTTCGCCGGCCATCCAGCAAACCTGCCGGGCTGTTTGTAAACCTCGACCGTGAGCTCAGCAGCGAACATCGTGATTGCGCTCAACAGGAAAGCAACACCCACGATTTTCCAGCCTAACCTGTTCACATTGCCCTCCAGTGTCACAAACTTGCCGAAACAGTCCCAGCTTACACCCGTCCCTGGAAGCTCTACCCGAACGTCAACAGTAGTCTGGTCAGTGATCGGCTTCCCGTCGGGCTTCGTAGGCTGGTACTGGCCGGACTCATCGCCATCCTGATGTCATCGATGAGCGCCTGTTACAACGCCAGCGCCACGCTTGTTGTCCGCGACTTTTCATGCGCTGGAAGCCGGGGCTTTCGGATCGGGAGCAGGTCGCCATCGGGCGCAGAGTCACTGTTCTGATGGCCGCGCTCGGTGTACTGGCGGCTCCTTGGGTTGGACTCTCGGTCACCATCCGGCATTTACCTGCAGATGATCTCTGCGTATCGGGGCGTACCTCTCGGCGCGGTGATTTTCGTCGGCTTGCTGTGTGCGGCGCATCACTGTCTATGGTTGTCAGATCGTCGGCCGGGGGGACCTGGGCCTGGGCCCGTGCCAGCCAAAACCATTCGGCCGGCAGAGTAAATAATGACGCCAAAGATCTTCTCGTCATAAGTCACGACCGCGACAGCAGCCAGCCTATTAGAATACAAGATTTCTCCGGTCGCACAATTGGCTGTCTCGGGTAACGTGCCAAGTGCCTCAAGGCGGCCACGTTGTGCCATCGGCGGGCGATCGCGGGCACTGCTGCCGTGCCACTCTTCAGCGAATGCCGCCTCGCGCGCCTGGATCTCTACCGATGGCTGGTGCGATGGAGTCCGCAATTCCAATTCTAGCGAGGGAAAGGGCGCCCGGTCTTTTTGTTTAGGCGCCTAAGGCTAACACTTGCGGCTCCCGCTGTACGAGCTGGGGCCCACGAAAGGGCTGAAAGCGGTACCCCATGCCAACGATGGTTTCGATGTACTTGCCGCTGTGCTCGCCGAGCTTCCTTCGCAGCCGGAGAATGTGCACGTCCAGCGTGCGCGTGCGGATCTGGTTGTTGTAGCCCCACACACGCAGCAGCAGCGTCTCGCGGGTCACCAAGTCGCCGGCATGCTGAATCAGCAATGCCAGCAGGTCGTATTCTTTGCGGGTAAGTGTTAGGGGCTCGCTGTCCAGCAGCGCTGTTTTATTCCCGAAATCCACGTCCAGGTGCTGGTCATGATAGCGTTGCTCATGCGCGGTACTAATCTGAAGCGGCTTCATCGAAAGGTCTCCTTTTTGGCGTATCGCCTACAATAATGTTATGGTGAGCGGTAGCTGGGGTGGTTTGGTTTTTGTAAAACTCTTGCAAAAGGTGTGAACGGATGATTTGAAGCCGGGGCGCTGTGGCAGATCCGTCCTCATCGTCTGTCCTACCGCATCAGAAAAGGCCAGTGCGAGACTGGATGCAGCTTATAGTGTATAGCGGCAAGATAGACTATCGCACCAAAGGCCACGAGCACAATCCCCGCGATTGTCAATACCTTGACCCACGGAAACCGGCGGCCTTCGCGCTTCAGTACCAAAAGGTATCCGGCGAAGACGCCGACATAGAACAACAAGCACATGGGTAGGGCAAACAACAGCATATTAACCGCGTCGGGGGTAGGGGTGACGATGGCGGCGATGACGAAGATACTCAGGATTGCATAACGGCTGTGCTTCACAAGGAACGCCGGCCTGACGATGCGAAGTAACGTCAGGACGAAGATTAGAATGGGCATTTCGAAGGTGAGTGCCACTCCGAGCGTCACGTTAACGAATAGATCGAAGTATTCGTTGATGGACACCGTCGGATCGACGTAGTTTCCTGCGCCGATGCCTAATAGAAATGTGAGAGCGAAACGGAAGGCCACAAAATATGCGAATGCGCCGCCCAGGATGAACAGCCCCGCAGTACAAAGCACGAATGGCACTGCATAACGGCGCTCGCGTTTATAGAGTCCGGGTGAGATAAAAGCCCAAATTTGATAGACCACCCAAGGTGCGGCGATAAAAAGGGCACACAGAAAAGGCAGCTTGACCCAGATGACGTTGAACTGCTCCATAGGAGTGATGGCTTTAAGGGTGGGCGGCTTGATGCCCAGGCGCGTCAAGGCTTCGACGGCGGGGGCGGCGATGAGGCGCCAAATCTGGTTCACGAAGGTCAAGCTGATGGCGCCCGCGACAAGCAAACCCAAAACCATCTTTAGGATGCGCGAACGTAGCTCCTGAAGGTGATCGAGGAACGACATGCGGAGCATGCCCTCTTCGCCGCCGCCCGGGAGACCTGGGGGCTCAGCCGGAGGTGGCGTCCGGCCCCCTCCGCCGGGGCCAGTGGGGACGACGGTGACGGATCTGTGTGGAATCGCAACTGCCTCTGTTGAAGTCATTTTGCACGCGAAAGAACACCAATGTCCGTTTGATGGACAACTACTGTGGAGCTAACGGCATCCGCAGTGGCGTCGTTATCACGCGGATGACCGCTGTGGATTTCCTCTTGCGGCCGGGTTTCTCGTTCCAGGTTTTGCAATTCCCGACCAAAGCTGGCTTTCATTTCACTCCGGACACGGCGAAAATGGCTAATCGCCGTTCCCAACATTCTGCCCAACTCGGGTAGTTTCTTCGGACCAAACAGCACTAAGGCGAGCACGAAGATTACAGCCATCTCCGGTAAACCTACGGGACCCATCTGGCTCCTTTCCGCCTAACTTCTTGTCACAGCACAACAGGCGGTGACGAAGGACAATCACGAACTTTGCCTATCCTCGCTAGGCGTGCGAGTCTCTTCAGGGCCGACAGCTTTAAACGAGTCCTTGAAGTTACGGATACCTTCAGCAAGGCCCTTGCCCAGGGCCGGCAACTTCTGCGGACCAAAAAAGATTATCGCGATAGCCAGAATCACCAATAGGTGCCTGGGTTGGAGCAGATCTTCAATCATAACAGTGAGCCTCTCGCCGGCCTTGCCGGACCTTTCGATTTACAAATACACAAACGTCCGCCTTTCAGATTCATCGGCAGACACATGTCTCGAGTGCGGCGCGGCCTCCGTCAGGCCGCACCGCATTCCTCTTCGCCATTTACGCCTGGCGCTGAGCTGCATCGGCTGCGTGCGCCAGATTCAGCAGCAGTTGGGTGAACTGCGGCGGCTGGCCAATAAAGAGCCCTTCGCCGATGAAGAAGTTGGAGGCTCCGACTGCATCGATCTGACCCGCAGAGGTTGGCCGGACGACCGCGCAGTGCGGCAAGTTCGGGCTGATGAACTCGCAGGGGACAGGGAAGATCAGATTTGTCTGCAGCAAAGGGTTAGGAGTTGCATCGAAATTTGGAAAAACCAACCCATTGGTCGGATCCGTCAAAGGCGCGATGGGAGGCTGCACTCCGTTGCCTGCAAAGTCCACCCACTCCAGGAAATGGCAAATCTCGTCCCCACCTATACTGAGCAAGATCTTCAAGACCTCGACGTTGGATGCCTTTTGGGCGAGCGTAGCGTAAAGGCTGGAGCCTCCTTGCTCGATCGATCCAAAGTGGAACGCCGCCGTGTTGGCGATCGCCTGGACGTGCGCGGTGGGGCCGAAGTCGTCGTTGGTTCTGGGAATCGCCGTAAATTGACCGCCGGCCAACTGCGGGATGGCCTGCTCGAACGTGGCGCCGAAATCTGGATTTGTCGCGCTCCGGTAACGCACGTACCAACTGGTGTCCACGATAAGCTCCATGAGATTAGTCAGGCGGCCGATTTGCTGGGCGCCCTTGGCCTGGCTGCTCGGCAAAATGCGAAACGCATCCAAATCGACGGGCTCCTGGCCCTTGGCGATCAGGTAGGCGTTCAGAAACGACGCGTGGCTCTGCTCATCCAAGGTATTACTGGAGATATATTGCGACGCATCGCCGTCGAGATTCTGCAACGCAATCTGGTAGGGGTTCTGATGTCCCTCTGTTACCCCGCCAAGTTCGGCATATTGTTGCCAGAGGTCGGCTTCGATTAGTTCCGCAGCCGCCAGGAATCTGAGGATCGCCGTGTCGCCGCTCGAAAGTGGGGATCCGGCAAGAGTGGGTATACTGCCGGCCAACAACCGCGAGCCCATGGCTGCGCCGCCAACCGCCAGTCCCAATTTCATGAATGAACGCCGGTTTGCCGGGCGTTTCGCGTTAGTCAATAGATCTTTCACGAGTATCTCCTTGAAGTAATTAATACACACTGGATCTTGATTGCGGATTTTACTTACCGGGCGATGCCCTCGTCTCACGATGCCAGTGTTATGTGGTTATTCTCTTTCACTAGGCTAGCGCGTGATGCTCTATGAATCGTGAACGAGATGTAATAGTTCTGTGAATTCAAGGGCGCCTGCTGTGTGTCTTAACAACCTGCCGACGATCGAGCGACGGAATACGATGAGACGCTTCGACGAGGGCTTGACGAACGCGATACAACCTTCCTTTGATCGTGTTCTCTTTCAGTCCTGTCATTTGAGATAACTCAGCTATGGAAAACCCCTCGACCTCTTTTGCAATAAGCAGCCAGCGGTCGTCTTCCGCGACATCCGACAGTAGGTTATTGATGAGATCCCTTTGCATGGCAGTTCGATCGGGCGTAGGACGCCAATCGGTAATCTCCACACGCGGTGATTGCACGTCATCGAGAGAATCACCTGAGTAAGTTGTGTTGAACCGATTCTTCCGCAGGAATCCGTAACATTGATTTACCGTGATGCGGTAGATCCACGCGTATAGAGAGCTGCGACCGGCGAATCGATGGAGGGAGCGATGAACCTTGGCAAAGACTTCCTGTGTGATGTCATTCGCATCGTCGCGATTGCCCAGGATGCCATAGCAGACGCGGTAGATCCTGGATGCGTAGCGCTCGACGATCTCACGAAAAGCCATCTCGTCGTGTGCCTGTAGTCGCATAACCAGGTCGACTTCATTGGGGTCACGCTTCTGAGACGGAGTCCCGTTTGGCCAGACGCAAAAGGCGTTGGTATTTGCAGTTTCAGACGGGGTCGCGTACATATTGCCGCCTTCACTACTCACATGACAGCGGGGCACAAAATGAGCTGCGCGAGGCTCGTTGGCACGTGAGGCCTGGAGCCGATGGCCGGAGTGCGGCGTCCTAATTGCAAAGGCGGGCCATATAACATGTCGGGGCACCTCACCGCACTTCTTTCAAGTACGCGATGATCGCGCTGCGCTCACTGGCGCTCTCCACATGGAAGGCCATATCACTCTCCGGAACGAGCTTGTCCGGACCGGCCAGCCATTTGTCGAGCGAATCGGTGTCCCAGGTAATGTGCGAAGTCTTCAGGGCGTCCGAGTAATTAAACGACGCCACAGAGCCTGCGGCCCTGCCGTAAACGCCTGCCAGCCGCGGCCCCTCCTTATCATGATCCAGCGAATGGCAGCCCGAACACCGTTTTTCGAAAAGGCCCTTGCCATCGCTTGTCTCCGTGCGCGCGGTAATGACCACAACGGCGAATACCGCGGCCAGCATTACTGATAATCGTTTCATTGGAGTCAGTTCCCCGCCGCCAGCGGCGAATCCACCACTGCCAGGCTGTGCTTGCGCGCCACATACTGCACGTTCGTAATACCGAGCACGCTCCGCAGCCGCTCAGCGGGTACTTTCATCGGGCCTGCCGCCGGCGCGGTTCCGGGCGCCGGTTGCGGAAACGCCGTGGACATCGCCGTATGGAAAGTCACGTTTCCCTCCACCTTCTGCAAGACCTGATGAATGTGCCCGTTCAAGACTGTCACCGACCCGAAGCGCTTCATATACGTGAGCGCCTGCGCGCTGTCTTCGGTGCCCCAGCCCCAATCGGGATAGACCGACCACAGCGGGATATGCGCGAACACTACAATTGGCGTGCTGCTGGAGCGCGCCTTGAGGTCGGCTTCCAGCCATTGGAGCTGATCGGCGCCCAGTTTTCCGAGATGTTCCAGTCCAACCACGTTCACCAGTCCGACGAAGTGCACGCCTTTTTGATCGAAGCTGTACCAGCCGTTGCCTTTCGTGCTCTTGCCATAGCGTTCCAGATACTGCTTGCCGTCATCCACCGACGTGTCATGCTCCCCGGGCACATAGAAAATCTGGCTGGTCTTGGCGGACTTCAGCAACTGATCCATGGCGTCGAATTCCGCAGGCTTGGACGTGTGGCTGAGGTCGCCCGTGTGAATGATGAACTCCGGCGCCCGCGGCAGCGCGTTGATCTTATCTACGGTGGCCTGCAGCGTGCCCGCCACGTCAGGATTTGCCGGCTTGTTGAATCCGATGTGGCTGTCGCTGATTTGCACGAAAGTCATCTCGCCTTTGGCCTCTCCGGCGTGGGCCGGCTTCCCGAATGCGCGCGAGGTGAGAACCCCGCCGCCGAGGGTCCATACTACGCCTGTTCCCGCCCAGGCCATGCATTCGAGGAATCCCCTGCGATTGATTCCGTCGTCGTTGTGGTCGTGAAGAATGAATTTGGACATTTTGCTCTCCACCCCCATGTACTTCCGTGACGCATCGATTATTCCCGCCCGGTAGACTTTTAAAGTGTAAATTGCACGCGGGAATAAATTGCCGGTGACGGCAGTATTCATGGACATGAAGAAGATCCTCCTAAAGCGTCCTCACTACGCCATTGCGTGCGCCGGCGTGCTTGCCTTCGGGTCGGCCCTCATCCATCCGTTTGGACCGAAGACCAATTCGGCCCGGCCGCTGCTCTCCGGCGCCGATGTCGATCCCGCCGTAGTGCGCATCCTGGAAAAGTCCTGTCAGAATTGCCACTCTGAGCGAACCGAATGGCCCTGGTATAGTTATGTTGCCCCCATGTCTTGGATGATCGAGAAGGATGTGCACGAGGCCCGCAGCCACATGAACCTATCCCAATGGGACGAGTATGACGCTCAGAAGCAACATGACCTCCTGGCCGAGCTCGCCGCCGTCGTGCGAAACCGTAGAATGCCGCTCCCACGCTATACTCTCTTGCATCCTGAAGCCAAACCATCTCCCGACGAATTCGAGCGGATTTATCAATGGACGCGCGCCGAACGGCGGCGTCTGACGTCGCTGGCCTCGGCTCATAGTGCCGCTCCCGCGGATGCAGGCGTTGCCCGGTAATGTGCGCGGCACTCCGGCATGCTATACACGACAAATGATTTCGCACCCCGGCACGATGGGAGGCATCGTCCAGCAAGCCTACACGGTATTGCGGACCACCGCCAGGAGCCACGGCTGTGCGTCTCCGCCGCGAAAACCGAGAGATTTAGAAATGTCGTACCGGTATATCGCGGAAGTTGCGAGTGCGCCGTCAAGAAAACTGAAACGCGCGCAGATCGGCACCGTCATGTCCCGGCTATCGCGCGCATGCGCCAAAGATGCAGGATTGCGTGGTAGCGGATGAAGGAGGCTTCCAAATGACCTGTTTGCCGGCTAAGAGTCTGCTGGAGTCCTATCTGGACGATGAATTGGATGCGGCCCAAAGAGTCCAGGTTGCGGAGCATCTGGCGAGTTGCAGTTCTTGCGCCAGGGCGCATGCGCAACTTCTGGAGCTGCGCACCGGCATGCTGGCCTATGCGCCATATTATGGTGCGCCCGCTGGCCTGCGCCAGCGCATTCAAGTTTCCGTGCGCCAAGCCGACCGGCGCGCCGACCGACCAGTCACTGCATTTTGGCGCTGGATGGCGATTGCGGCCGCCATCCTGCTGGCGGTGTCGGCTGCCTGGAATATCGCCCTGTTCGGTTCGCGGACTTCCGGCGCGGATTTGATCGCGCAGGACGTTCTATCGAGCCACGTGCGCTCGCTGATGGGCCCACACCTCTTGGACGTGCCCTCATCCGACCAGCACACGGTAAAGCCGTGGTTCAATGGCAAGCTGGACTTCTCGCCGGACGTCAGAGACTTCGCGGCTCAAGGCTTTCCTTTAATTGGCGGGCGGATCGATTACGCCGGCGGCCGCCCGGTGGCGGCCCTCGTGTACCAGCGGCGTAAACACCTTATTAATGTGTTCACGTGGCCCTCGGCGGCGGCGGGCGGCGGCCCGGAGCTTTACCGCAACGGCTATCACGTTGTCCATTGGAACACAAGCGGGATGACTTGGTGGGCCGTATCGGATCTGAACGCCGGTGAACTGCAGCAGTTTGCGCACCTATACCGGCCCTAACTGCCGTATGCCCGCGTCCGCCCGAATTTCGCCTTGACCTGATGGTACCGCCTGAGGCACCCGCAGCTCACGCGAACGCTCCAGGCATGTAACATTCATGCGTATGACTGCTCGCTCGATTCGGGCGGGTGAGCGCCCGGCGCCCGGCGTGTTCGGTATCGCCCAGCGACGATTTGCCAACTGTACACTTTAGCGGAATAAATACGCGGGTTTCTAAGTGGACTAACACAGAGAACACAACTTATGATTGAGTTCTCCAAAGAGTCTCTTCCTCAGCGTGGCGCGCGCACATTCCGAATTTGCGGACCTAAACTAGTGGCAGTCACAAAGAGCGATTAATTTGACACTTCTTGAGGAGAGTTTGCGCTACAGAATTCCGGCACCGGCGACAGCCGGACTGTCGCCACCAATACGCAAGGTGTTTATCGGTTCGCTTTTGTCCCGCCAGGGACCTACAGCGTTACGATTGCAGCGCCCGGCTTCCGGAGCGCCCGGCAAACGCACTTGCAGGTTGTTGCCGGCCAGTCAACCACTGGCGCAGTACGGACCGTATGCCGGCTCCGTGCATGGCGCCGGGCATTTGGCCGACGCCTCGAAAAGAGGGTGTTTGCGGACAGGCCGGCGGAAGGCCGGCTATCAACAGGATTAGGACGGTGAGGACCGCTTTCATATTCCTATTACCTCTGAACCAAGCATCCTGCCGTGCTGGCAGGAAGTCGCCATCAAACGGTAAAAAAAGATGTAAAACTTTGGGGCGCTGCATTACACGACTTGGGCGTCGGCCTGGGCCAGGGCTTCGTCGAGCGCGGCCACTCCCTGATCAATCTCCTCGGAGGTGATAATGAGCGGCGGCGCGATCACGAAATGGCTGAGCCACGAGTTGATAGCCACGCCCTTCTTCATCATGGCGCCGGCGATCTGATCAACCAGGAGCGGCTTACCCGCCATCTTGTCGGCCTTGGTATTGAAGGGCTGCTTAGTGGTGCGGTTCTTCACCAGCTCGACGCCCCAAAAGAGGCCCAGACCGCGCACGTCGCCGACCGAGGGATGTTTGCCGCGCAGGGCTTGCAGGCGCGCGCCCAGGTGTGCGCCCATTTCCACCGCGCGGTCGACCAAACCTAACCGCTGCATCTCGTGGATGGCGGCGATGGCGGGCGCCAGCGTCATGGGATGGGCTTCGTAGGTGTGGCCGTGGGCGAAGAAGTGATCGTCGAAATGCGCGGCAATCTTCTGGGTGGTGGCGCACAATCCCAGCGGCACATACGCGGAGGTGATGCCTTTGGCGGTGACCATGATATCGGGCTGCACGTCCCAGTGGTCCATGGCGAACCATTTGCCGGTGCGGCCCCAGCCGGTCATCACTTCGTCGGCGATCAGGAGCACGCCGCGGTCGTCGCAGATGCGGCGCAGGCGCGGCATGTACTCGGGCGGCGGCACCAGGACGCCGTTGGTCCCCACCACGGGCTCAACCAGCACGGCGGCCACATCGTTCTCGTTCTCGATCATGTGCTCCAGGTAATCGGCGCAGGCGATATCGCAGCCGGGATACTGGTGCTTGATGGGACAGTTGTAACAGTTCACTTCCGGAGCGAAGATGAAGCCCTGGCCCTTGGCGCCGGGCTCGGCGGGCCAGCGGCGGGGATCTCCGGTGGCCCCGATGGACGCCATGGTGGATCCATGGTAGGAGCGGTAGCGCGCAATGATTTTGGTGCGGCCGGTGTACATGCGCGCGATCTTGAAGGCGGCTTCGTTTGCCTCCGTGCCGGATGTCGTGAAGAAGAATTTGGAGAGACCGCGCGGCAGCACCTCGAGCAGCAGACGGCTCAGATCGACGCGCACGCCGGTGGCATAGCCGGGCGCGATGTAGGGCAGGGTGCGGGCCTGCTCCTGGATGGCGCGGATCACGGCCGGATTCTTATGGCCCAGGTTGACGCACATCAACTGGGCGGAGAAATCCAGGTAGCGCCGGCCATCGACATCGATGAAGTAGCAGCCTTCCGCATCGACTACGTGAAGCGGGCTCCAGTTTTTCTGAAAGCGCCAGGTGCCGTAATTCAGCTCACGGGTCCAGCGGACTATATCCTGCGAAGTAAGTGTTTCGGGCATAGAACTTAGTTAGTGATAATACTGACGCTCTGAGTGAGGCCGCCGGCGGCGATGGCGAACGTGTTGGTGGCGCCGGCGGTGGGTCCTAACTGCACGTTGAGACTCCAGACGCCCGGCGAATAGGAGTCGGCCGAAATCACAGACTGGACAGTGCCGCCGCCGGCGGATACGGTCACCGTGGGATTTAAGCTGGTGATGATGATGCCGGAAACATCCGTGATGCGGAACAGGATGTTGGCCCTGGTGTTGGGCGCGGGCGGGGTCTGCGGCGCGTCCAGGATGGTGATGTGGGCGGGATTGGACGAGGCTACGCCATACCAGTAGGGAACCCGCGCCACAGTGCCGGAATTCGTTCCTTGAATCACCAGGAAGCCTTCATATTCGCCGGCCGCCAACCCGGACGCCGGGAAGGTGAGAGTCAGGTCGAAATAGTTATCGGAATCCAGGTGCACGCTGGTGACAGCCGGCGCGGGAGCAGGCGAGTGGCCGGTGGGCGACACGGAGATCTGAAGCGTATCGCTGTTATAGCCGATATTGGACAGACGCACCGAGCGGGACAGCGAGCCACCTGTTCCTACGCCAAAGCTGACAGATGCGGGATTGACCGCCAGTGTGGACAGCATGGCTGCGCTAAGGTTCAGCACTCCTGCGCCGGCGCTTTGCACGGGCTGAGCCGGATCCGGGGCCGGAAAAGCCGGCGCCGCGCTGTTCACCAACAGCGACTTATACTGGATGGGCGTGAAGCCTGGGCGGGCGGCCTTCAGCACCGCGGCGGCGCCGGCCATCAGCGGCGCGGAGTAACTGGTGCCTTGCGAGACGACGTAGCCGTCCGCGCTGAACAACTCTCCCGCTGAATTGTCGGTTTCGGCCGCGGTATAGAAGTTTTCGCCGACGGCCAGCAGGTCCGGCTTGATGGACAGGTCCACGCTAGGTCCCAGGGCGGAGAATGGCGCGATGGTGTTGGGATCGATGGAGAACGGCGCCTGCGAGAACCCCATGGTGGCCTGCACCGGGCTGGCGGCCAATTGCTTGATGGTGAGGCCGTCCTGGTTGCTCACCATTTCGGCGGGCAGGGAAGCTGTGCCGACTGTCATGACAATCGGCGCTGAACTGCAAGGGGTGGGGCTGCACGCGTAGTTATACACCAGCGCGGCGAGGGCGCCGGCGGTCTGCGCGTTGTTCAGCTTGTCCTGGAACAGGCACGTGCCGCGCAGAATCAAGGCGATGCTGCCTTTCAGGCTGTTGGCGGGCAGAGTGGCGCAGGCGAGGCCGCCGGGATCCAGGCTCAGGGAGATATCCACCAGCGGCGCGGTAATGGGACTCGTGGGTAGCGACTCGAATGCGGGGAGCGCGGCAAACGTACCATGGGAGCCCACGGCGAAGGAGTCCGCGAAGTACCGGTCATTATTCATGGCTCCCATGGTGATCGCGTCGGGCGCGGTGCCGGGCGATCCGATGGTGTTGGGATCGGGGCCATTATTACCGGCGGCAATGGTCACGATGACGCCCATGGATATGGCGTTTTCCAGAACGCTCACTTCGTCGTCATCGGCGATGCGCGGCGCGGGCACGCCTCCCAGACTGAGATTGATCACATCCATGCCGTCGTTGACGGCGTCTTCCACGGCGGTGTCGATGGCGCAACTGTTGGTGGAGTCGTTCACGCCGGGCGAACCGAACACCTTGTAACTCCCGAGATAGGCGAGAGGCGCCACGCCGGTAATGGCGGCCAGGGGGCCGGTGTTCTGGACGCCGGCGGCCGCCATGGCGGTGCCTGTGCCGTGACCCTGATCGTCCTGCGCGGAATTGTCGGGGTCGGTTTGCAGGCATTGTTTGACATAGCTGCGAGCGACGATCACCTTCTGGTTGGTAAAGGCCTGGTCGCCGGAGTCAGTAACTATGGGAAAGCCGGGAGGCGCCTGGAAGCCGGTATCCTTGAAGCCGGGATGCTTGATGTCGATACCGGTATCGATCATGCCGATCTTGACACCGGCTCCCTGGGGGTACGCGCCGCCCAGGTTCCAGGCCTGGGGAACTTTGTGCAGGGGCAAGGCATGATCCAGGGCCAGGTGGTAGATCCGCTCGGGCAGCACACGCCGCACGCCGGAAACGCGCCGCAGGCGGGAAACCCGGGTGGCCGGCATTTGCACAAACAGAACGTTGGCTACCGTATCTAGCGAGCCGATCACGCGCGCGCCGCGGCGCTCCAGACGGGCGCGCATGGTGGCCTGCCGCAGACGCACCAGGGCGCGAGCCTGTTGTCCGGGATCGCCCAGCAGGGCGGCCCGCCGCTGGCCAGCCGGAAATGTCCGCGCGATGAACTGCGCCGCGGAATCGCCCGACAACTCGACCACATAGCGATCAGGCAAGGCGGCCGCGCAAACAGGAATCGAGAGCAGCAGCATCCAAAGGCGTGTCACTAGATCCTTCCGCAACGGATCACCTATTGTAACTGGTGTCCGGGGGCCGGCACCGGCCCGGGCGACGGGCGGGCCGCACTACGAAACGGGGATTGGCCTATAATTGTCCTGTGGGAGCGAACGACGCCAAAAAGAGGCTGCAGGACGAGGTGAACGCGCTCGAATACGAGCTGCGCAACGAACTGCCCAAAGAGATCCTGAAGGCCCGATTGCACGGCGACCTCAGCGAGAACGCCGAGTATCATGCGGCCAAGGACCGGCAAGGCTTCGTAAACGCCCGCCTGAACCAGTTGAAGAAGCGTCTGGCCGAGATGTCCATGGTGGACTTCTCGAAGATTCCGCACGGCAAAGTGGGATTGGGATCCACGGTGGTGGTGCTGGACACCAATAAGGACGAAGAGGTAACCTACGCCCTGGTGACCAGCGAGGAAGCCGACGCGGCAGCCGGGAAGATCTCCACCAACTCCCCGATCGGCCGCGCCTTGCTGGGCAAGGAAGTGGGAGACTCGGTGCGCGTGCAAATACCTGGCGGCGTGAAGGATCTGGAGATATTGAAGCTCACCACGATTCACGAGGCGGCTGACTGAGCCATGACTTATACACGTGCCATCGGCATCGTGTTCGGCGCCGCGATCGACCGCATCGTGCGGTGGCTGGCGCTGTCGCGCATTCACCCAAATGTACTCACGTTTTTTGGGTTGGTCATCAACATCGTGGCGGCCTATCTGTTCGCGGCAGGTAGCTTTCGATGGGCGGGGGCGGTGGTCATCGGCGCCGGGCTGTTCGATATGGTGGACGGGCGCGTGGCCCGCGAAACCAATCGTGTCACGCGTTTTGGCGGTTTTTTCGACTCAGTCCTGGACCGATATTCCGACCTGGCGCTGCTGATGGGCCTGCTGGTCTATTACGCTTCCATAAACCGGTTCTTCTATGTGGTATTGACCGCCATTGTGATGACCGGATCGGTGATGGTCAGTTACACGCGGGCGCGGTCGGAGAACACCATACCAAAGTGCAAAGTCGGCTTTCTGGAGCGGCCGGAGCGGGTGGTGCTGCTGATTCTCGGGGCGCTGACCTACCGGATGGCTCCGGTGTTGTGGGTTATCGCGGTGCTGTCGAACCTGACCGTGGCGCATCGCATGATTTACACATGGCAGGAGACCAGGCGCCTGGAAGATGCTCAATTACGGTCGGTGCCTAGCTCTCCAGAATCACGTGCGCCATCCCCAGCTCCGCCGTATGCGTGAGCGATAGCGCGACGGACTTTACACCCAGGGCTTCGGCGAAACGCGCGGCCTGGCCGTGGAAACGCAGGGTGGGCTTGCCGGACGGCAGGTTGGCCACCTCGAAATCCCGCCAGCGAACCCCGCGGCGCCAACCAGTACCGATGGCTTTCATGCCCGCCTCTTTGGCTGCGAAGCGCGCGGCAAAGCGTTCGTAGCGATTCGCTTTTCGCTCGACGTAAGCGATTTCGGCGGGTGTGTAGATACGCTCAATGAATCGCCGCCCGTAGCGTTCGATGGCCGCGCGAATTCGCGGGACTTCGGCCAGATCGACTCCCGTTCCCACAATCATTCACGCTCCAGCTTAGCAGGCAGCAAACAGGACCTGCGCGGCGAGCGGCCCTAGTCTAGCCCTTGTTCGCGGCGGCCTGCTTGCGGCGATGCTCCGCCCAGCGCTTCTTCTGCGCGGCGGCGATCCGCCTGCGCGCGGCGGCGCTCAGTTTACGCCTGGGCGCCGCGGCGCTCTTAGCGGTTGCTCCGGCGGCGGACTTGCCGGTTCCCAGTTGTGACTGGATCTCGCGAATTCTCCCCGCGATCCGCTCTCTTTCGAGCTCATACCCTACGAGCGCCATTTGCAGGGTGGCCTGGTCTGGTCCCGATGGTTTGCCTCTTGGCATTGGTTTCTCCCTCGCACACTATATCATGAGTCTAATGAGATTCAACTAAGCCAGCCACATATATCTGATAGTCTGCAGTTATGCGTATGGTCATCCAGCGGGTGAGACAGGCTTCGGTGGAGGTGGACGGGCAGATAAGTGGCGCTATTGGTCCGGGCTTGCTAGTGCTTCTGGGGATCGCCAAGACAGACTCCGCGCATGAGGTGGAGTACATGGTCGGAAAAGTACTAGGCATGAGGATATTTCCGGACGAGGACGGCAAAATGAATCGGAGTATTCAGGAGGCGGGCGGTGGACTCCTGGTTGTGTCTCAATTTACGTTGTACGGTGATTGCCGGAAAGGCCGCCGCCCCAGTTTCGACTTAGCCGCCAGCCCCGAGAGAGCCGCCGGCCTATACGAGTACTTCGTGACCAAGGCCCGCCAGACCGGCATACCGGTCGAGACGGGAGTCTTTCAGGCCATGATGCAGGTACATCTTGTTAACGACGGACCGGTAACCTTGATCTGCGATTCTCCCTAACGGGCTAAATATTTCTCGTATAAACGGTGATGCTTATTTTCAAGGTCGACAGGCGCGCCCTTAATAAACATCTGCTTTATTTGGGTGCGAGTCTCCAGCGGGTCTCCGTCGGTAACAATCAGGTCGGCCCACTTGCCCTTTTCAATGGAGCCGAGCTCATCGCCGGCTCCCCAGATCCGGGCGGGATAGATGGTCACGGCCTTGAGAGCTTCCTCGCGAGGTAAGCCGAAGCCCACCGCGACGGCCGCTTCATAAGGCAGGTTGCGCGGGTTATTCTCCGAGCCGGGTCCGAACGAGGCAAATGCGATTGTCACTCCGGCTTTGGATAACTCACCGGGGACGCTGAAGGGCTTGTCATAGGGATCGTCCTCCGCATCCGGTAGCCGATATGACGGAGGCAGCACCACCGGGATGTTGTGACTCTTCAGCTCGGCGGCCACTTTCCAGCCTTCGGTGCCACGCTCGAGAATCATGTGAACCTTCTGTTTGTCGGCGAAGGCGATTGCCTCCTTGATGACTTTCTCCTTTTCAGCGCGGATCAGCATGGGCAGCTTGCCTTCCAGCACGGGCAACATGGCCTCCATCTTCAAGTCAGTCTCAAAGTCCGGTCCGCCGGCCGACTTAGCCTGCTGGTAGCGCCGCGCCGACTCCATGAAGTCATTCAGATCACGCATCTGCTGCTCATATCTCTTTTTCGCGTCGGCGTAGGCCGAGGTTCTGCCGGGGGGACCCTCGCCGCCGCCAAAACGGCCGCCCGGAGTCTGAATGCGCGGAAACTCCAGACGCATGGCGGCGGGCGAGCGCACGGCCATATCTTCCATAGTCCAACCGCTCAGATGCATGAGGACGCTCTGGCCCGCGACGATCCCGCCGCCGGGGCTGGTAATTACGCTGGTGATGCCATTCGCCCGAGTTACCGGTATGTGCTCGCTGGCGGGATTCACGGCGGTCGCGGCGCGAAGCTGCGGCTTGAACAGGCCGATGTCGGAGACATCGTTCATTTCGCGAACCGCCCCGATTTCCGAGAGACCGATTTCCGTGGAGGAATCGATCATTCCCGGATAAACGTGCAGGCCTTTCAATTCGATCACCCGGGCGCCCTTGGGAACGGCGAGGTGCGCGCCGACTTCGGCGATCTTGCCGTCACGCAGCAGCACGGAACCATCGGCGATGTCGGGACCGGTGACGGGATGCACGGTGGCGCCGCGCAGCAGGATGGTTTCAGGTCCGGCGGCGCGCAGACCGCCGAGAGCCAAAAGGAAAGCGAGACAGATTCTCATTGACCACCCCCGGGCTCTTCGGTCTTCTTATCCGCGGCGGGGGCGCCTTCCTGACCCGGCCTGCGGCGATCCTTCTTCTCCTGAGCTTTTTCTTTGTCGATCAGAGCTTTCTTTTTCGCCTCCTTGACGGGACGCTCTTCCATGTCCTTCTCGCGGTCGAAGTACAGCTCACCGTCGATGAATACCTTCTCGACCTTGGCGTAGTTGGAGAGCGGATGCTTATCGAAGATGGCCAGGTCGGCGTCCTTGCCGGGTTCGATGGAGCCTACGCGGTTTTCGATGGACAGTTGTTTGGCGGGGTTGATGGTGACCAGCGACAGCGCTTCGGTTTCGTTCAGTCCGCCGTACTTCATGGCTTTGGCGGCTTCGGTGTTGAGGTGCCGCATCAACTCAGCGGAGTCGGAATTGAGCGAAACCAGCACGCCCTTGCGCACCATGATAGCTGCGTTATAGGGGATGGCATCGTAGGCTTCGGCTTTGTATGCCCACCAATCGCTGAAAGTGGACGCGCCCGTGCCATGCTCCGCAATTTCGCGGGCCACTTTGTAGCCCTCGAGAACATGCTGCAATGTACGGATTTTGAATCCGAAATCATCCGCCACCTTCAGCAACATCAGGATCTCGTCGGCGCGATAGCAATGCGCGTGCACGTAGCGCTTGCCTTCCAGCACTTCGACCAGCGGTTCGAGCTTCAGGTCGCGGCGCGGGGGGATGGCCTGCTCGTGGCGATCCAGTTTGGCCTGGTAATCGCGCCATTCCTTCTGATACGCGCGCGCCTCGGTGAACGCTTCGCGGATGACATCTTCCACGCCCATACGGCTGGCCGGATAGCGCAGGCCGGGCGTCGCGCCGAAGCCGTTGCCGGGGGAGCCCGAGCGCTTCACGTTCTCGCCGAGCGCGAATTTGATGCCGGGCATGGCGCCTTCGAAGATGAGACCCTGGGCGTCCTTGCCCCAGCGCATCTTCATCACCTGGCACTTGCCGCCGATGGGATTGGCGCTGCCGTGCAGGACATTGGCGGTAGTGACACCGCCGGCCAGCGCACGATAAATGTCCGGATCGTCGGGATTGATCACATCTTCGATGCCCACCATGGACGAAACGGCCACGGCGCCTTCGTTAATGCTGTCGGCCGCGATATGCGAGTGGCAATCGATGATGCCGGGCATGACGTATTGGCCGGCGGCCTCGATGACGCGCGCGCCTTCGGGAACCATCACCTTTTCGCCGGCTTCCACGATCTTGCCGTCGCGAATCAGGATGGAACCCTGGAAGGTCCCTTTGGTGACGGTGAGGACCGTAGCGTTGCGGATGACAATCGGGGGTCCGGCGGCCACCAACGGCAGCGCCATCAGGAATAGAGCTGCGCGTTTCATTCCACACCTCCCGGTTCGGCGGCGGCGCCTCGTCCGGGCGGGCCCGACGGCGATTCCGCGACCGGCTCATACTTCACGCCGTCGATGAATATGTATTGGATTTTGGATTTGTCGTCGAACAGGCTGCCCTTGACTACCAGCAAATTCGCGATTTTGCCTGGCTCAATGGATCCCACGCGATCGGCCACGCCGTAGATTTCGGCGGCGCTGAGGGTGAGCGCGCGCACGGCGGCGGATTCGGTGAGGCCTGCGTCGATGGCGCGTTTGACTGCTTTACGCAGATCCTTGGCCGCCGTGCCGCCCGAGTAGAACGCGAAGCGTGCGCCGGCTTTCTCGAGAGCCGCCGGCGTGGAAGGGGCGCGATCGCGCAGCTCCAGCGTGCGGAAAGTCTCTTCCGCGTCGGGGTCGGCGTCTTTGGGCTTCTCCGGCCACTTGAGATTGACCAGCAGCGGAACGGAGGATTTGGCCACGCGGTCCGGGATCTTGTACGCCTCCTGGCCGCCATACAAGACGGCGGGGCGCTTCAGCTCCGCGGCGAAGCGGATCATGCGGTCGAGCTGCTTGGCGTTATCGGCGGGCAGCAGCAGACGTGGAGATTCGAGCAAGCCTTCCACGGCGCGATCGTAATTGGGGCGCTTCTGGCCGGCGGGATGGCTGGTGTAGGCCTGCATCTCGAGCTTATAGTGATCGGCATCGAACGACACCTGGCGGATGTAGGCGATGACGCCCATGAGCGAGCCGGGGTATGTGCCGAAACCCTGCGAGCGGAGCGTGACGTATTGGCCGGCCGGCGACACCACCACCATGCGGCCCTGTTTTTCACCCGAAAGGTTGACGAAAGCGCCTTCGCCGGCGAAGATGCCGGTGGAGGGAAATGCCACCACCGAGGTGAAGCCGGCGCTGCGGGTCTCTTCGATGCGGCGGTCGGCGGGGTTAAGCAGGTCGGCGGCCCGCACCCAGGTAGTGGTGAAGGGCCGGAACTGCGGGCCTTGCTCCACGGGCATGGCAGCTTCCTGGTTGCCGAAGCGGGGCGTGGCCGGTACTTCGGCGCGGGGCGTAGTCGACTGAGCCGGAGTTTCGGGCAACCCGACAGTGCTCAGGCCATCGATCAGGCCCGGATATACGGTAACACCCTGGCCGTCGATAACCCAGGCGTCCTTCGGCAAATTGATGTTTTCACCGACGGCCTCGATGAGGCCATTGCGCAGCAGCACGGTGCCTTTTTCGAGCACAGGGCCACTGACGGTAACGACGCGGGCGCCGCGAAGCGCGATGGGGCCGGGCGCTTGGGCGCAGGCTGCGGATGCCGCGGCCAGCATCATCATGGTGAGGTGTTTCATGGATAAGAGGCATGATATTACACTTTGGGCGGGCTGGGGCTGCGCCTTGCCGGTGAGGAGGGCGCCTACTGAGTGGCGGGATAGCGGATGACGCTGAAGTTGCGCAGAGTGATGGTATCTGTGGTGGTGGCGGCCATCTGACCTTGAAAGGCCAGCAGCAGGGGGAATTGCAAAGAATCGTAGGCGTTGAAGACCGCGGCGGAGAAGCCCAGCACAGTCCCCCAACTTTGCACGGACACCTGGCAAGCGGCGGCGTTGGCGCCGGCTCCGGCCCAGCCGGAGATAAACGCGTCGGTCACGGCTCCGTTGCGATGCACCAGAACAGTGTTGCCCCAATTGACCGCAAATGTGAAGCCCGTCAGCGTCCCTTCGTGCGAGTAATCGAAGCTGATTCGGACGCGGTCGCCCGGCTGCACGGTGCCGGGTGGAATGGAGCAGGTCGCCAGCGCGGACAGTGTCGTGGAGGAAGTGGCGGTGCCCATGCCAGAGCAGAGGACCTGCGGCGCCGGCGGTCCCTGCGGGGCGCCTGTGGGAGTTACGCGGTAAGAGGCGAGGAGGGTATCGCCGGGCTGCGGCGCCGAAGCCGCCAGGAACTGAAGGGAGTTGCCGGACAAGTTGTAATCCAGGCCGGGTTTCTGCAGCACGCCGTTACGGTAGAGGGCCAGGCTGGAGGGAGGCGTGGGAACGGCGCTGACCGTAAAGGAGAGATTCACGCCATTCGTAGTGCCGGCGGGGACTTCGCCATCCGTGAAGTTGGGGCTGGGGGGGCTTGAGCTGCCGCTGCCGCAAGATCCGGACGAGCCATCCACATGCACGCAATCAGAGACGTTGCCGGAGATGGCATCCAGCGCGCCACTCGAATCGATGAAGGCCACGCGCCCGGTGGCCCACGCAGCGCCTTCCACGGGGCGCGCAGCGAGATCGGCTAGCAGACCGATCACGCCCGACTCCGGTATAGGGGAGCTGCCACCGATCAGCGAGGACGGCGCGGCGGGCGACATCATCACTGCCTGGATGCGCAGGGGCTTGGTGCTCGGCGGTACGGCCCAGGTTTCGGTGAACTGGTCGTCGCCGGCGCTGGTGAACATCACGGTGTAGTATCCGGCGGGCGTCGCGTTGGTGGTCGGCACCAGTTGCACGTACAGATTGCCGGCGTTGATGTTCACGGTAATGTGTTGTGTGGCGATCTGAGAGGTGTCGCCGGCCACGAAGGGCGTCCAGGTAATGACGGCAAATCCGTTGTAGGTGGTGCCGTCGGCGTTATAGATCACGTCTTGAATGGTGGTCAGGATGGGGGCGGCCGGCAGCGAAACCGCCAGACACAATGCCATAAAGGCGCACATCGGTTTAGGGGAAGACATGGAACCTCCGGGAAAAAATCCCGGGCTCAGGACGAGCCCGCTAAACTACCGCCTTCAGTTTAACGGGCGGGACCGACGCGGCAGCCCCGGCCATCATCGAGCCTGCGCGCCAAGTTATACTCAACGCTGGCCTTGTGGAATCCACAAGACAAAATCCTGACTTGTGACCGGAGAAATATGAATAAGCCAAACCGGCGTGCATTCATCCGCGGCGGCGCCCTGGCGGCAACCGCGGGCGGGGCCGCGAAAGCGCAAACCGGCCCTCAAAAGAAGGTCCATTACAGAGGTGAGAAACCTAAGGAAACGCCGCTGTTCAATGGCGCGGTCTCATACGGCAACCTGCTGTTCATCGCGGGAAAGGGAGCGCATTTTCCAGGCGATATTAAGGCGCATACCGCCCACGTGCTGGACGAAATACAGAAGGAGTTGGAAAATGCCGGATCGTCCATGGACAAGGTCTTGAAGTGCAGCGTCTTTCTGGACGATTTGAGAGATTACAAGGGCATGAACGAGGTGTTCCATGGCCGCTTCGGCGAGAATCCGCCGGTGCGCACCACCATTGCGGCGGCGGGAGGAATTCCGGGCGGTTCGCTGGTGGAGATGGATGTGATCGCGTATATCTGACGCGCCAAGCCGGCGATTATGCTGCCCTATCGGCTCGTCTATCACGACGGTTACGATCTGCGGTTGGGAGACCACGTGTTCCCATCCCAGAAATACCGCTACATTCACGACCACCTGCTGCGCGAGCGGTTCGCCTGCGCCGAAGATTTCGTGCGCCCGGAGCCGGCCAGCGATGCAGACATTCTGGCCGTGCACGACGCGGGGTGGGTACACCGGCTGAAAACCGGCACGCTGAGCTATCAGGAACTGATGCAACTGGAGGTCCCCTACAGCCATGCGCTGGTGGAGGCGTTCTGGCTGGCGGCCGGCGGCACCATTCTGGCAGCGCGCCTTGCGCTGGAGCAGGGCATCGGGTTCAACGTGGGCGGCGGATTCCATCACGCTTTTCCGGGACACGGTGAGGGCTTTTGCGCTATCAACGACATTGCAGTAGGCATTCGACGGCTGCAGTTCGACCAGCGCATCCGGCGCGCCATGGTGGTGGATTGCGACGTGCATGACGGTAACGGGACGGCGGGAGTTTTCGCGGACGACGAGTCGGTGTTCACGCTCTCTATTCACCAGTTCAACAACTATCCGACCGAGAAGCCGCCTTCCAGCCTGGATATTCACCTGCCGGACGGCGTGGGCGACGAGGAGTATCTGCACCGGCTGGGCAACGGATATCGCACGGCGCTGGGTATCTTTCATCCGGAGCTGCTGGTCTACGTGGCCGGCGCGGACCCCTATTGCGAGGATCAACTGGGAGGGTTGTCGCTCACCCTGCAAGGCCTGAAGGAGCGCGACCGGCTGGTGATCTGGACGGCGCTGCACGGCCATATCCCAGTGGCGATCGTGCTGGCGGGCGGCTACGCGGTGAATGTGCAGGACACCGTCACGATTCATTCCAACACCGCGCACGTGGCCAAAGAGGTTTTGGAGAAAACGGGTTGGGAGACGGCGGCCTAACCCCGGCTCCCGGCTGTTCTACAACAACGGCCCCTCCACCGTGTACCACGCGCCGGCGCTTTCGGCGGTCCAGCTACAGGCCGGCACGGGCGCCAGCCAGTCCATACCGCCGTCGCCGCCGATAGGAGCGCCGGGGGGCGCATCAGGCGCCGGCATGGGCCGGGCCGGATCGGCGGGACGATCCAGGAAGCGCTGGATGTCGCCCGCTAACAGCGCGCGCTGGGCCTGCTCCGGCTCGCTGGTGGTAACTTCAGACTTCAGCCGCGCGGCGAGCTTCGACAGCTTCAGCGCGCCGATGGCGCGCACCTGCGCATTGGGAGCGCCGGTGGCCAGCCACATCACGCGATCGACGAGCACGCGCTCCTCGGCGCGGCGGACCTCGGCCTCGTAGGGTGTTGCGGCGGGCGCATCGAAGGTGGCTTTGGTCAGTCGATCGATCACTTCTTCGAGCGAAGGGAGGGCTGGATCGACGGCGTGCTGCGCGACCATGCGGGCGGAGCGGTCCAGTTGCAAAACAAAGCCAATGGTGACATCCGCCGCGACGCCGGCGGGGCTGAGCGGATCGAAGGCGTCACCCGTGGCGCGCGGAAACAGCTCGCGGTGGCGGCTAAAGCCCGGCGGGCGCGGCGGGATGGCATCCAACACCTGCTTGGGCACGGTCAGCTCGGCGGGCTTCAGAGTATTGGCCAGCGCTTCGAGCGCCTTGCGCTGATTAGCGGCGGGCTCCCACTTCACGGGCGTACGGCCGTCGCCGCGCATGCCGTAGATGAAGTCCTGTCCGCCGATGCTGGACGCAGCGGACTCCACCGAGTAACGGTGGTACATGAAGATGGGCACCAGGGGCTCTTCGATGGTGGCCATGGGCGCGCCGGCGCGGATGGTGTGCTCACCCAGCCGGTTGAGAGCCGCGCGGCGGATCTTCATGATGCGATTCAACTCGTCGGCCTGGTTCACACCGTTCGACCACTGGTCCACGCGCGGATGAACGTCGGTGTCCTGGTTGGTGAAGTAGCGCAGGTCCTTGTTCCAGGCGTCTTCCAGGATGTGGGCGAGCGCCGCGGATTCGTCACCGGCGGGAAGCTGGCGATAGCCGTAGTTGATGGCCACCTTGTCCCACTCGCCGATGCGCGCCGGATACGCCTGAGACAGGTCGATGGAGCCATCTTCCAACAGCTTTTCCTGCGGATGCGGATAATCCATCACGGAGATCCATCCCTGGGTGCTGTCGTAATAATTGTGGCCGAGACCCAGGGTGTGACCGACTTCGTGCGCCGCCAGTTGCCGGATGCGCGCCAGCGCCGTGCGATAAAGAATGTCCGGCTTTTCGCCGCCTTTGGTGTAGGGCGACAGCAGGCCTTCAAAGATCAGGTAATCCTGGCGGTCGCGCAGCGAGCCGAGCGTCACGGTGCCTTTGATGATTTCACCCGTGCGCGGATCGTTCACGGAGCCGCCGAAGCTCCAGCCGCGGGTGGAACGGTGCACCCAGTTGATCATGTTGTAGCGGATGTCCATGGGATCGGCGCCATCCGGCAGCACGGCTACCTTGAACGCGTTGCGGAAGCCGGCGGCTTCGAAAGCCTGGTTCCACCAGCTCGCGCCTTCCAGGAGGGCCTGGCGCACGTCTTCCGGGGCGCCCGGATCCACCCAATATTCGATGGGCTTGACGGGATCGCTGATCTCCGCTGAGGGATCCTTCTTCTCCAGCCGGTGGCGGTGAAGGAACCGGCGCACCATGGGTTCGCCGATGGGCACGCTGTAGTCCACGAAGTTGAGACCGCCGTAGCCCGCGCGGGGGTCGTCGTAGCGCGGCTGGTAATGATTATCGGGCAGTTCGACCAGCGAGTAATGTTCGCGCAGGGTGACGGCGTCGGCGGTGGGAGTGACGCTGCCGACGGTGCCGGAAAACAATCCGCCGCCGAAACCACGTCCGCCGCGCGCGGGGGCGGCGCCGGGAGCGGGCACCTGGATAGGGGGCGGACCTTGCGTGGGGATGAAGCCTCCGCCGCGAGGGCCGGTGGATTCGCTGGTGAAGGTCACGGTCACTTCGATTTCGGTGTTCTTGGGGAAGGCCTTGGTGCGTGGCAGGTAGAACGCGCTGCGGGTCTTGTCGATCTTATACGCGCCGCCGGTGGATGGGAGGACGTTGCCCCCGCCGGCTCCGTCGCGCAGGAGGAAATCAGTAGCGTCCACCAGCACGCGGCCATTGGTTTCGCCACCGACCGTGAACCCCCACAGGATGGATTTCGCGAACGAATCCTCCACAGAGCGCCGTTCGGCCGGATTGGCGCTAGAGGAGCGGAACGAGACGTTCCCTTGCACCAGCAGGACCTTGGGACCTACGCGCTCGAACCGGACCACCTTGCCGCTGTCCTCCAGTCCGCGGTCGAGACCGATGTCGTTCGATCCCAGCCCGGCGGCGATACCCGTGGCGTAAAGGAAGTCGTCATTCCAGCGCGAGATCTCCAGCCACAGGCTGCCCGTGCGCTCGTCCCAATAGAGCGGGAAGTAGCCATCCAGCTTGCGCATGGACGCTGTTTTTTCTTCGATGGGGGGCATGCGTTCGGGGGGCTGGCTACGGCCGCCGGGTGGTTGCGCGCAAAGCGGGGCCAGGGAGAGCGCGAACGACGCGACGGCGGCAAATGAATAGAGACTTTTGGGCATCCGGGAAATCCTCAGCGTTCATTGTATAGCGTGCGGGACGACCGGAAACCTTCAGCTTGGGTGTGCGACACACAAGCGGCGACAGCGCAGGACAGGCGATAGAACCATCGGCGCGGCGCGTCCGTCAACGCGCGAACAGGTAGGTATTCAGAAAGTCGTTGCGGAACTTTCCCTTCGGGTCGTACTTCGCGGCCAGTTCGACGAACTCCCCCAGCCTTTCATACTTCGACCGGCACTCGGCCGGCGGCAGGGCAAACAGCTTGCCCCAGTGAGGGCGGGGTTGGAACGGCGAAAGTTCCTTTTCAATGACGGGCAGCAGTCGCCTGACCGCGGGCCAGTCCGGCTTCCAGGTGAAGTGGATCGTTACGCTCGGCCGGCGGTAGCAGGTGCTCATCCACAGATCGTCGGCTGCAATGGTGCGGATTTCCGAGATCAGCAGGTGAGGCGTCACCTGGTCGCGCAGGCGCTCCACCGCCAGGATCGCGTCGACGGCGTTGCGCCGGGGAACGAAGTATTCCGACTGGAGTTCTTTCCCCGCACTGGGAGTGAAACCCATGCGGAAGTGCGGCAGCCGCTCGTACCAGGGACCGGGCACTCCCATCTGCGCGGTGCAGTTCTCAGCGGAAAGCTCGGCAATCGGGTGAAGGTTCCGGGATGCGAGCTTCGCGCCGAAGAACTCCTTAGGGGCCGCGAATTCCTGCCCGTCCCCGACGCGACTCTTGATCCAGACCTCATTGATGCCCTGATTCTGCCAATCGGTGAACAGGCTGACGCTATAGCCACTCGACTGGATTTCATCGAAATGATCCTTCACTTGAGCGAGGGGCATTCGCTGGTACACGTACTGCCGCACCGCGTAAGTCGGCTGCAGATCGAGGGTGATCCGGGTGATGACGCCGAGAGCGCCCAGCCCGACGACGGTTCCCCGGAACACTTCGCCGCCGGCCTTGCGCGAGAGCTTCACCACGTCGCCCTCCGCTGTGACGATTTCGAGAGCGGCGACGGCAGTGGCGAGGTTGCCGTTCTTCTCGCCAGAGCCGTGCGTCGCGGTGCTGCAAGCTCCGGCGATGGAGATGTGGGGGAGCGAAGCCAGGTTGTGCAGCGCGAAGCCCTTGCTGTCAAGATATGAGCACAGCTGCCCATAGGTGACGCCTGCATCGACGGTTACCGTCCGGGCGACCGGGTCAAGCGCCACCACCTCGTGCATCGGTTTAAGCGACAACAGGTTGTAACGGCTGTCCGCGATGGAGTTGAAGCAGTGGCGGGTACCGAGCACCTTCAATTTGTTGTGTGACCGGAGAGCGGACTGGATCTGCTCGATTGAGGCGGCTTCCGTAAGGCGGTCCGTGCTGTACGAGAGGTTGCCGGCCCAGTTGGTCAGCTTTTGCTTCACCGTCGATGCGGAAAGACGCGCCATGGCGCGGCTCGCGACGGCGGCCGAGAGCAGGTTGAGGAACGTTCGTTTATGCATGGCCGTTTTCGCTTAGGGGTGATATCAAATCCATCGAGCTCGCGGCCCTGCACAAGCAGAGGCGAGTCATTCCAAGCGGCTACTCAGTAAACGTGGATGGACTCGATGTGCCGCACATCCCCCAGGGTGGGCTGGTCGTGTTCGAAGCGCGCGCGGCGGCCGCCGAACTGTTCCTCGCTGAACACCTCGACTCCGCGCACCCTGCCGAAGAATCGCATGGACCGGAACCGCTCGCTCAATTCGCCGGGCAGACGGCGCACTTCTTCCCCTGCGTGCACGCAGAAGGACCGCCCGCGAAAACCTTCTTCGCGGTAGAAGCAAACGCCATCGCCTTCCATCCCCCACCGCTGCTCGCGCTGGTCGAAACGGCCGTAGTAGCGCTCCCAGCGGTGCTCGCGGTCCCAGTCGTCCTGGTCGCGATCATGGTCGCGATCATGGTCGCGATCATGGTCGCGCCGGTCGTCGGGGCGGACCAGATCCGCGAGGCGGTGAAACGTGAAACGTTGATTGGCTTCCCCGTTGACCTCGTAGGTATTGATCCGGACGCCATCGCGGGTTTCGCCATTGGGGATATCCAGAGTCTTGCCCAGACGGTTGGTGATCAGGGCGTTGCCGTCATTGGCGGGCATGATGCGCCACTGCTGGCTGGGACTGCCGGTGAACGGCATGCCGCGCACGGGCGTACTGTTGCGCATATCCATGGCCTCCAGGGCAGCCCCGTTCATCGCGTTACGGAAGAACCAGAATCCGGGCTCCGCGGGCATGATGTCCCATTGCTGGTTGTCGGTGTTGCGTGAGGAAAACTGGATCACGTTGGTCTGCGTGTTGCGGTCCAGGTCGATGACCTTGCCGGACCTGACGCTAGCGATTTCGTAGCGGCCCGGCCCATTGAATCCGCTTTGCCCCCACGCTGCCGCGGCCAGGAGCAGAGCCGGGGACATTCGTAGTAGTTGCTGGATCGTTTGCATATATCCTCCGTTACTTACTGAGAACCAGCATAAACCACCGCAAGGCGCGCCGCGATACACTGCGTTGGAGCTATGAACTACACGTATCAAGACATGGCGAAGATGATCGACCATTCTCTGTTGAACCCCACCCTGACAGTGGACCACCTGGAGCGCGGGATTCAACTGGCGCTCGATTATGACGTGGCCAGCGTCTGCATCATGCCTTTTTATTTGAAACGCTGCGCGGAGGCGCTGCGCGGCAGCCGGGTCAATGCCAGCACCACCATCGGGTTTCCGCACGGCGGTCACGCCACCGCGGTCAAGCTGGCGGAGGCGCGGCAGGCGCTGAACGATGGCGGCCAGGAACTGGACATCGTGGTCAACATCAGCAGGGTTCTCAGCGGCGACTGGGGTTACGTGCAGGAGGATCTCAGCGGCGTAATCGACGCGGCGCACGAGGCCGGCCAGAAGGTCAAAGTGATCTTTGAGAATTGTTACCTCAACGATGCACAGAAGATCCGGCTGTGCGAGATCTGCGGCGAGCTACGGGCCGACTGGGTGAAGACATCCACCGGCTACGGCACAGGCGGCGCGACTTTCGAGGATCTCGCTTTGATGCGGACGCATTCGCCCGCTTACGTCCAGGTAAAGGCAGCCGGCGGCGTGCGCGATCTGGATGCCCTGCTGGAGGTGCGCGCGCTGGGCGTTACGCGGGTGGGGGCGACGCGCACGGCGGCCATGCTGGACGAATGCAAGCGGCGGCTGGGGACCCTTTCCAACGTTTCGCCGAAAGCGTAGAATGCAGCTAAAGGAGGGCCTGAACGATGTTCCGTCCAGCCCTGTTGATTCTTGCGGCCGCCCTGGTGATGCATGCGGATTCCCCCGGCATCACGGTGGATTCGGGCGGGCCGTTGCTGCATCGCTCCGCGGTGGATTACCCGCGCGAGGCGCTGCGGCACAACATCGAAGGAACCGTGGTGGTGGAGGTGTCGCTCGACGGGAACGGCGAGGTGGCCGGCGTCGAGATCGTGAGCGGGCCGCCGGAACTGCGGCGCGCCGTCCTCGAAAGCGTGCCGGAGTGGCACTACTCGCCGGGAATGACCCTGCCCGCCAAAGTACAGGCGACGGTCATTTTCAAGCTCACCGGACAGCTCAGCCCGCCGCCGGAGCCGGATTTCCAGATGCCCGCGGAACCCCTGGGAACCCTGCAGCGGCTGCAGATCAACGGCCTCGACCAACCCGCCGGCGCCGCGCTGGCAGCCAGGTTGCCGATTCATGAAGGCGATCCGCTCACGCCGGAACTGGTGGAGAAGGCCCGTCAAATCGTCTCGAATTTCGATGCGCACCTGCGTTTCTCGGTAATGGCCATGCCGGCAGGCTCGGTCGTTCTGATTCGCATCCCCCCGCAGAACAACTCCGTTGCAACGGCCAGCGACTCGCCGCCACCACCGAACGGAGTGCAGCGGATCCGCGTGGGAAGCAACGTACAGGCGGCCAAGTTGGTCAGCTCCACGCAGCCCGAAATGCCGCCGCTGGCGAAACAGGCGCGCATCTCGGGAGTGGTGCGCCTGAACGTGATCATCGGACTGGATGGGCACGTCGGCAAGATCACCGTGGTCAGCGGGCACCCCTTGCTGGTTCCCCCGGCGATAGAAGCCGTGAAGACGTGGGTCTATCAGACGACGCTACTCAATGGCAAGCCGGTGGAAGTAGCTACGCAGGTTGACGTGCATATGCCGGCCGAGACGTCCGGCGCAGCTCGGTGACGGTCTGCCGCCAGACGATCAGAAGCACCGATCCAATTAGGATGAGGCCGGCGCAGAGGCCCACCCAGAGCCCGGCGGCGCCCCAGCCGTAGCGAAAGCACAGGATCGCGCCGAGCGGCAGGCCGACGAACCAATAGAACACCAGATTGCACAGCATGGGGGTGCGCGTGTTGCCCGTGCCGCGCAGCGCGCCGGCGGCCACCACCTGGCAGCCATCGAACAACTGAAAAGCAGCCGCGATCGAAAGCAAAGTGACGCTGATGCGGATTACGGCCGGGTCGTCGCTGTACAGGCCAGCGATCTGCGCGGGAATCGCCAGGAACGCCACGGCCGCCGCGCCCATGAAGGCGATGCCGCATGCCAGCGCGCTCCATCCGGCGCGGCCCGCGCCCACCGGATCGCCCGCTCCGATCAGATGGCCCACGCGCACCGCCGCGGCCGAGCTGATGCCCAGCGGCACCATGAACGTCAGGCTGGCCAGATTCAGCGCGATCTGGTGGCCGGCCAGAGATGCCGCATCCAGCCGGGCGATCAGCGCGGTGGCCAAGCCGAAGATTCCGATTTCGAGCATCACTTGCGTGGCGGCCGGCAAGCCCAGGCGCAGCAGGCGCGCCATCCGCTGCCAATCCGGCGCGAACGGAACGTGGAACAATCCCCAACGGCGGACGCGGTCATAATATAGCGCCACGGCGATCAGAGATCCCGCCATGCAGGCCCGGGCGGCGCAGGTCGCCCATGCCGATCCGTCGGTGCCCATGGCGCGGAAGCCCAAGTGGCCGTAGATCAGAACCCAATTGCCGAACAGGTTAATGACGTTCGCCGAGATCAGGGTGAACATCACCGGCTTCACTATTGCGACGCCCTGCAGGTAGCGGCGGGTGGCGAAGTACAGCAGCAGCGGCAGCGTTCCCCAATTCAGGATGCGGATGTACGCAGCGGCTTGCGGCAGGACCTGGGGGTTCACTCCGACATACGGCAGACCCGCGGCCATCAGGGCGTTGGCGGCCATCAACAGGGGCGCCAGGAGGATGCACAGGTACAACGCGCTCCACAGCGACCGGTGGCATTCTCCCAGTTGGCCCGCGCCGAACGCTTGCGACACCACGGTATCCAGACCCAGTAACAAGCATCCGCCGAAGATGGTGCAGGTGAAGAACAGGATGCTGCCCAGGCTCACGGCCCCGATGGCCACGGCACTATCCGGCAGGCGACCCACCATCATCGTGTCGATGATGCCCATGGCCATCCACCCGAGCTCGGCGATCACCAGCGGCCACGCGAGTTTCAGCAGGGGCCGCCATTCGCGCCGGACGCCGTCGAGTGCGGACATCCTACCAGCATCACACAGCCCGTGCATTTGCGGCTGTTCGCTATAATTGCCGTCAATGCTCCCAATCGAGACGCGCATCCGCGTGCGGTATGCCGAGACCGACCAGATGGGCGTGGTCTATTACGCGAACTACCTGGTGTGGATGGAGGTGGGCCGCGTGGCGTACTGCAAAGCCTGCGGCTTCGAATACAAACATATGGAGCTGGAGGACGGTGTTTTTCTGGCCGTGGCGGAAGCGCGCTGCCGCTACGCGTCCCCCGCGCGCTTCGACGAAGAAGTTGTGATCCGCACCTGGGTGGAGGAGGCCAACCCGCGCATGATGCGCTTCGCCTACGAGATGCGGCTCTCGGGCGAAGGCCGCAAGCTGGCCACCGGCGAAACTAAACATATCTTCCTGGGGCGCGACATGCGGCCGTGCCGCATGCCGGAAAAATACCGGGGGAAGTTCACGGCGGATGCGCGCGGAACAAGTCAAGAATCTGGCGCATGACTGCGGATTCGAGCTGGCCGGCATCGCAGCGGCCGCGCCGGTTCGCGAGGCTGCCTACTACCGGCGGTGGGTGGCGGACGGCTTCGCGGGCGAGATGCGCTATCTCACGGATCGCCGGGCAGACCTGCGCGACGGTCCGTGGAGCCTGCTGCCTACGGCGCGATCCATCCTGTGTGTGGGCAAGCTGTACAACGGGCCACAACCTTACTCGACGCGGTTCGCCGGTGAAGATCTGGCCTGGATTTCGCGCTATGCCTGGGGCGGGGATTATCACGAGGTGCTGCGCCGCGACCTGGCGCGCGTCGTGGAAGGGCTGCGGGCGCAATCGTCCGGCGGGTTCGAGTGGAAGATCTGCGTGGATACCGCGCCGTTGCTGGAGCGCGCCTATGCGCGGCACGCGGGCCTGGGCTGGATCGCCAAGAATACCTGCCTGATCAATCAGGCGATGGGGTCGTGGTTCTTCCTGGGCGAGCTGCTGCTATCGCTGGATCTCACGCCGGACCAGCCGCCGCCGGACCGCTGCGGCACCTGCACGCGCTGCATCGAGGCGTGCCCCACAGCGGCCATCGTGCCGACGGGGCTCGCGGAAGGACCGGCGTGGGCGCTGGATGCGCGGCTGTGCATTTCGTACTTCACCATCGAGCTGCGCGGTCCGGTTCCCGAAGCGGCGCGGAGCGGCATGGGGCGGCACGTGTTCGGCTGCGATATCTGTCAGGATGTGTGCCCGTGGAACCAGCGCGCGCCTGTCAGTGCAGAGCCGGCCTTCGCGCCGGCGCAGTTTGCGCCACCGCTGGAGGGGTTGGCCGCGCTCTGCGAAGACGAGTTTCGCGAGATGTTCCGCGGCACGCCGATCCCACGGGCGCGCTATAGCGGATTCCTGCGCAACGTGGCGATCGCCATGGGGAATGCGCGGCAGGAGAAGTTTCGAGCGGCGTTAGAGAAACTGGCTGGCTCGAAGGAGGGTGTCGTGGCGGATGCGGCGCGCTGGGGCTTGCGCGAGCTTAGCGCGGCTTGTTAAGCCGCCCGCACGTCCAGAATGCACGACGTCATAATGGTGCGATGCTCCGGATGCCGGAATTCGAGATGCATCCCGCGCCCGATGAAAGACGCCTTCAGCATGGAACCACCCCAGTTGGAACCTTCGATGTGCACCAGCACGGGCTCGGGGCAGAATTTGGGATGTCCGGAAATCAGCGCGCGGCCGTTGCCCTGATTGACCAGCGTGTACTGGCGATTCTGCGTTTCGACCTGCAGCACAGCACCCTCCGGCAACTTGTCCAGGAAGACGCCACCCTCCAACTCCGAGGCGATGAAGTTGTGATTCACCGCATCACCCAGATTGGGGTGCGGGCGAAACAACGGCGGCGACGGGATGCCGATTTCCGTATCCATCACAACTTCCGATCTTATTTTAGTTCAAAACGTTTCCAGCCGCTCCCACCGCCTGTGCGGCAATTAACCTTTGGCGCGCATGCCGGGCGGTACACTCTGGGTAGGAGCATTATGCCACACCCTGATGGAACGAACAGCACCGTGCGGCCCCGCACGGCGGTGCTGACGCGAGGTTTCAATCCGGCCCTGTCATTCGGATCGGCCAGGCCGGCCGTCTTTCGCAGTTCCACGTACGTGTTCCCGAGTCCGGAGGAAGCCGAGCGGGCGTTTTCGGTACTGGCCGGACGCGTGGAGGGCGTGGAAGGTGAACGCGCGGACCTGATCTACTCGCGCTTCTCCCACCCGAATGCGGAGATCCTGGAGGACCAGATCGTCCCCCTGGAGCCGGGCGCGACAGCCGCGGCCGTATTCAATTCGGGGATGGCGGCCATCATGACGGCGTTCATGGCAGTGGCGCGTCCGGGCACCACTATCGTGTACACCACGCCGCTCTACGGCGGCACCACCGGACTGATCCACAACTTTCTGGAGCCTTTCGGCGTGCAGGGCATTCCCGTGCCCGGCGGCGACACGGAAGCCATCGACCAGGTGATTCGCGCGGCGCGCAATCTGAGCATCGTTTGCCTGGAATCGCCCGCCAACCCGACCATGGTAATGACCGACATCCAGCGCGCGGCGGATGCCGCCAAGAGCCATCCGGACAAGCCGGTGGTGATGGTGGACAATACCTTCCTGGGCCCCGCGTTTCAACATCCTTTGATGCTGGGCGCCGACCTGGTGCTCTATTCCGGAACCAAATATCTATCCGGCTTCAGCGACATGGTGGCGGGCGTGGCGCTGGCCAAGGACCCGCAGTTGATGCGCAAAATTCTGGCGCGGCGCAGCATGTTCGGCAACATCCTGCAGCCGGACGAATGCTGGATGCTGGACGGCCGCCTGCCCACCGTGGCGCTGCGCATGAACCGGCAAAGCAAGAATGCGCAGCGCCTCGCCGAAGCCCTCAACGGCCACCCCAAGATCAGGCAGGTGCTGTATCCGTCGCTGTTTCAGGATCCGGAACAGCGCCGCATTTACGAGGAGCAGTGCGCTTATCCCGGCGGCCTGTTCTCACTGGACTTCCATGGCGGCCGCCCGGCGGCCTTTGACTTCTTACGCAATCTGCAGATCGCGCGCAACGCCGTGTCGCTGGGCGGGGTGGAGACGTTGGCATGCCACCCCAGGTCGACCACCCACTCCGGCATGTCCGCGGTGGAGCTGGACGAAGCCGGAATCGGCGAGGGGCTGGTGCGGGTTTCGGTGGGCATCGAGGATTGGCGGGACCTGCTGGCGGACTTCGAGCAGTCACTGCAGCGTCTGTGACGAGCGTTTCACTCGTACCTGAGCGCTCGCATCGGATCGAGGCGCGCCGCGCGACGCGCCGGCACATAACAGGCCACCAGCGCGACCAGCGTCAGGAAGCCGGCCGCGAACGCGAAGACTGCGGGGTCGCCCGCTTTGACCTCGTGCAGCAGGCTCTCCAAAACCCGCCCGGCCGCTAACGCCCCGACCAGACCGGCGGCGAAGCCCACCGCCGCCAGCCGCATGCCCTCCAGAATCACCTGGCCCAGAACCTGGCGGCGGCTGGCGCCTAGAGACATCCGGATGCCGATTTCGCGGGTGCGCTCCGTCACCACGAACGAGAGCACGCCGTAGATTCCGATGGCCGCCAGCAACACCGCCAGGGCCGCGAACGATCCCACCAGCAGGCTGAGGAACTGTTCGCCTTGGGCATGTTCGGCGATCAGCTCATACATGCTGCGCACGGAGAACAATGGCAGGCCGGCATCCAATTGGCCGAGCGCTCGGCGTACATCCGCTGTCAGGCTGGACGGCTGGCGGTTGGTGTGCAGCACCAGGAACACGCTGCTATTTCCCGTGAAAGCATCGTAGGCCTCCGGGACGGGCTTGTGCGCCAGGCCCCACTGGCGCACGTCGTTCACCACGCCGATCACTTGCCTCCAGGGTCCGTGATCGCTGCCCTGCGAGAACATTTCGCCGAGTGGGCTCTTGTCAGGCCAGAATGCGCGCGCCATGCCCTCGTTGATCACGACCGGATAAACCATGGCGTTGGCTTCCTCCTCGGGCAATTGCCGGTGTTCCGCCAGACGCCGGGCTTGATCAGTGCCTTCGGACAAACGATCATAGTGCGCATTGAGAGCCGTGGTCCGCTCGATATCGGCGGGCGCAAATACGCGGCCTTCCAGTAAGCGGATCCCCATGGCGCGAAAATACCCCGGAGAGACGTTGTGGCGTTCCACCAGCAGGTTGCTCTTCCGGGACGTCTGGCCTCGCAGTTTGACGTAATAATTGCTTCCGCCTTCGAGCGGCAGCCGGTCGCTGATGGCGGCTGCATCCACACCCGGAAGGCGCGCGGATTTGTCCAGCAACGACAGGGCGAACTGAAGCTGCTGCGGCGCTTTCTTGTATTGCTCTTCAGGCAGACGCACGGCGGCGGTGAACACACCGTCGGGGCGTACCCCGATATTAAGGCCGCGCAAGCGCGCGAAATCCTTCAGCAGCAGCCCGGCCGAAACCAGCAACAGCAGCGACAGCGCCATTTCGCCAACCACCAGTACGTTACTGGTGAATCGCCGCCGCTTACCGGGGCTCACCGAGCTTCCCGCGCCGCCCTTCAGCTCTTCGTGCAGATCCGGACGCGATGTACGGAGGGCCGGCGCCATGCCGAACAGGATACCTGTCGCCAGTGCCAGCGCGAACGTGAAAGCCAGAACCTCGCCATTGAGCTGGATGATGTTGAAGCGCGGCAGCGTGAAGCCCCTGCCGTGCGAAACCAGATCGACGGAAAGCCAGGCCACCAGCAGTCCGAGAGCGCCTCCCACGGCCGACAGCAGCAGGCTCTCGGTAAGCAATTGGCGCAGCAGGCGTCCACGGGCCGCGCCCAGCGCGCTACGCACCGCCATTTCCTTCTGGCGCGAGACCGCCCGCGAGAGCAGCAGATTCGCCACGTTGGCGCAGGCAATCAACAGAACCAGTCCCACCGCCGAGAGCATCATGATCAGGGAGCCGCGGGAGTCGCCCACCAGATCGTCGTGCAGGGCGACGGCCCCGGAGCCCACCTTATCGTTGGAATCCGGGTAGGTCTTCTCCAGGCGGGTGGCGATCACCTTCAGGTCGGCCCGCGCCCGGTCGAGCGAGACACCTGCTTTGAGCCGGCCGATGGCGTTCGCCCAGTGGCTGCCGCGCTCGCCAAGGCTCTTGCTGTCCATGTCCAACGGTATCCACATCTGGGTCTCAAAGGGGAAACGGAAGCTGGCGGGCATCACGCCGACAATAGTGTACTTTTTGGAGTTCAACGAGATGGAGCGTCCTACCACACCCGGATCGCCGGCGAAGTGTTCCCGCCACAGCCCGTAACTGAGAATGGCTACCTGGTCCTTCCCCGGCTGATCTTCGCCGGCGGCCCAGGTGCGGCCCAGCAGCGGCTGGACGCCCAGCAGGCTGAAGAAATTGGCTTCGGTCGGGACAGCCAGCACATGGTCCGGCCGGCCTCCACCGCTCAGGTTCATGTCGCCGGACCAGCCATACAGGGCCATATCCTGGAAGGTCTTGTTCTGGGCCTTCCAGTCCAGGAAATCCGGAGGGGCGAAGGGATAGTGACCCGGCGCGGCTTCGGTTTCATACAGACGCACCAGTTGGCCCGGGTCGCGATACGGCAGCGGACGCAGCAGGATGGTGTCGATAATGCTGAATATGGTGGTATTGGCGCCTATGCCGATGGCCAAGGTCAAGGCGGCGACCGCTGTAAAGCCGGGCGACCGCATCAGGTTACGGACTGCATAGCGCACGTCCTGCGGGCAAGCTCGCATCCAATCCATTTTGGCGATCCTCAGGGAAGATTTACGCTGACCGTATCCGGTTAGACGCAATTTGCGGCGAGCGGTTGGGTGGGGCGGGAAGGGCCGCCAGTGCGGAATTCGTAATGCTCGATGCGGACGGTAGCCATGCCCGCCTGCGTGCGCACGACGCGGCCGGAGATGGCGAGCTTTATGGCGTGCGTATCATCCAGCATGGCCGGCCACGTCACTGCCAGCCGCACGGCTTCGCCCAGCTGGAACGTATGGCCGCTTGTGAACCGGATTTCCTTGCTGCTGATCTCCAGTGTCTGGCCGGCGCCGGACGCCGAGACGCCCGCACCCTCCAGGCACTCGTAACGCACGTCCTGTTCGATCGCGAACCACCTGGGCGGCTCGCGCCGTCCCCACGGTCCCCAGCCCTTTCGGGAACCTGGTCCCACATCTGACATGCCAATGTCCTCGGTGAATGTTATAAGCCGCGCCCGGAGTCAGGTGGGCAGCGTGATGACTCTGCCGTGAAGGCCGATATCACCACGATTCACATGAGGATAGCACGCGATACGAAACGGGAGGAAGGTCCCCTACTGACAGGCTGTCCTCAAACGTAGAATTCACTTTCATCCGGCACTACGGCCCAAGTGTCAATCCGCCCGACGGAACTGCCGGTGGTTCCGCCGAAGAACATGGCATTTGGAATATACCGGCATTACAGGCCGCCAACGGCGCCATTGACCGGCCCGGCGAAGGTGAAGTGGATTACATTCAAATGCGACCAGGTGGTGACGTGCACCCAGATATCCACCATGTCGGTTCCCTTGCCGGACAGAAATGTGGCCGCTGGCATCCACACTGCCGAAAAGCACTGTCTGCTTGCTGTCCGGTTCAAAGGCCATGCTGGCGGCGAAGCCCGCCCAGGGGGCAGACTCGGCGTATTGAAGAACGTGGCGATTTGTGTCCAATCCGCGCCTTTCCAGACCCAGGTGTCACCCAGCATCTTACGCTGCCATTCCGCGCGCGGCCTCGATCTGCCGCAGATGGTGCTCATTGTGCGCGGCGACCTTGTCGAATTCGTCGCGCAGCGTGCGAATACCGGTTTCGCTGTGGACGAACTCGCGGTGGCCGTCCGCCTCATAGTGCAGCCGGGCCTGATAGATGACGCCGGTGCGCACGGCCTCGTATATGCGCCGGGACACATCGAGCGGCATCCGGGAATAGTCCAGGCCTTTAGCCCAGGCATCCTGGTCGAAGGCCCAGAGCACCTGTCGTGGTTCGCTGATCGCCCGGCGAATGCGGTCGAACAGGACCGTTTCCGCGTCGGCCAGGTGATGCAGGATGAACCTGACCGGCCACTTGCCCGGTCCGTAACTGCGGTCAAGCTGCTCGGCGCTCAATTCAAAGCAGCGTAACGTCCGGCTTCTGGCGGCTTCCAGCCGCTCCACAATATCCATTTTAAGACTCTCGCTTTGCATAGACACTTAGCCAATTCCTTAAGTATAATAGCAGACGTGACCAGGGAACGCATCGCCGCCACTTACCGTCTCATCCGGCCGCGCATCCGGCGCACTCCTGTGATGGAGACGGACGCCGGCGATTTCGGTTTGGGTGCGTCGCGGTTGATATTCAAGCTCGAGCTGCTCCAGCATTCGGGCTCGTTCAAAGCGCGCGGCGCATTCGCTAACCTGGTCACTCGGCCGGTCCCCCCGGCGGGCGTGGTGGCCGCGTCGGGCGGCAATCATGGCGCGGCGGTCGCGTACGCCGCCATGAAGCTGGGGCTGCCCGCGAAGATATTCGTCCCGCGCGTGGCCTCTCCGGAGAAGGTGGACCGCATTCGCGGATACGGGGCGGAGTTAATGATCGCGGGCGACTGCTATGACGACGCCCTGGAGGCCAGCGGCAAGTGGGCGGCGGAATCCGGCGCGCTCGTGGTACACGCCTACGATCAGTTGGAAACGCTGCTTGGCCAGGGGAGCGTAGGTCTGGAAGTGGAGGAACAGGCGCCCCGGTTGGATACCTTGCTGGTGGCGGTCGGAGGCGGCGGCCTTATCGGCGGCGTGGCGGAGTGGTATGGGAACAGTATCCGGGTGGTGGGCGTGGAGCCGGAGGCCGCTCCTACCCTCACCAATGCTTTGCGCGCAGGCCGCCCGGTGGATAGCCCCGCCGGCGGAATCGCGGCCGATTCACTGGCCCCCAGGCGCGTCGGAGAACTGATGTTTCCGATCGCGCAGCGAGCAGTGGAACGCGTTGTACTGGTGACGGACGACGACATCTTGCAAGCCCAGGAAGCGCTCTGGCGGGTGTTGCGGGTAATGGCCGAACCCGGAGGCGCGGCGGCCTTCGCGGCGCTGCTATCGCGGCGTTACATGCCGGAAGCCGGCGAGCGCGTGGGCGTGATCGTGTGTGGCGGAAACGTTTCGGCGGCGAGAGCCTAGATTTCCGCGAGCATCTTTTTTACCCGGCGCATGGCTTTCTCGTCACGCTTGTAAAACGTCCACTGCTTGATCTTTTTCCCGCGAATCAGCCCGGCATCGGCCAGCATGTTCAGGTGTTCGCTGGCGCTGGGCTGCGTGATCGCGAGCTTGCGGGCGATGAAACAACTGCAAACTCCGTCTTTCACCAGGTCGCCGTCCAGCTGCGGCGGGAAATGTTTGCGCGGCTCCTTCAGCCACGCCAGTATCCGCAATCGCCGCTGGTTCGCCACGGCGCGCAGGACTACGTCCATTTTCATATAGACAATTAGCCAATCCCCAAAGTATACTGATTTTCAAGTGATGCCGGGATCAATTTTATCAGCTTGTGCCCGGAAGCTCAATGGAGGCACCGCATAAAATGCCTGTCCGAATCGTTACCGTCGACGCTTTCACCAGCGTCCCGTTCGCCGGGAACCCGGCGGCCGTCTGCGTGCTGGAGAAGCCGCGTCCCGATGACTGGATGCGCAGCGTCGCGCGAGAGATGAACCTTTCGGAAACCGCCTTCCTGGTTCCGCACAGCGGCGATTACGACCTGCGCTGGCTCACGCCCGCGGTGGAGGTGGATCTTTGCGGGCATGCCACGGTGGCCAGCGCGCACGTGTTGTGGGAGGACGGCCACCTGCCGCCCGGCAAGCAGGCCCGATTCCATTCGCGCAGCGGACTGCTGACGGCCGACCGGCGCGGCGACTGGATCGAGCTCGATTTTCCCGTGAAGATCGCCACCGTAGCCGATCCGCCCGCTGAGTTGCTGCCCGCGTTAGGCGTACCCGCACCCCAGGCCGTGCTGAAGAACGCTTTCGACTACCTGGTGGAAGTGGCGTCGGAAGAGGAATTGCGCGCGCTCAAGCCCGATCACGCCATGCTGCGAAAGGTACCCGTGCGCGGCGTCATTGTCACGGCGCGCTCATCAACGCCGGGATTCGATTTCATTTCGCGCTTTTTCGCCCCCGGATCCGGCGTCGACGAGGATCCTGTCACCGGTTCCTCCCACACGGCTCTCGGACCATACTGGGGAGCCAAGCTCGGCAAAAAGGAGATGACCGGATACCAGGCCTCGGCCCGCGGAGGCGTGGTGCGGGTGCGGTTGAACGGCGACCGCATCATTCTTGGCGGGCAGGCCGTCACCGTGATGCAAGCGACCCTCTTGGCGTGATTTAACTTCCCGCCGTGGCGTGCCAGAAATAGTATCTTCCAATGTGCACATAATGGTACCGATGTGGACTCTGGTGCGCGGCCAGCGCGGCGCACACGCAGCTACGGGGGGGACGGACATGGTCCAACTGACAGTCAATGGAAAGACAGAACAATATGAGGGCGATCCTCAGATGCCGCTGCTGTGGTACCTGCGGGATCTTCTGGATCTGACCGGTACCAAGTACGGGTGCGGCATGGGAATCTGCGGCGCCTGCACGGTGCACATCAATGGCGCAGCCACGCGCAGCTGCGTTACGACCCTGAGTGACGCGGCGGGGAAGCGCATCACCACGATCGAAGGCCTGGCCGCGAATGCGGACCACCCGGTGCAGAACGCGTGGAAGGCGGTGAGCGTTCCACAATGCGGATACTGCCAGAGCGGGCAGATCATGCAAGCTGTGGCGCTGCTGCGGGAGAAACCCAAGCCGACGGACCACGAAATCGACGAAGCCATGCAAGGGAACATCTGCCGCTGCGGCACCTATCAGCGCATCCGGCAGGCCATCCAAATGGCGGCGAGGGTGAAGGCATGACTCGCGTAGAACTCAGCCGCAGGAGCTTTCTCGGCCACGTGTTTTCCGCGGGCGCACTGGTGCTCGGCACGCCCCTTGCGCCGCGGGAGGCGCAAGGGGCGGACGGAAAGTGGCAGCCCAGCGTCTATCTGGGCATCGAGCCGGACGGCACGGTCATCCTGGTCGCGCACCGCTCGGAAATGGGGACAGGCATTCGGACCGTGCTGCCCATGGTGGCGGCGGACGAGTTGGAGGCCGACTGGAAGCGGGTACGCATCGAGCAGGCCATCGGCGACGTGAAGTACGGCGATCAGAGCACCGACGGCTCATACTCGATCCGGGAGTTCTACCAGCCGTTCCGCGAGGCGGGGGCAACGGCGCGCTCGATGCTGGAACATGCCGCAGCCGCCAAATGGGGCGCGCCGCCCGCCGAATGCCGCGCGCGAAACCACCGGGTGGTGCATGAGAAGAGCGGGCGCTCGCTGGGCTTTGGCGAGCTGGTGTCGTTGGCCGCCCAGCAACCGGTTCCGGGTAAGGATGCAATCCGTCTGAAGAGCGCGGACGAGTTCCGGTACATCGGCAAAGGCGTGCCGATGACGGACCTGGACGATCTGTGTTCCGGACGAGGGCAATTCGGCATCGACGCGAAGATGCCGGGAATGGTGTATGCCTCCATCGAGCGGTCTCCCGTGCTGGGCGGCAAGCTGCGCAGCTACGACGATTCGGAGGCGCGCAAGGTGGCTGGAGTCCGCCAGACCGTTACCATTGATCCCTTCAAGCCGCCGCACGAGTTTCAAGCCCTGGGAGGCGTGGCGGTTATCGCGGACAACACCTGGGCGGCGATGCAGGGCCGCCGGAAACTGAAGGTCGAGTGGGATCCGGGCGAGCACGCTATTTACGAATCGGAAGCCTACAAGAGGTCGCTGTTCGAGACCGCCCACAAGCCGCAAAAAGTGGTCCGCAATATCGGCGATGTGGACGCCGAGTTTGCGAAGGGCGGCAAGATCCTCGAAGCGGATTACTACGTTCCGCTGCTGGCGCACGCGTCCATGGAACCGCCCGCCGCCGTGGCGGAATTCAAAAACGGCAAGGTGATTACCTGGGCCAACACGCAGAACCCGCAGGCCGTGCAACAGACCGTGGCGAACGCGGTGGGCATCGACAAGAACGACGTTACCTGTCACGTGACGCTGTTAGGCGGAGCTTTTGGGCGCAAATCGAAGCCGGACTACGTGGCGGAGGCCGCCATCCTCTCGAAGAAGGTCGGCAAGCCGGTGAAGGTGACCTGGAGCCGGGAGGAGGATATCCGCTTCGATTATTACCACGCGGTAGCGGCCATGTACATGAAGGCAGCGCTAGGCCGGAACGGCCGGCCGGTGGCCTGGCTGCAACGCAGCGTGTTCCCGCCGATCGGGTCGACCTTCAACGCGTCCGAGACCTACGGGGACGCGGGCGAGATGACGATGGGCTGGGTTGACACGCCGTTCGACGTGGCGAACCTGCGCGCTGAGAACGGGCCGGCGCAACATCATGTGCGTATCGGGTGGCTGCGTTCCGTGGCAAACATCTATCACGCCTTCGCTGTGCAGTCGTTCGCGGACGAACTGGCGCACGCGGCCGGGGCGGATCCGGTCGAGTACCTGCTGGGGCTGATCGGCGCTCCGCGCAAGATCGATCCTCAGCCGCAGGGAATCAAATACGAGAACTACGGACGCAGTCTGGGGGACTATCCAATCGACACGGCCCGTCTGCGCCGGGTGGTGGAACTGGCTGCCGAGCGCTCGGGCTGGGGCAAAAAGAAGCCGGGCGCGGGGCATGGCCTGGGTATCGCGGTGCATCGCAGCTTCCTCACATTTGTCGCGGTGGTGGTGGAGGTCGAGGTGGACAAGGGCCAGATCCGGATTCCGCGCGTGGATATGGCGCTAGACGCCGGGAGGGTGGTACATCCCGATCGCGTGAAGGCCCAACTGGAGGGCGCGGCGGTGTTCGGTACCAGCATCGCGCGCTTTGGGGAGATCACGGCGACCGACGGCCGCATCAAGCAATCGAACTACGGCGACTACCCGGTGGCCCGCATTCACGAAGCGCCGTATGAGACGCGCGTGCACATAGTGGAAAGCGACGCGCTGCCGGCAGGCGTGGGCGAGCCCGGCGTGCCGCCGATGGCGCCGGCGATTACCAACGCGATCTTTGCGGCCACCGGCCAGCGGATCCGGGAGCTGCCCGTTAAGAATCATAAACTGGCTTAGCGCGCCTGCGCGTCTACGGCCAGCGCACGCTATCCGGCGGCGTGTTGTTGCATTGATTGGAATCGGTCACTCCGGAAGAAATCAGCGCGCAGGCATTCTCGGTGGCGGTGCGCAGCGCAAGCTCGCGCGTGCGGGCGGAGGCCGTCCGGCAGGATTGCTGCCCGCGATAGGTTAAGCAGACCTCGCAGCGTACGCGGCCGGTATTCAGAGTGGAATAGACGACGAAGCCCACCACCAGCGCGATGAACAGGATGCCGAACCAGACACTCTTTTTCACGCGAAGAAATTGCCCATGTGGCGGAACTTGGCATAGCGCTGTTCCACCAGTTGATTGGGGCTGAGGCGCGCGAGCCCGTCCAACTCGGCTACCAGGGTGTCGCTCAACGCACGGGCGGCGGCCTCGGCATCCTCCTGCGCGCCGCCGGGAGGCTCGTTCACCACCGCGTCAATGAGGCCCAGGCGGAGCAGCTCTACCGCGGTAAGTTTCAGGGCCGCCGCGGCCAGTTCCGCCTTGGTGGAGTCGCGCCAGATGATCGCGGCGCAGCTTTCCGGAGAGATCACGCTATAGATGGCGTTCTCGAGCATGAGCACACGGTTGCCGACCCCCAAAGCCAGCGCGCCACCGCTGCCACCTTCGCCGATCACCACCACGATCACGGGCACCGCCAGGCGGGCCATTTCCCGCAGATTGCGGGCGATGGCTTCGGCCTGGCCGCGCTCCTCCGCGTCGAGGCCGGGATAAGCGCCAGGGGTATCCAGCAGGGTGATCACCGGGCGTCCGAACTTGGCGGCCAGTTGCATCACACGCAGCGCCTTGCGATAACCCTCCGGCTTGGGCATGCCGAAATTCCGGAACAGCTTCTGCTTGGTGTCACGGCCCTTCTGCTCACCCACGATCATGACCGGCTTGCCGACCAGGAATCCGGAGCCGCACACAATAGCGGGATCGTCGCCGAACAAGCGGTCGCCGTGGAGCTCTCGGAAGTCGGTGAATATAGTCTGAATGTAGTCGAGCGAATGAGGGCGCTTGGGATGGCGAGCCAACTGGACGTGCCGCCAGGCGTCGGCTCGCACTTCGTCAGAGGCGGGCATCTGATGGGATCCAGGAGGACCAGTGGGTTCCGGAGACACTTCCCACCTATAGTAGCAAAGGCACCGAAGGGAAATTGGGTTCGTTTCGTTTATTTAGCATAAAATATTGCAAATAAACGACTTGTTAGGGGCTGAGGGTGGGTGATTAAGGAGGTCCGCTGCCATCCAAGACGGCCGCGGAGCGAGCTAAAATCTGAGGGCGACGAAGCCCGTTTTTTTATAAAGCCTTAGCCAGTTCGGCGCCAAAAGCCGTCTTGGGGGCTGCATCTTTGCCGCGCCTGGGCTTGCGGCCGTTGCGCATTGCGGGACGCTGCTCCACAGCCTTGGTCTCTTTGCCCTTGGAGGGCTGCGCGGGGTTGGCCCGCAACAGGCGGTCTTCCAGGGGCGCGCGATCGAAGCGGCGGATGATCGCCTGCATCTCGTCGGCGGTAGGCGCTTCTACGAAAGCGAAGCCCTTGGACTCCTGCGTTTCATGGTTGCGGATGACTTTAACCGAATCCGCCACCAAGCCTTCGGCGGCGAGCCATCCTTTAATATCGTCGGCGGTTACCCAAATGGGCAGGTTGCCTAGAAAAACAGTGAAATTCATTCAGTGATCTGGTCTCTCCTCTGGTTGGAATTGTGGTACTTCAAGGGAAGGATTCCGCGCTGCCACATTGATGGTATCAGACGCTGGCAGTATAGTGCAAACCAAATTATATCAAATGCGCGGGTCACGCTACGAATCCTACTTCCAGGCGTCCAAAACGAGATGGGCGCGGTTGCGGAGGCCCAAGCGGCGCAGTCCGCGGTCCGCGAAGAGCAGGTAGCGGTAGCTGGCCTCCCGCCCAAACGCGCGATGGACGACGCGCAGGCCGCGCGCCCACGGCAGGTGTTCGGTGCGCACGCGTGTAAACGGCGCCACGGCCGCCAACTGCCGCAGGGAAGTAGCTGTGAACGGGCGAATGTGCGTATAGTCGGCATAAAACGCCACCATGTCCGCCGGCGTGGGTACTACGATACAACATAAGCCGCCGGGTTTCAACACGCGGTGAAACTCGCGAATGGCGCGCTCCGGATCGGGCAGATGCTCGAACAGCCAGCAGCAGAAGACGCCTTCGAAGTGTGCGTCGGGAAAGGGAATGGCCTAGGCGCTGCCCACAGC
>DATGGM010000300.1:0-11415 GCA_035308525.1 Bryobacteraceae bacterium
GCGCGTGCACGACGCCATGCGCGAAATCGTGGCGGCCGGCCTGGCCGAATCGGCGCACGATCTCTCCGACGGCGGCCTTGCGGTTGCCGCGGCCGAATGCTCCATGGCCGGTATCGGCGCCGCGTTCCTGTTCCAATCGGACCTGCCGCCCGATTTCCTGCTCTTCCACGAAGGCCCGTCGCGCATTCTCATCTCCACATCCGACCCGGAAGCCGTGGCCGCCATTGCCGCGCGCCAGGGAGTCCGGGCAGCCCGCGCGGGCATCACTATAAATGGGGTGTTGGCCTTCGCCAACCGCGACCAAACATTGATCTCTGTTACTACCGGCAGCCTGAAATCGATCTGGGAAAAATCGCTCGAAAACCAACTGCGGGCATAAAACGATGTTCGATAAATTCCACGACGAATGCGGCGTCTTCGCCGTCTACGGCCATCCCGAAGCCGCCAAGATGGCCTACCTGGGGCTTTACGCCCTGCAGCATCGCGGCCAGGAGAGCGCGGGCATCTGCACCAGCGATGGCCGCGATATCCATTGCCACAAGTCCATGGGTCACGTGGCGGAGATCTTCACCACCCAGGTCCTGTCCGAGCTGCCCGGCGAGTTGGCCATCGGGCATACGCGCTACTCCACCGCGGGCGACACCGTGCTGCTCAACGCCCAACCCTTCTCGGTGTCGTGCAACAAGGGCCGCATCGCGGTGGCCCACAACGGCAACATCACCAACGCCATCGAACTGAGAACCGGCCTGGAGGAGCGCGGCTCCATCTTCCAGGCCAATAGCGACACCGAAGTTATCCTCCACCTGGTGGCGCACTCCTCCGAGCGCACCCTGGAAGGCGCATTGCGCGATGCGCTGCTCCAGATCGAGGGCGCCTTTTCCCTGGTTTTCCTGGCCGAGGACCGCATCATCGTGGCCCGCGATCCTCACGGCTTCCGTCCCCTGGCCATGGGCCAGATGGAATTGAACGGAAAGGCCTGCTACGTCTTCGCTTCCGAGACGTGCGCCTTCGACCTCATCGGCGCCGTCTACCTGAACGATGTGCTGCCCGGCGAAATGATCGTGGTGGGTCCGCAAGGCGTTGCACGCGAGCGGTATTCCCCGCAGCGTCCCCTGGCCCATTGCGCCTTCGAGCACGTCTACTTCTCGCGTCCCGATTCCATCGTCTTCGGCCGTCCCGTGCAGGAATCCCGCGAGATGTTGGGCCGCCTGTTGGCGCGCGAGCACCCCGCCGATGCCGACCTGGTGGTGCCCGTGCCCGATTCCGGCGTGGCCGCGGCCCTGGGATACTCCGCCGAGTCCGGCCTGCCTTTCCGCCATGCGCTGATCCGCAATCACTACGTGGGCCGCACGTTTATTGAACCGTCCCAGGCCATCCGGGATTTCGGCGTCAAGCTCAAGCTCAACCCCGTACGCTACCTGCTGGAGGGCAAGAGCGTGGTCCTGGTGGACGATTCCATCGTGCGCGGCACCACCAGCCGCAAGATCGTGCGCATGATGCGGCAGGCCGGCGCGCGCGAAGTGCACCTGCGCGTCTCCTGCCCGCCGACCATTTCGCCCTGCTTCTACGGCGTGGATACGCCGACGAAAGGCGAGCTGATTGCTTCCAACAACGACGTGGAGGCCATTCGCCGTTTCGTGGAAGCTGACACGCTCGGCTATCTGTCGCTGGCGTCCTTGCGCGAAGCTGTCGGCGACAGCCGCAAGCACGATTACTGCTACGCGTGCTATACCGGAGACTATCCCACCGAGCTGGTCAATATCGAGCAGTTGATGCGCAGCAGTAAGTAATTCTTCATTCGATCGCCCGCGTCCGCAGCCCCGCCACGGGATGGCTCAGTAACTCCTCGGCCGCCGCCAGAAATCGGACCGTGTGCGGTAAGCGTGCGTGAAACTCAAACGCCGCCTCGTCCACCCACTCGGAATGAATCGCATACACCGATGGCTCCCGCAGTGACTCAAACGCATGCATGGCTAAGCAACCAGGCTCGGCCCGCGAAGCCTCGACCACCCGCAGCAATTCCTCGCGAAACGCCACAGCCCTGCCTGCCAGCGGCTCAAACCGGACGAAAACGTGGACCGGCAACTAGCGCCTCCTCGCGCCCCAGTATCCCATAGCCCAGATACGAAACAAACCCGATTCGAATCGGTCACATTCCGGCGAGTTTTTTTGAATCTTCAATTTCAACCATTTGCAATCAACGGCAGGGCATGTGCCGAAATGCTCGTGTCAGAGTGGAATCAAGAAAGGGCGTTGCGCTCTGCGTGATGCCCTGTGAGAGGCGCCTGGGCAGCGCTTCTCCCGTCTGTAACCGGTTTTTTTACACCGGTTGCTGGGTAATCCGATCCCCGGCGCCCTTGAGAAAGGCTTGCCGGCCAATCGCGACGGTTGGCCGGACGGATTCACATCGGAGGCGGGCGGGCCTCCGGTCTGAGCCGGATCACCCAACGCTCGGTCTTCCCTCATGCCTTTGGGGGAGGCCGGGCGGCGACGGTCTGTCCCACGCCCGTTCAAACGCTAATGGAGGCCTTGGCCAATATGCCGCCATCACACACCAGGTGCGACCCGGTCACATACGAAGATTCGTCCGACAACAGCCAGGCAACTGCTCGCGCCGGTTCATCCGGGCTGGCCAGGCGGCCCAGCGGAACCTCTTCGCAAATGCGCCGCCGCATCTCAGGCATGTCCGCCGGCGCTACATTGGCCCACATCAGCTTGGTCTCGGTAGCGCCCGGAACAACCGCGTTGACGCGAATGCCGTAGCGCGCGTAGTCCACCGCCATGCACCGCACCAGCGCCGAAACGCCTCCCTTGGACGCGCTGTAGGCGCCCGCGGCCCCCGCCGCGAATGCCACCGACGCCGCCGGCGACGACGTGCACACGATCGAGCCGGGCGTCCCCGCCTTCAACAGATTCTGTAGCGCGTATTTGCAGGTGAGATAGATGCCGGTCAAATTAGTTTCCAAAACCCGCTTCCAGGTTTCGAATGGCAGCTCGTGCAAGAAACCGCCTGCATCCATTCCCGCATTCGCAAAAGCGCCGTACAGCGGACCCAAGGCCGCCATGGCCTCCTCGAATGCCGCCGCCACCCGGTCCTCGCGCGAGACATCGCACTCGACACCAAGCGCCGCATCCGCGCCGGCCGTCAGCGCCTCTCGGGCCGTCTCTCGCGCCGCCCCGCCGTCGATGTCCAACACGGCCACCCGGTCGCCGCGCGCGGCGCAACGCAGCGCTACCGCCCGGCCGATGCCCGCGCCGCCTCCGGTCACTACGATGCTCCTCACCGCGGCACGTCCTTCAGTGCTTCAGCGATCTGTTGGTTATGCCGCACATTGTGCAGCGGGATATAGAGCAGCCAATGGTAGGCGTTCAGCATGTCGAAAATCGGAAACGGATGCTTCGCCAGATGGCTCTTCGCCGGCTGGTCCATTTCCGCGGCGAGCTTTAGCGTCCGCGCGCGGACCTCCCGGTAGCGCGCCGTGGCCTCCTCGCGCGTCCAGCGGCTGTGCGGATGCAGCATCTGGGGAGCCGTGACCTTGCGGCTGCGATCCGGCAGCACGCGATCGAGGAATTTCGTTTTGCGCGCATCCTCCGCCACCCAGTCCGGATCGGGAGCGCTCGCCAGAGCTTCTTCGATCTTGGCGAGCATCGCGGCCTCCCCCAGCACCAGGTGCTCGGCTGTTTGCTGCACGCTCCAGTGGTCCGGCGCCGGCCGCGCCGTCCATTGCGCATCGCTCAGGCCGGAGGTCAGCTCCAGAAACTCAGCCTGAGAATCGTGGAGAAGTTGTACGACGTGCGCGCGCTCTTCTTCGGTGAGACAACCTTCGGTCATTGGCATGGGCGGCTTGCGTTCAGTCTATCAAACCCCGCCCTATTCGTAGCGCAAGGCTTCGATAGGGTCCATGCGCGACGCCTTGATGGCCGGCAGCAGCCCCGCGATCAGGCCGACGAATTCGAGCAGCAGCGTCGAGGTCATTACCGCGAATTGCGAAATCTGCAGGTGGATGTCGCCCGTGCCGCTGGTGTCCTTGAACAGCGGTCCCAGCAGCGGCAGCGTCTGCAGCGTGGCGGTCACTCCGTAACCCACGGCTACGCCGAACACGCCGCCCACCGTCACAATCGCCATGGCTTCCAGCAGGAACTGCGACAGGATCGAGCGGCTGGTGGCGCCGATCGACTTGAGCATGCCGATCTCGCGCGTGCGCTGCGTCACCGATACCAGCATGATGTTCGCGAGGCCCACGCCGCCGATGGCCAGCGTCAGCGTGCCTACGAATCCCAGCAGGATGCGCAGCGCCATCCCCATGGTATCCACGATGCGCAGGAACTCGTTGAAGACGATGATCTGGACAGCGCGCTCGTCGTTCGACGAGAAGTTGTGGACGCGCGCCAGCGTCTCCCGCGTCTGCCTTACCGCCTCCGCGCGAAAGATGGGATTCACCGGCATCCAAACGATGTAATCGGGGTACTTGACGTCGCGCAGCAGCGAGCCGGTGTCATAAGGGATGAAGATGCACTCGTTATCCGGCTCGTTGTAATTGGATATCTGGGTCTTGGTTTTGAGCACGCCGATGACGGTGAAGTGCAGCCCGTTGATGGTGATGTCTTCGCCTTCCGGCGGAATCTCGCCGAACATCTTCCTGGCAGCCTCGCCGCCCATGACGGCTACGCGCTGCTTCTGGGCTTCGTCTTCCGGACCGAGCCAGCGGCCCGTGGCCACCGTCTGGTTGCGGATGCGGCCGTATACCGGATAGACGCCGCGCACCGCGATCGATTGCGTCCGGTAACCGCGCACCACCGTGGCGCCGTGCACCATCACTTCGGGCGAGATGGCCGCTGCCAGCGGTACGCCGTCACGAATGGCGTCCACGTCCGTCCGTTCCATGCGGATCTTGCGGCCGGCCCGCTCGCCTCCCGCCTGCGTGGATGTCTGGCCGTTGAACATCAGCACCAGGTCCTGGCCGATGGACATGAACGCTTTGCGCAGCGCGAAGTGGAAGCCGTCGCCGTAGGAGTAGAGAATGACGAAGCACGCCACGCCCCATGCCAGGCTAATGGTCGTCAGGATGCTGCGTTGCCGGTTGAACTTCAGCGCGGCCGCGGCTTCGCTGAATACGGAGCTAACGCTCATAGCGCAGCGCCTCCACGGGCGTGAGCGATGACGCGCGCCAGGCGGGGAACAATGCCGACGATACGGCCACGATGGCCAGTGCCGTGAACGACCACGCCGTCGTGGCTCCCTTGACCGGCAAGCCGGCGAACATGTCCGATTGCGGCAGCATATTCACCAGCGACGCCAGGCCGTACGCGCCCAGAAATCCCATCACGCCGCTGAGGCCCGCCAGCACCACGCCTTCCACCAGAAAGTCGGCCATGATGCGCCGCCGCGTCGCGCCGATGGCTTTACGCAAGCCGATCTCACGGGTGCGCTCGGTGACTGAGACCAGCATGATGTTGAGCACTCCAACGCCGCCCAGCGTGAGCGTGATCACCGCGATGGCGCCCAGAAACGCTGTCATGGAGACGAAGATCTGGTCCACCAGTTCCGCGCTCTCGACGGTATCCCAAATGTACACGGCGCCCTTGTCGTCCGGGTCAAACTGATGATTGCGTCCCAGCACGCGCAGCACCTGCCGGCGCGCCGCTTTCCAATCCGTCAGAGAGGCCGGCACGTAGATAATGTCGTTGACGATGCCGGGGTGGAAGTTGTCGTCCTTCGGCGGCAGGTCGCGGACCATGGTGGCGTAGGGGACGTAAATCTTGTCGCCGTCCAGGCCGTTGTAGCTGCTGTTCTGGTTCTTGGCGGGCATCAGGCCGACGATGCGAAACGGCAGACCGTTCAGGAAGATCTGCGAGCCAGGCGCGATGTTGCGCTGGCCGAACAACTGCTTGCGGACGTTGTCTCCCAGTACGGCTACCCGCTCGGCATCGGTCTCATCGCCGTCGACCAGGAAGCGCCCGCGATCGATCGGTATGGTGCGGATCTTGGAGTACAGAGGCTCCACGCCGTTCACGGTGAACGATCCACTATTGAACGGGCTGGCTACCTTGGCGCCGTTTTGTAGTTCGCCGATGACGCGGCTCACCTGGTAACACTCTGTACGGATGTCGTTGATATCGTCGTACGTGAAGCGGATGCGGCGGCCCGCCCGCTGCCCGCCCACCTGCTTCTCGGTGCGGCCGGGGAAGAGCAGCACGATGCTCTCCCCAAGCTGCCTGGTGTTGTTTCGCTGGCCTTGCTTGAAGCCGTCCCCCATGGCCACGATCAGCACGATGGAGGCTACGCCCCAGGCGATCCCGGACATGGTCAGAAAGCTGCGCAGCTTGTTCCGCAGCAGGCTGGATGCGACCTGCGCCAACAGCTCACGAAGGTAATCCATAAGAATCCCTTCCTATTGCAGGATTACCTGCTGGCCTTCGTTGATGCCCTTTGCGATCTGGGTCTTCGAACCGTTGCTGATCCCTGTCACCACGGATATCTTGCGCTTGCCGCTCTCGCTGGTGGCGTCGGGTATCTCGACCGACGTGGACTTGTCCTTGTTATAGAGAATGGCGCCTTCCGGCACCGCGACCACGCCCTTGCGTTCTTCCAGGATGACCTCGGCGTTGGCCGTCATCTCGGCGCGCAATTTGCGCGATTCGTTGGAGATCGACACGCGCACTTCGAATGTCGTCACGTTGTCCTTCTCGACTCCCATCGGTGAAATCTTAGTCACCTTGCCGCTGAACTTCTCGTCTTTGAACGACTCTACGGTAATGCGCGCAGGCTGGCCAAGGTAGATCTTACCCACGTCGCTCTCATCCACCTTGCCCTTGACATACACTTCAGATAAGTCGCCAAGGGTCATGATCAGGGTGGCGCCGGAACCCATGGTCAGAATCGAACTGACGGCATCTCCCACTTCACGGTCGCGCGAGAGGACCACTCCATCTATTGGGGAAATAATCGTGGTATTGCGCAGATCCTCTTCGGATTGCGCCAGAGCCGCCTGAGCCTGTTCGATGCCGGCCTGCGCCTTGGCGATGGCTGCGCGCGCTACGCCCAGGTTGACCACCGCGGACTTCTGGCGGTTCACCGCCATGTCATAATTCTTCTCGGTATCATCCACCACGCTGCGCGCGACCAGTTGCTCCTGATACAGGCTGCGGGAGCGGTCCATGTCGCGCTTCAGGAACGGCACGTCGGGTCCGGCGGCATCCACCTTATAGCGCTCGTCGTCGGCCTGGGCGCTCTTCAGGTTCGCCTCGGCCAATGCCAGGGCCGCCTGGAACTGACGCACTTGGGGCAGAACATTGTCCTCGTCCAGCTTACAGATGACCTGGCCCTTGTGAACCACGTCGCCCACGTTGACCGGCAGGTTCTGGATGATGCCGCTGGCTTTCGACTTGATTTCCACTTTGGTCACGGCCTCGATCTTTCCGGTGGCAACCACCGAACGGGCCAGGTCGATGCGCTGGGCTTTCACCAGCTTTTCCTGATCGATCTTCGGCGAACCCTTGGTGATCGCTTTCAAGGTGAAGACCGCGGCGCCCCCTAACAGAGGCACCAGGATGAGGAGTATCCACTTCAATGATCGCTTCTTACGCGAGGTTGCCATATGAATCTCTTAAAACGGATACGAATAAGACAGGCCGATAGTTCCCTATAATGGTGACAGTGAGCAAGTTCTTCGTGCAGAATTTCGGCTGCCGGGCCACCCAGGCCGATGGCGCCGCCTTGGAAACCATGCTTTCGGCCACCGGCCTGGAAGCTGTGCCGGAGCGCAGCCACGCCGACCTGGTAGTTCTGAACACCTGCACCGTCACACAGGCGGCGGATGAAGATGTCCGCCAGACCGTGCGCCGCGTGCATCGGGAGAATCCCAGCGCCCGCATCCTGGTAACCGGCTGCTATGCGCAGCGCGCGCCGGCGGAGCTGGCCGCCATGCCGGGCGTGGAATGGGTGGTGGGAAATTCCCACAAGACCCAGATCGCCGACCTGGTGAATTCCGCGCCATACCACGGCAACATCCTGGTCGGCGACATTTTCGCTCAGAACGACTTTCTGTCCGCGCCGGTGGAGGACGCCGCCGGCGACCGCACCCGCCCTAACCTGAAAATCCAGGATGGCTGCAATAACCGCTGTTCGTTCTGCATTATTCCGTTCGTGAGAGGCCGTAGCCGCAGCGCGCCCGCGGAGCAGGTGATCAACCAGGTGCGCGGCTTGACTAGCCGGTACCGCGAGGTGGTGCTGAGCGGCATCAACCTGGGCCGCTGGGGCCGCGAGCCGGGCAGCCGGGTCCGCCTGGCCGACTTGATCCGGCGGCTGCTCGCCGAGACGGACATCCAGCGGCTGCGCCTCAGCTCCGTGGAGCCGATGGACTTCTCCGACGACCTGCTGGGCCTGATGGCCGCTTCACCGCGCATCGCCCGGCACGTGCACGCGCCGCTACAGTCCGGATGCGACCGCATCCTGCGGCGTATGCATCGCAAGTACCGGCCGCGGCACTACGCGGACCGCATCCTGAAGGCGCGCGGCCTGATGCCGGATTGCGCCGTGGGCGCCGACGTGATGGTGGGCTTTCCCGGCGAGACAGGCGCCGACTTCGAGGAGAGCCGCCGGTTTATTGAAAGCCTGCCGTTCACCTATTTGCACGTCTTCACGTACTCGGAGCGTCCGGGCACGCCCGCCGCGGAGATGCCGGACCAGGTGCCCATGCCGATGCGCAAGGAACGCAATCGCGTGCTGCGGGCGCTGGCAGCGGCCAAGAACCTGGAATTCCGGCGCTCCATGGTGGGCCGGACGCTTTCGGTGGTGACCCTCAACGAGGCTGGAACCGCGCTGAGCGCCAATTATCTGAAAGTGCAGCTGGCGCGCGCCGCCGAACCGAACCGGTTGATCGATGTCGAGATCGGCGGCGTGACCGAGAGTGGGTTAAGCGAGGGCCAGCCCGCCTTTACCGTCCTCCGCCACTCGAACTAGACTGCCCGCCGAGCAACTCGTCCAGCACGCGCTGGGTGCCGTACAGCTTGCGCATCGCCTCGGTCATCCCGCCGGTGTGCACCGCGACCGCGCGATTGGTGGTGCCGTCATACACGAAGTCCCCAACCAGCGATTCGATGTTGCCGTCGAAGATGAGGCCCACAATCTCGGCGTTGCGGTTGATCACGGGTGATCCGGAGTTGCCGCCGATGATGTCGTTGGTAGTCACAAAATCGAGCGGCGTCGCCAGGTCGAGCTTGTCGCGGCCTTCCTTATAGCGTGATGGCAGATAGAACGGCCCATCGTAGTCGAAGCTGGCCGCGCGATCGTAAAGACCGAAGAACGTGGTTTTGTAGGGCGCCAGGGTGCCGTTCATGGGGTAGCCTTTCACCTGGCCGTAGGAAAGGCGCAGCGTGAATGTGGCATCCGGGTAGGTAGTTTTGCCGAAAGCCGCGAAGCGCGCCTTGCCAAGCTTTTCGCCGGCTTGCTCCTCCACGCTCTGGACGTTGTCCTCCTGCCACTTGATCATTTCGCGCCGCATGGGGTCCAGCTTCCGGTACACGACGATCAAGGGATCGTCGGAGGCCGCCACCGCCGCCTCGCCGCCGTCCACCAGTTTCTTGCGGAAGGCCGGATCGGCGAGTTTCGTGCTACTCACTAATTCCTTTGCCGCTTCCGCGGGAGAGCGGCCATTAAGCACGATCTTCAGGAACGGGTCGTCGGGTCCCAACTCGGCGATGTCCGCTTCGAGCGCGCCGGTCATGCGGGCAATTTCCAACGCCGGATATACCGGGGCCGGCGAGAACAAACGCTGCCGCAGCGACTCCAGTTGCGCCTCGTGAAAGCCCGGCAGCCGCACGCCATCGGGCTTCTTGATCTCCGCGACATAATCCACGATGGTGCCGGCGGTGTTGCTTAGCCCGGAGTCGGTCGCGTGATAGAACTGCTGCTTGACTCTGGACGCCGCTTTGCGTGTGGCTGCCGCAATGGCGTCCCAGGCGTCGCCGTATGCCTGCTTCCACTCGGGATTGGCCATTACCATGGCCTTGAACTCCGCCTCGTCCTTCTCCTTCTTGGACATTACGGCTTTGTCCAGTAGCCCCTTGTAGCGGCCATCCAAAGCTTTCACGCTGTTCTGCAGGCCGAAAATCATGGAGGCGGCCTGGCGCGCCTGTTCCGGACCCTGCGCCGAATATTTCTCGAGCACCGCAATCCGGTTCTTCAGCAGCTTCAGGATGATCGGCTCGAAGTAGTCGCGCTCAAATTCGAGCTGCGCCATGGTATCCAGGCGCTGTGTGTTGCCGGGATGGCCGGGTACAAACACCAGTTCATTGTCGCCGGCGCCTTTGGGATTCCACTTCAAATAATCCTTACTGTCGATCGGCTTGCCATTCTCATAAACACGGAACAAGACCATGTCCAGGTCATAGCGCGGATAAGTGAAATTGTCCGGGTCGCCGCCGAAGAAAGCTGCCTCATCTTCGGGGGCGAAGACGATCCGCACGTCGGTGTATCTCTTGTAGCGGTACAGCCAGTATTCGCCGCCTTGATACAACGTCACCACGTCGGAGCGCAAGCCGGTCTTTTGCATGCTTTCGCGCTCCATATCGGCGATCACGGCTTTGCGCTTGACGAACTCCTCTTCCGGCGTTTTGGCGCCCTTCAGCGACGCCAGCACCGTTTGCGTGACGTTTTCCATCGACATGAGCACATTGACTTCGAGATCCGGCGACTTCATTTCCTCTTCGGGCGTGGCGGCATAGAAGCCGTTCTTGACGTAGTCGCGCTCGGCGGTGGAGTTCTTTTGCAGTTGGCCGCGGGCCACGTGGTGATTGGTAAGCAGCAGGCCATGCGGGCTGACGAAGGAACCGGAGCCGCCGTCATTCAGCCGCACGCAGGAAAGGCGCACATGGTCGAGCCACTGCTGCGTCGGCGTGAAATGATATTTTTCCCGCAACTGCTTGACAGGCGGATTGTCGAAGGTCCACATACCCTCGTCGGCACACAGGCGCAGGCCGCATAAGAGCAGGCCGCATGAGGCGATCGCCGCGACGGGGCGGCTTAGTTTGAGTTGATACATTAGTGTAAACTCCGCGTTTAGGGTCGAAATTTCATTATAGGCCCTGCGGGCCGAGTGGCCGCCGCAGGCCACGGGCCTGCCCCGCTTATCCCACAAACTGACGCCAGTCCACGCCGCGCATATCCCCGGTTTTCAGATATTGCTCGTGCAGCTTGAACGCGGCGGTGAGCGTCTGCGGCGTGTGGCCGCCTTCCACCATTTCCAGGTACCCCATCAGCTCGTCGCGGAAATCCGGGTGCGCGCAGTTGTGGATGATCAGCGTGGCGCGCTCGTAGGGCGAGCGCCCGCGCAGGTCGGCGATGCCGTATTCGGTGGCGACGATCTGCACGGAATGTTCGCTGTGGTCCATATGGCTGACCAGCGGCACGATGGT
>DATGGM010000301.1:0-20049 GCA_035308525.1 Bryobacteraceae bacterium
TGACCGAGCCGGTCACCTTGCCGCCAGCGGACTCGATGACATGCGTGGCTTCCTCGCGGCTCAGGTTGGGCAGCGTGCCGGTGAGCACGAAAGCCAGGCCCTGGAACGGTCCGGCCTTCTTGCGTTTGACTTCATAATCGAACCGCAGGCCCGCCGCGCGCAGGCGTTCTATCAGTTCCCGATTGTGCGGCTCGTGGAAGAACTGATACACGCTCTCAGCCACCTTCGGCCCGACCTCCTCGGCGCGCTGCAATTCTTCCACCCTGGCCGCGGCGATCTTATCGAGGCTGCCGAAAGCTTCCGCCAGGAACACCGCCGTGCGCTCGCCGACAAAGCGGATGCCCAGCGCCGTCAGCACGCGCGGCAGTGGGCTGTGCTTGGATTTCTCAATGTTTTTCAGAACGTTGGCGGCGGATTTTGGCCCCATGCGTTCGAGCGACACCAGTTGCGCCATGGTGAGTGTATAGATATCCGCCACGCTGTGGACCAGGCCGCGATCCACCAATTGATCCACCAGCACATCGCCCAGCCCGTCGATATTCATTACGCCGCGAGCCGCGAAGTGCAGAATGGATTCCTTCAGGCGCGCCGGACAGTTGGTGTTGATGCAGCGCGAGGCCGCCTCACCTTCCTCGCGTACGATTTTGCCGCCGCAAACCGGACATGTCGCCGGCATGTGGAAGGGCTTGCGGTACGAGCCTTGGGTCTGCACGCGCACCACTTTGGGAATCACGTCTCCGCTGCGCTCGATCACCACGGTGTCGCCGATCTGCAAGCCCAGCCGCTCGATTTCGTCTTCGTTGTGCAGCGTGGCGCGCGACACGGTGACGCCGCTGACCTCGACCGGCGCCAGGTGGGCCACCGGCGTCAGGGCGCCCGTCCGCCCTACCTGCACCTCGATGCCCTCCACGGTGGTCAGCGCCTGGCGCGCGGGGTACTTATAGGCGATGGCCCAGCGCGGCGCTTTGGCGGTGTATCCGAGCTGCTGCTGCTGGGCGATGGAATCCACCTTCACCACCACACCGTCGATCTCGTAGGCCAACTGCTCGCGCTTGGCCTCCCACTCGGCGCAAAATTGCAGCACCTCGTCCACGTCGCGGCACAGCTTGCGGTGGGGATTCACGCGAAAGCCCATGCGGGCCAATTCCTCGAGAGACTCCCAATGGCTCGGACGAGCCGGTCCGCCGTCCACGTATAGGAAATAGGTGTAGTAATCCAGCCGGCGCGAGGCGGTAATGGCCGGCTCGAGTACGCGCAGCGATCCGGCGGCGGCGTTGCGGGGATTGGCGAAGCGCGAGAGCCCACGTTCGTCGCGCTCGGCGTTGAGCCGCTCGAATGCGCGCCGGTTCATTACCGTTTCACCGCGGACCTCGAACTGCGCCAGTTTGGTATTCACGCGTAACGGGAGCGAGCGGATGGTGCGGGCGTTCTCGGTTACGTCCTCGCCCACCTCGCCGTCGCCGCGCGTCACCGCCTGAAAGAACTGGCCGGCGCGGTAGTGGGCCGCCATGGAAAGACCGTCCAGCTTCAATTCGGTCACGTAGCGGAATTCGGCGCCGCGCAGCAACTCGCGCACGCGGCGGTCGAAATCGCGCAGCTCGGCTTCGTCCAGCGCGTTATCCAGACTCAACATGGGGGAGCTGTGCGCCACTTTGACGAAGCCCTCGCGCGGCTTGCCACCCACCCGCTGGGTCGGCGAATCGGGCGTCAACAGATCCGGATGCGCGGCTTCCAGGTCGCGCAATTCGCGCATCAACGCGTCGTATTCGGCGTCGCTGATCTCGGGCTGATCCATCACGTAGTACAGCCGCTCGTGATGGCGCAGGGTTTCCCGCAACTTCTCGATTCGGGTGGCAACATCTCGCGGCATGGAAGTTATCACTATAGTTTAAACTTAGAGGGCTGAGGTGAAGCCATAAGCGCCGGACGCAAAACCATCGTCATCTATAATCCGTTTGCCGGCAAGATGGGCGCGCGCGGATTGAAGCGCCTGTCGGATGCGGCCGAGATTCTGCGCGAGGCTGGACACGACACCTGGCTGGTGCCGACGCAGGGGCCGGGCACCGCGGGCGCTATCGCGCGGCGCAGCATTGCCGACGGCGCCGAACTGATTCTGGCCGCGGGGGGCGACGGCACCATCAACGAGATCGCCGAGGGCGTGGCGTTCTCCGATGTGCCGCTGGGAGTGCTGCCGGCCGGAACCGCCAATGTGCTGGCCAACGAGATGGGGCTGGGCTCCAGCATCGAGCGCGCCGCCGCCGAGCTTCCACGCTGCATCCCCACCCGCATATCCATGGGCCGCCTGCAGTGCGTCAACGGCTCGGAGCGAACGCGGCTTTTTCTGCTGATGGCGGGCATCGGGCTGGACGCCAAAATCGTTTACAACATCAGCGTGCCGCTCAAAGCGCGGATCGGAAAGCTGGCCTATTGGATCGGCGGATTCAGCCAGTTGGGGCGTGAACTTGACGAGTTCGAGGTGCTGGTGGAGGGGCGCCGCCTGCATTGCTCGTTCGTCCTCATCAGCAAGGTGCGCAATTACGGCGGCGATCTCGAGATCGCCCAGACCGTCAGCTTATTGGAAGATCGTTTTGAAGTGGTGCTGTTCGAAACGTGCAGTTCGTTCCGGTTTCTGAAGTACCTGGTTCGTGTGGCGCTGCGCAAGCTGTCTGGCGTGGAGGGCGTATCGCTGATTCGTGCGGGCTCCGTCTGCATGCCGGGAACCACCGGCCGCCGCGTCTACATTCAGGTGGATGGCGAGTATGCCGGCCACATACCGGCAAGAGTGGAGATCGTGCCGGATGCGCTCACCCTGCTGATTCCAGATTCCTATCTGCGAAAGCACGCGCGGGCCTGATCACCAGCGCAGCTTCAGATTTGCCTCGAACTTCTCTTCCGAGTGCAGCAGCTCCTCCCAGGTCACCGTCGCATTCCGATAGGCGGCGGTGCGGCCCAAAATAGCTGTCAGGTTGCTCTCGACAGCCTGTTCGGCATTGTTCAGCGGCTTGCCTGTATGAATACTGTCGATGAATGCCTTGACGTTGTTGATGGCGCCCTGGCGGAAGGTGTCGTCCTTCTCCGCGCCCTGCCAGGCATTTTCACCGGTGATGCGAACCAGCCCGCCGTAGTGCGAATCGACGGCGCCTTTTATCCCGAAGCAGCGCACGCACAGGTCGCTGAAGCTGTTGGTGAGCTGGTTCGAGCTGAAGTCGGCCTCGACGTCGCCGGGATAGTGGAAAGTTACCAGGAAATGATCGTAGGCGTCACCGGTATCGAACGGCGTGCCGCTCCAATTTGTCCGGCCGCCGGCGCCGTGGGCCGCCAGCGGATGCCCCTGGAGGAACCAGTTGGCCACGTCGATCACGTGGATGTTCTGTTCCACGATGATGTCGCCGCCGAGCACGCGATCCATGTAGAAATTCAGCATGCGCGCCTGGCCGGGATCCATGCCGGGCTTGGATTTGTCGGCGGCGGGACGGCCCGCGTAGTAGAACACCTGGGCTAAAACAGGCTTGCCGATATCTCCGCGATGCACGCGCGCCGCGGCTTCCTGGAATACCGGCTGCGCGCGGGTCTGAAAGTCGACCAGGAAACTGAGCTTCCCCGCGGCGCGCTTGCCGCTTTCAAGAATGCTGCGGCAGCCCGGCACATCCACCGCTACGGGCTTGGCCAGATAGACGTGCTTGCCGGCGTCCAGCGCCGCGCGCACCTGTTCAGGGTGGAAGTAGGGCGGCGTCTCGATGGCCACCGCGTCCACCTTCGATGCGATCAGCTCGCGATAGGCCTCCGGCCCGTAATAGGCGCGCGCGGGATCCACCTTGAAGTTGGATTGAGTGCCGTCCAGGCGATCCCGCATGACATCGGCCAGCGCTACGATGCGCGCCCCGGCAAACTCCGGAAAGAACCCGCCAATCCAGTTGCCGCGTCCGCCGCAGCCGATCAATCCGACCTCCACAGCCGAGTTGGCCTGCGTGCCGAAAACCGTTTCGGGCTTCAACAGGAGTAATCCGCCGGCTGCCGCTTTGAAGAAGTCGCGGCGCGCTGGCGGCGATGAATCTGGTTGCATGAAATGCCTCCTGCCCTGTAGTCTATCGCAATAACTCATTGTTTTTCCTGAGCTTGTGCTGTGGAAACTATTTTCGGAACGAATTCTTCCCACCAAACGTAGATATTGGTGCGTCCAATACAAGGGACCAAACAATATGCTGCCGAACCCGCCCGATCAGGAATGGAAGAAGGGGAGCGCCGAACTCCTGGTGTTGTCCTTACTAGAAGATCAGCCGCGCCACGGATACGACATCTCCAAGTTGATTCAGATCCGTTCCGGGGGCGCCTTGCGATTTCATGTGACATCGCTTTATCCGTTGCTGCATCGCCTGGAGAAGCAGGGTTGGATCGAGGGGCTGTGGGTGGAGAAGGCCGAGCAGCGGCGGCGGCGATATTACAAGCTGACCCCCCTGGGCCTGAGCGAGCTTCGTGCGAAGCAGAAGAGCTGGAAAGATTTCGTGGCCATCGTCGGCCGCGTGACAGGGATGGAACATGCCTGACTGGAAAAGTATCATCCGCGAACGCATCGCTCCCTTGCGCCTGGAGCCAACGGGAGAGGCGAACCTGGTGGAGGAAGTCGTACAGCATCTGGAGGATTGCTACCGGGAACTGCGCAGCGGCGGCGCCGGTGAAGCCGAAGCATACCAGAGTGTTCTTTCGGAGCTGGATGACTTATATCCGCTCCAGGCAGGGTTGCAGAGGAGCGAGCGCATGCCGAAATACGACGCAGTACCGGCCGGCGACATCCGGTCGAGCGGTTTTGTGGAAGGGATCTGGCGGGACCTGCGCTATGCGGTCCGCACCGTTCGCAAAGGTCCCATCTTTGCGCTGTTCGTGGTGCTGACGCTGGGACTGGGAATCGGCGCGAACACCACTGTGTTCACCCTGATCAATACTTTGATTCTGAATCCGCTGCCGGTGGGCAAGGCCGGTGAACTGGCCGGACTTCAGACAAAGGACATGCAGAGCACCTCGAAATCCGGCGTGCCTCTGCCGATCTCTTACGAAAATTTGCAGGACTATCGCGCGAGGAATCAGGTGTTCGTGTCGCTGGCGGGGTACACATCGCCGCGCGTGCTGACCTGGCAGCCGGCTGGCCCCGCGCAAAGGGTGTTCGGTGAACTGGTGACAGGCAACTATTTCGGCACGTTGGGCCTGGCCCCCGCTCGCGGTAGATTCTTTTTGCCGGAAGAAGACAGCACACCCGGCGGACACGCGGTGGCAGTGATGAACTATGGGACCTGGCAGACCCTGTTCGGCGGCGCGGGCAACATCGTGGGAAAGACCCTGCGCGTGAACAACGTGGTCTTGACCATCGTGGGCGTAGCGCCGCCCAAGTTTATCGGCGTGAACGCCATCTTCGGTCCGGATTTGTGGATACCGGCCGCCATGGCGGAACAGGTGCTGCCCAACGAGATGCAGGGCGCCCTGAGCGATCGCGGCAAGGGGATATTCGAGGGCGTGGGGCGATTGAAGCCGGGAGTCCCACGGGAGCGCGCGCAAGCCAACATGGCGGCCATCGCGGCGGACCTGGCGAGGGCCAATCCGGCGGCCGACGAAGGCCATACGGTGGTGGTGCTCCCCATCCGCGAGGTGCTCTTCGGCAGCAACATGGGCGGCTTAGCGCCGGTCCTGTTCGGCGGCGCGGCACTCCTGGTTGTGGTGGGCATCGTGTTGTTGATTGCCTGCTCGAATGTAGCCAACCTGCTGCTGGCGCGCTCCGCGGCCCGCCGGCAGGAGATGGCCGTCCGCCTGGCGATGGGCGCCAGCCGCGCGCGCCTGATTCGCCAACTGCTCACCGAGAGCGTGTTCCTGGGACTTCTGAGCGGGGTGGTGGGACTACTGATCGGCTACGCCGGGTTGCAGCTTCTCATGGGAGCGTTGCCCGGTTCGGCCAATTTCGTGACGCCCAAACTGGATGCGACCGTGTTCGGTTATGCGCTCGTGATCTCGCTCGCCACCGGCTTTCTGTTCGGTATGATCCCGGCTTTCAATGCCTCGCGGGCGGGCGTGTCGGAAGCCCTGAAGGAAGGCGCGCGAACCACCGGGCGAAGCCGGCGCCGGGTCACGCTGGCGGGCGCTCTGCTGGTAAGCCAGGTCGCATTTTCGTTCCTGCTGCTGATGACCGCGGCCTTGTTTCTGCGCAGCATCGGGCGGGCCTACGACATGGACCCGGGCTTTCAGACTAAACATCTCGCGGTGTTCATGACCAATCCGGGACAGGCCGGGTATGGAACAGCCCAAACCAAAGCTTTCTACAAGGAAGTGCGCGAGCGCGTGGCCAGGATTCCCGGAGTCGAGTCCGTCTCGTGGTCCGCGAACCTGCCGCTCTGGAGCCGCGTCGTCAATGGATTGCAGGTGGAGGGCCGGCAACAGCGGTCGCGCGCCGACAAGATTACCACGGTGGTCAACACCATCGACCTCGACTACTTCGCGACCGCGGGCGTGGTTCTGGACCACGGGCGCGACTTTTCGGCTTTGGACCGGGAGACTTCAGCGCCGGTAGCCATCGTCAACGAGAAACTGGCACACGATTACTGGCCCAGCGGGGACGTATTGGGAAAGCGCATTCAATTGCCGGGAGAAGATCGCATGCGGCAGGTGGTCGGCGTGGTTCGCACCGCCATGTATTCCAACTGGGGCGAGACGCCGCAGTTGTGCGTTTATGTGCCGCTCGAACAAAACTATTCGGATTCCATGGTGCTGTACGTGCGCAGCAAGGCAGATCCGGATCAGCTAATGGGTCCGGTACAGCGCGAGATCCGCGCCGCCGGGCCGCAGATCCTGGTCGGCAGCCCGCGTACCGGCCGCGAGATTATCGATGGCGGCCTGTTTCAGGCAAAGATGGGAGTGACGCTGCTGACCGTCTTTGGGCTGCTGGCGCTCGGTCTGGCCAGCATCGGATTGTACGGTATCCTGGCGTACGCCGTGAATCAGCGGCAGCGGGAAATCGGCCTGCGCATGGCATTGGGCGCCAGCCAGAGGAGCGTGCTGGGGCTAATCCTCCGGCAAGGTCTGTCACTGGTGCTGACAGGCGTGCTGATTGGCTTCGTGGCGGCACTCCTCGCCGGGCGCCTGCTCAGCGGCATGCTATATGGCGTCAGCGCCACGGACCCAATCAGCATCGCGGGAGCGGCAGCGACCCTGTTAGTGGTTTCGCTGCTGGCGTGCTATCTGCCCGCGCATTGGGCCAGCCGCGTCGATCCGTTAGAAGCGTTACGGCAGGGGTAACGCCCCATTTACAAATCCATACAATTCCCCGCCTGCACGCCGCCTAGAATTGTTGCATCATCGATAGAGATGCACTCTTTCGGCAAGATAGCGGCGTGTCTGGTCTTTACGGCCGTGGCGGCACTGGCGAGTCCGCCCTTCCAGTTCTCCTTGCGCGATGTGGATGGATCCGCGCACAGCGCGGGCGAGTGGGCCCAGGCGCGCGCGGTGGTGCTGTTCTTCGTTACCACAGATTGCCCGTTATGCAATGGATACGCGCCCGAAATGAATCGCATCGACGAAGCCTATACCGCCCGCGGCGTGCGCTTCTACGCCGTGCAGGGCGATACCACCATCGCGGATGACGAGGTCCGCCGGCATGCCCGGGATTTTGCGTACCGGTTCCCTGTGCTGCTGGACCCGCAACAGATATTAGCCCGCCATAGCGGAGCATCGGTCACGCCGGAGGCCGTGGTGCTTGGCAATGACGGCGCGGTATTGTACCTGGGACGCATAGACAATCGGGTCGAGGACTTCGGCAAGACCCGCGTCCAGGCCACTGAATTCGATTTGCGCGAGGCGCTGGACGCGATCCTGGCCGGGCGGCCGGTTCCGCATCCGCGCACGCGCGCGCTCGGTTGCGCGATTACCACCGGCGCCCCGCCCACCTTCAATAAGGACATCGCGCCGATCCTGTATCAGAACTGCGCGACCTGCCACCGGCCCGGCGAAGTGGCCCCCTTTTCGCTGTTGACGTATCGGGATGCCGCCAAGCGCGCGGACCAGATTGCCGCGATTACCAGCCAACGCGTCATGCCACCCTGGAAGGCTGAACCTGGATATGGCTCGTTCGCCAATGAACGCCGGCTCTCCACGCAACAGATCGCGCTGATTCGCGACTGGGCCAAGTCCGGCGCGCCCGAAGGCGACGCCCGGGACAAGCCTGCGCCGCCGGTGTTTCCCGAAGGATGGGAAGCGGGGCAGCCCGACCAGGTTCTCACCATCCCCAAGAAGTTCGAAGTGGCCGCCGACGGGCCGGACCAATATCGCTGCTTCGTGATGCCGCTGGATCTCGACCGGGATGTGTTCCTGAGCGGAATCGAGTTCCGCCCGGGCAGCCGCCGCGTGGTGCACCACGCGCTGGTGTATGCGGATACGACAGGCGCCGCGCGAAAATTGGCGGCCGGTTCACCGGACGGCGGCTATCCCTGCTTCGGAGGTCCGAAATTCCCGCCGGTGGGCCTGCTGGGCGGCTGGGCGCCCGGAGCATCTCCGCCCGCCGATTCCGCGGCCCTTTCGCAGCCGCTGCTGAAAGGCACCGACGTAGTGGTGCAGATCCACTATCACCCCTCCGGCAAGCCGGAAGAGGACCAATCCGCGCTGGGCCTGCACTACTCCGCGCCGCCCACCAAGGGCCGCGCGGGGATCATCCTGTCCAGCCGGCGCATCGACATTCCCGCCGGCGATCCGCACTACGTGGTGAAGACCTCTGTAACGGTGCCGCGGGACGTGGACCTGTTCGGCATCACACCGCACGCCCACTACCTGGGCAAGGACATGAAAGTGACGGCCTTTCTGCCGGACGGCTCCTCCCAGCCGCTGATCTGGATCAAGGATTGGGATTTCAACTGGCAGGGGCAATATCGATATAAGGAGCCCGTGCATATCCCTAAGGACACCCGCATCGAGCTTGAATACGTCTACGACAATTCCGAGCACAACCCGCACAACCCTTCCCATCCGCCGATCCGCGTGTCCTGGGGCGAGGAGACCTTGAACGAGATGGCGGTGCTGTTCCTGGGCGTGGTGCTGCCGTCGCCGGACGACGTGGCGGGCTTCCGGCGAGCGATGCGAACGGAATACATTGCGTCGTTTATTGCCGAGGGTAACACCATCGACGATCTGCCGCCCGGCATTCCCGCCGCTCAGAGGGAAATGATCAAGCGGGCGTTCCAGGCCTTCGATAAAAACGGCGACGGCAAGCTGGACGCCCAAGAACGGGCGGCGCTGCTCCAATACCTGCGCGCGCGCCAGTAAATTATGTCCGGTAAAGCGTGGGGCTTGCTGATCTTCCTCGCGTTAGTCATTTTGTTGTTTCGGCTTATGCCCGGCGAGCATATTCTGTATATCCTGCGCGGAGTGTACAGCAGCCTCCCGCCCGGTGTAATCGTGTTGTTCGCCGTGCTGCTCTGCCTCTGCGTTTGGGTATTGAGCAGCCAACCGAAAACGCGTTAGACCGGCCATTCAACGCACTGCCACGGACCCCAAATCGTACCAGCCGTCCTCCGTGCGACCGGCTATTCCCAGGCGGATGGCGGGCTTGCGAGTTACCGTGTCCAGCAATCCCACGCGTAAGCGGTAATTGCCCGTCTTTAAGCGCGGCGCCGGCACGTCCTCTTCGACCACCACATCGCCCGGCAGCCACTTTCGCACGTCCGCTGGCACGTTTATCGCAGCGTGCTCGCCTTTCGAATCGAACGCCAGCGCCAGCGTGCACGGCCGGTAAACCGGCGCTACGCCGGAGTTGACCCACCACATCTTTATCGCCGCCGCGCTGCCGGCTGCGACCGTCCCCGGATATTCGATGCGCCGCAATTCGAAGCGGTACCCCATCTTACGCTCGAAGTCCTGGAACGCCGCCGCCAGTTCCGGCGGAATGGCGCTCGACTTGACGTTCAATGAAGTGACATGCCAGCGCAGCGCTTCGGCCAGAATGTAGTGCGTGTCCCACCCATGTGCCTTCCAATATCCCGGGACCCAGCATGTTTCAAACGACACCGGACTGCGCTTCCAGACGTCCTGTATGCCTGTGCGCGCAATCTGCTCGGGATAGAAATCCAGCATGTGCGCCCAATTGGCGCGCAGATCGCCCAGGCAGTCGAGCCGCCAGCCGGCCCCGCGCGAGGTTCCGTATGCCAGACCCTGCGGTTCATCGAAGTTCATCAGCAGCCTGGTAGCGGGGAACGCGTCGAACCAGATGTCGATGAGCTTTTTCTGATAGGGAAATGCCGGCATATAGTCGCTCCAGCCTTCGCCCCAGTACCCCACCGAAGAAATGTCCACGGTGTCCAGATCCGGGTGGCCGTCGAAACGGCGTCCGGCCTCCTTCACCAGAGCGCCCCAGAATTTGAGATACAGAGGATCGCTGAAATCCGGCTCCCAGACGGGCTGCCCCTCGGCGTTAGTGCGCTTAGCGCCGGATTTTCGATACCACTCCGGCAGCGGATGCTTCTGGTCGTAAGGCATCAGGCGGATGGCCAGCGTTTGACCGTGCCTGTGCGCCTCCGCCAGGGCATTGCTGATGATGTCCCACCGCACGGCGCCCTGGGAGGGCTCCAGCGTCTCCCAAAACCAGCGGCAGTAGGAGATCGTTGAAGCAGGAAAGCTGCTTGGCCCTGGAGCGAGGGGCGCCGTGGGACCTTCCTCCGACCAGCTCAGCGCCGGATTCAACGCGTCGCCATTGAAGCGTTGGAAGGTTTGAATCCCCATTCCAGGATTGGCGAGCACATCGTCAATCAACTTGGGATGAACCACCACGGTTTGCCCCATGGCGGCGGCTGCGAACAAAAACGGTATGACGATCTTCATTACCTTCCAGGCTGCATCTCCGGTGTGGCAATGTCCAGCGGTGCATCCCTGCCGTCCACCCGGCCGTGCCACACGCTTCCGCCGAACGTGGTGATGTAGACCATGGCCGGATCTTCAGGGTCGGGAACCACCCGGTGGCCCCACTTGAAGTTGAATCCGGCGATGCGCGTCCAGTGCTCGCCGCGATCCGTCGAGCGCCAGGCCGACGATTCGAATCCCGCGGCGTATAGCAAGCTCGGATTGCGCGGGTCGATGGTCACATCGTACACGTGCTGGTCGCGATCCAGCGCGGCGCGCCATGTTTCGCCGCCATCGGTGGTGAGGTAAATGCCTCCGCCCTGGCTGTGGATGCCGGTGGCACGCCCCCACGCGGCCAGATACATGCGCCGCGGATCGCGCGGGTCGATCGCCAGCCCGTTTGGTCCGTTGATGCCGGACGGCAGCGCCACCGGCGACCACGTTTCCGCGCCATCCGACGACCTGTAAAGCGCGCCGTCGCCGGCATCGCCTATGCTGCCTTGCTCACTGCGCCGCGCGATCAGCACGAACAGCGCGCCATCCGAGGCGCGTGCCAAACGCCATGCGAACGGCTCCTTTTGCGCGATGCCTTTGTTTTTGAGCTCCCAACTGCGTCCGCCGTCGCCGCTCTTGTAGACTCCGCGTCCGAACGCCGCCGCGTACAGCACGCGAGCGTCTTTGGGGCTGGAGGGGTCCAGCAGGATATGGGTGGGAGCCGTCTCGGGCATTCCCAAGTTGGATGCCGTCCAGGTGCGTCCGCCATCTTCGCTGCGGCACACGCCGCCCTTGTATGTGAGCACGGAAGTGCGCCGCCACATCTTCGGCCGCGGCAGATCGTGGGTGTAACTCATGGCGCCCCACATGCGCCCGCGCACCTCAGGGTCGAACTCCACCCAGTAGGTTGTATTGGTCCATTGCCGCGGAACACCTTGCACGGATCGCGTCCAGGACCGGCCGCTGTCCTCGCTGCGGAAAAGCCCGATGTCCGTGTAGGTGATGAACCGCCGCTTCAGATCGAACGGATCGAAGTGAAATCCGTAGTTAGTGGTTACATCCAGCCCGGTGGTGGTCCACTCGCCGCCCGGCACGCGCCGGCTGTAGACGCCGTCCCAGGTTTCGCCGCCGTCGACGGTGCGCATGTTCCGCCCGAAGTCGGTTCCGTAGCAGATCTTGGGATCCTGGTCGGCGACGCCCAGCGCCAGCGGATTCTCACCCCAGCCCGTCCCCATGTTTTCCGTGATCCAGGCGTCGTGTACATTCGGCGCGGCCTGTGACGATTCCTTCCATACCAGGCTCCACGTCCGGCCAGTATCCCGCGTGCGCGCCACGCCCAGCCATGTTTTCCCATCTAGCTGCAAGCGCCCATACGAGAGGTAGGCAGTCTCCGGATGATTTAAGCTCGCGGCCACCGCCCGCACCTGGGCGCCGCTGCCGGGCAGTTCGATCGGGCTCCACGATGCGCCGCCGTCCTGCGACACGAAACCCCCGCGCTCCGACACGCCGTAAAACACAGGACTCCCGGATGCGGCAAATCCTCCCGAGACATTCGTAAAGCTTACGCCGGGCGGCGGCGCGTGCCGCGTCAACTGGCCGCCGCGCACCTCCGCGACCCCATGCGGACCGGCGGCATACATGACTCCCGAGCGGGCCCAGATGCGGCGCGGCGGCTCCGGCAACGCCCCTGCCGCGACCCACGTTTCGCCGGCGTCATGGGAGACCAACAACGCCGCCTGGCCGTCCTTCCGCCCGGCCGCCACGAGCATTCGCGAGTCCCGCGGGTCGATCGCCAGCGCCGTGATTTCGCCCAACGGGTCCGGCTCCGCAACGATCTGCTCGTCGGAATGATCGGAATTCATCTTGATGGCGCGGACCGCTGAAGGCTTCGGCCAGACCAGGTTCCAGGACTCGCCATCATCCGTGCTGCGCCACAAGCCATCGTTCGCCGCATACATGGTCTTGGGCTGTACCGGATCGAATACGAAGAACCGGACTACGCCACGCAGATTGAACATTCGCCACGAGCGCCCGCCATCGTGTGTGATGTAGGCGCCCGTCATGTCGCATGACACCAGCACGGTCCGCGGGTCGTGCGGGCTGATGGTGGGGTTGAACATAGCGCCACCGCCGCCCGGCCCGATCACCTGGAAACCGCCGGGACGGGCAGCCCCCGGGAGCAGCGCCAGTGCCAGAAGCGCGCAGGCCAAACCTGCCGCGCGAATCTTGTGACATTGGGTCACGGCTAGAGGGTAATGCAGCCATCTCACTCCCATATGGAATTGTTAAACACTTATACTCGCACAAAAACGATGTCAAGGCCGTATACACCAAATTCCCTTCCCATCGCCTTCGGACCTGTGGTTCAGTAGAATTGATAGCTTCAATGAAGACCCTCACAATTGCGGTGATCGCCGGCGATGGCGTGGGGCAGGAGGTCGTCCCTCAGGCAAAGCGTGTGCTGGAGAAGGCCGCCCATAAACACGGCCTGGTGTTTTCATTTCAGGACTTCGATTGGGGCGCTGAACACTTCTTTCGCTGGGGCAAGATGATGCCCTCCGGCGCGCTGGATCTCCTGCAGCCCTGCGACGCGATCCTGCTTGGCGCGGTCGGCCACCCGGACATCTCCGATCACACTACCCTGAACGGGCTGCTACTGCCCATCCGGCGGGCGTTCGATCAGTACGCCAACGTGCGCCCAGCGTATCTATATCCCGGTGTCACATCGCCGCTCGCCGGGCGCGAAGGCGGCCAGATCGACATGGTCATCGTCCGCGAGAACACCGAGGGCGAATACGCGCAGGTGGGCGGCTTCGTCTATATGGCCCAACCCGACGAGGTGGCCATCCAAACCGCCGTCTTCACGCGCCGCGGCGTTGAGCGCGTAGTGCGCTACGCCTTCGAACTGGCCGTCCGGCGCGGAAAGAAGAAACGGGTCACTTCCATCACCAAATCGAACGCCCAAGGCTACGGCATGGGGCTGTGGGACCGCACGTTTCGCGACGTGGCCCTGGAGTTTCCCGGTATCGAAACGGAGTCGCTGCTGGTGGACGCGGCCGCCATGAATTTCATCCGCCGCCCCGAGAGTTTCGACGTCGTGGTAGCCTCCAACCTGTTTGGCGATATACTCAGCGATATCTCAGCCATCATCGTCGGCAGCATGGGCCTGGCGGCCAGCGCCAACCTGGACCCATCGCGGCGATTTCCCTCCATGTTCGAGCCGGTGCACGGGTCGGCGCCGGATATTGCGGGCCGCGGCATAGTGAATCCACTGGCGGCTATCCTGAGCGCCTCCATGATGCTGGAACACCTGGGCGAGGCCGCCGCGGCGCGCGAGGTGGAGGGGGGCGTGGCCGCGGTTCTGGCCAAAGGCAAGGTGCGCACCCCGGATCTGGGCGGCACGAGCAGCACAAAGGAGGTGACGGATGCGGTCCTCGAAAAGATGGCTTAGCATATTCGTTCTGGCTTCGACTACGCTTATGGCGCAAACCAAATGGCATCACCGCTACGCCGAAGTGAACGGCGTCAAGCTGCACTACGTGGAGCAGGGCAAGGGCGAGCTGATCCTGTTTCTGCACGGATTCCCGGAGTTCTGGTACGAGTGGAAAGACCTGCTTCCCGAATTCTCAAAGGACCACCACGCCGTGGCGCTGGACATGCGCGGCTACAACCTTTCCTCCATGCCCGACGCCGTGGAACAGTATCGCGTGCCGGTGATCGTGGAAGACGTGCACGCACTGGCCGTGAAGTTGAAGGCGAAAAAATTCGTTCTGGTGGGGCACGATTGGGGCGGCGTCATCGCCTGGGCGTTCGCGGCGGTGCATCCGGAAATGCTGGATAAGCTGGTGATCGTAAATGCGCCCCATCCCACCGTGTTTGCGCGCGAACTCGCCGGTAACCCGGCGCAGCAGAAGGCCAGCGCGTATTTCAACCTGTTCAATTCGCCGCAGGCCGAGAAGACTCTGGGGCAAAACGATTTCGCGGCTCTCCAGGGCATCATGAAATCGTGGGCCTCGCCCGCCGTGCTGAAAGAATACGTCGCCAACTGGAACCGGGGCGTAACCGGCGGTCTGAACTACTATCGCGCGGCCCGGCTGCATTCGCCTGTGGATGGCGCGGCGGCGCCGGCTGATCCCGCCCTGCCGCAAATGAAGCCCATCGAAACACCCACGCTGGTGATCTGGGGCGAGAAGGATACGGCTCTCTTGACGGGCAATCTGAACGGCCTGGACGAGTACGTGAAGAACCTGACCGTGCACCGCATCCCGGAGGGCACTCATTGGGTGATTCATGAAAAGACCGCGGAAGTAATCCAGGCCATGCGCGAGTTTCTGGCCAAGCGCTAACTCAACCGGTCGCCGGCAATATACTCCGCGACAATCGCATTAGCCAGGCGCAGTTTGTCGCGCACCGCGCCCGCCTGCCCGTGCTGCAGCATCATGCACACACTCAGCAGGTCGCCCGTGCCGGTGGTGTTCACCTGGCGCGCCGGCCGGACCGCCGATTCCACGGCCAGCGAACTTCCGTCGAAGTATCCCGCGCCCGCCGCGCCCATGTGGACCACGGTCGCCCGCGCTCCCCACTCGGCAATGCGCTCCAGGGCGGCGTCCAGCGCAAGGCAGCCGGCGAATTCGCTGAGTTCGCGCACATTTCCATGCGCCAAGTCGACCAGCGGCAACACTTCGCGTATGGCCCGCTTGCGCCGCTCGATCTCGTCCGCCGGCGCGACACCCCATCGCGGATCCCAGTTCAGGTCGATCGAGATGGCCATGCCCGCCTCGCGCGCCGCGCGAAACAGGCGCGCATTTCCGCCATACAGCATGGCTTCGGAAAACCAGACGTCGGCGCGCGCCAGGTGCTGGTATTGCGGCAGCACCGACAGATCCAGATCCGCGAACGCCAGCGATCCGTTGTTCGGCAGACAGCTCACGAAGTGCCGGTGGCCGGTGTCATAAACCAGGTTGATGGAGGTCCCAGTCGCGACCGCCGGATCCCGTGCCAGCCGCGCATCGATCCCGCGCCGCCGCAGCATCTCTTCCAACTGCTGCCCGATCGCGTCGGCCCCCACGTTACCGAGAAACGCCACCTTTGCGCCCAGGGCCGCCGCCGCGCAGGCTGTGTTCGCGCCGCCGCCACCGGCAGTCTCCTGAATGAAGCCCACCGAGGTCTCGCCGTCCTGAAACAGGTAGGCGCCTGGCCGGACCGGCGCGATCCGCAGATCACGGTTCAGGTTGCCGGCCACGCACAGGCTGGCGGAAGCGAATGGCGTCGCCGGTATCATCGAGTTAGATTGTCACACTTTTCTGCGGCGGAAGGGCTTGTGATTCCCTCGGGCGGGAACGAACATGTCGGCCGCCGTGAGTCCCAGGGCCTTGGCCCGCTCGATGCAGAAGTCGATGCTCCGGGCCGGACCGCTGCCGCTGTTCGACCCGAAGGAGAATTTCAGGCGGGCATCCTTGGCCATCCGCAGAAACGCCATGCTCGGAATATGGTAGGCGGAGTCGATCTCCACGGCCGTTCCGGTGCGCCGCAGCGCGCGCACGATGGGTTGCATGCGCTCCTCGGTCCACAATTCATCGCTGCGCTGATCGAGCGGAGCGGGCAGCCACGTCGGATGAGAGAAGATATCCAGCGGCTCTGTTTCGATCACCTCCACGTTCCAGGGCACGTACTTGTCCATGAACTCCCGCGCATCGCCCGGGTCGAAGCCCCGTACCCACATTTTCGCCCGGCTCCCATTGGGGCCGCGAATAGTCATGGCGTCGGAAAGCACGTAGTCGATCTCCCCCAGCGCCTGCCTGGAAAAGCACTGCATCCAATCGAGCCACTCCGCCTGGACGCCCTTGTAGACCGGCTGACCGGCCAGCCTGGCAACCCAACCCCGCAACTCGGCGTCATTAGTGAGAATGGAAGGATACTGGTTCTCCTTCACTCCGGCGTGTTCCGCGATGCCGAACTTCACGTTGGTGGTCTTGGACAAAGCCACGGCATCCGCCAGCGAAAACGAGGGATTCAGATGAACGTGATAGTCGACCACCGGGAACCCCGGCGCCGCGGGCGCGGGCTGCGTCTTGGCAATGGCGCGCTGCGCGGCGGGCACTGCCGCCGTCAGTATTCCCAGGAATCGACGCCTGGATTCAAAGATATTCATTTGCAGATATTATAGTCTGTAACACCGTTACATGCCCGCCATCACCCGCATCGGCCTGATCTCGGACACGCATGGATTGTTGCGCGAGGCGGCCGTGCGGGCGCTCCAGGGCTCCGATTTGATCGTGCACGCCGGAGACGTCGGCAAGCCGGAGATCCTGGACGCCCTGCGATCCCTGGCGCCACTGGTGGCTGTCAGAGGCAACGTTGACAAAGGAGCGTGGGCGTCTGCCCTGCCCTCCACGGCTGTAGCCGAAGCCGGCCCGGTCCTCATTTATACGCTGCACGACATTGGCGATCTGGATCTCGATCCGGCCGCCGCCGGTTTCGGCGTGGTAGTGAGCGGACACTCGCACCAACCGTCGAGCTACGAACGCGGCGGTGTCCTGTATATAAATCCGGGCAGCGCCGGTTCCCGCCGCTTCAAGCTCCCCGTGACCGTGGCGCGCCTGGATCTCAGGCCCAAACCCTGGCAGGTCGAATTCATAAACCTGGAGACACCGGCGCAAAGCGCGCTATCATGAGACTTAGTTCGATTCCGAGGTAAATCCCATTGGCTTTAGTGGAAGGCTGTAAGCATTCGCTGGAGATTACCGTACCCGTCGAGGAAGTGGAAGCGGAGACCGGCCGCGCGGTGGCCAAGGTCCAGCAGCGCGCCAAGCTGCCCGGGTTCCGGCCCGGAAAGGCGCCCGTCTCCATCATCCGCCAGCACTTTGCCGCGGACATCCGGCAACAGGTGTTGGAGAGCATCATCCCCAAGCATCTCCAGAACCGGTTCGAGGCCGAGGACTTAAAGGTCGTCGGACAGCCGGATGTCACCGAAGTGCATTTCGAACCCGGCGAGCCACTGCGCTTCACCGCGGAATTCGAAGTTTTGCCCCAAATTGAGCTGCAGGACTACAAGGGCTTGTCAGTGCCCTACCGCGATCCCCAGATCGGTGACGCGGACGTGGATAAGCGCATCGCGGAGCTGCGGGAGCAGAAGGCCGACTTCGTCAACGAGGATCCCCGGCCGGTTCAGGACAAAGATTATGCGGTGCTGTCGCTCGAGAGCCTGGGCGGCGTGGACGTTCCGCCGGTCAAGCAGGATGAAATGACGCTCGAGGTGGGCGGCGGCGACACGCTCGAGGATTTCACCGAAAACCTGCGCGGCATGCGCCCCGGCGAAGAGAAGGAGTTTGACGTTCGCTATCCCGAAGATTACGGCCAGCCCAAACTGGCCGGAAAAACCGTGCGTTTCCGCGCCCATGTGAAAGGCATACGCCGCAAGGAGCTCCCGGAAATCAACGACGAATTTGCGCAGGACCTGGGCGACTACCGCACAGTGGACGAGTTGCGCGAAGCCGTGCACAAATCGCTCTTCGCGCAAAGCCAGTTCGAGGCTCAGCAGGAAGCCAAGAATAAGCTGGTGGAGAAGCTGGTCGACATGCACGATTTCCCCGTGCCCGAGACCTTCATCGACCGGCAGATCAAGAGCCGCGTGGAGCAGCGCGTGCGTTTGCTCGCCGAGCAGGGGCTGGATCCCAAATCTCTGAACCTGGATTGGAAAAAGGTGAAGGAGAGCCAGCGCGATAAGGCGCTGCGCGAGGTGAAGGCTTCCATGCTGCTGCAGAGGATCTCGGAGCGGGAGGCCATCGCCGCCACGCGCGACGAAGTCGACCGCGAGGTGGACCGCATGGCTAAACAACAGCGGGAGCCGTTCCCTGCCCTGCGCCTGCGCTTCGAGAAAGACGGTACCCTGGGACGCATCGCGTCGCACATCCAAACCGACAAGACGCTCAACTTTTTGTTCGAGCATGCCGGTAAAACGGAGGAATAATCCCATGAAATGGCTCATCGTCCTGATGTCGCTTTTCGCTCTGTCCGCCTCGGCCGCGGACATCGGCGGCAACTGGAAAGGTACTGCCGAGACGGCCAACGGCACCATCACACGGACTTTCGTCTTTAAGGTGGACGGCCACAAGCTCACCGGCGAAACCAACAGCGACCGGTTCGGCAAGTCGACTATCGAAGACGGCACGGTCGACGGGGACAACGTTGCGTTCCATATCACGGTGAGCGTGGGCGGCAGCGACGCCAAGGTGAACTACAAGGGCAAGGTGGCCGACGCCGATACCATCAAGTTCGACGTGGAGATCGAGGCTATCGGGCAGACCATCCAATTCGTCGCCAAGCGCGTGCCATAGACGTAACCGCCGGCGTAACCTTTTGCCCCTCCCGCGGTAGTATTTTGCAAACGAAGGCACGGCTGATTCGTATTTTCTGATAGGCCGGAGGCCCTCGTACATGAAATACGCTCTGCGCACGCTTTGGAAAGACCGCGGCTTCGCCGCCATGGCCATCCTCAGTCTGGCCATCGGCATCGGCGCCAATACCGCGATCTTCTCGATGGTGAACGGGGTCCTGCTGCGCCCACTCGACTTTCCCGATCCCCAGCGTCTGGTAGCCATCTCCATTACCACGCCGCAGTTCCGCAACGAAGATATGTTGGCCATCAATGTGGCCCAGCTCCTGGCGTGGCGCAAGCGCACGCACTCGTTCGAAAGCATCGGCGCTTATCGCAATATCAACATGAGCCTCACCGGAGACGGCCGTCCCGAGTTGATCCCGGGGGCCAGGGTCTCGGCGAATTTCTTCGATGTGCTGGGCGTCAATCCGCGCTTGGGCCGATCTTTCCGTGAGCCGGAAGACCACTATGGCGAGCATCAGGTGGTGATTCTTGCCGATTCGCTCTGGCGGCGCCGGTTCGGCGGCGATCCTTCCGTCATTGGACGCAAAATCACGGTGGGCGCAGCGCCGTACATCGTGGTGGGAGTTCTGCCGCCCGATTTCGAATTCCCCAAGCAGCCCAACGATAGCGGCACGCGCCTGAACGGACGCATGGAGATGTTCCGGCCGATGGCATATGAGCCCCACGAAGTCGTGCCGCACAACGGGGACCTGAACTACGTCGCCATTGCGCGCCTGCGTCCGGGCGTCTCGATCGAGCGCGCGCGCGCCGAGCTCACGGCCACCGAAGCCGCCATCGATGCGGAAGTCGGCGGC
>DATGGM010000302.1:0-8109 GCA_035308525.1 Bryobacteraceae bacterium
ATGGGCAAGATCAGCGAGATCATCGGCAAGCGCGCCGCCAACGTCACCGGCGAGGTCACTGTTGAGGTGCAGAACAGCAATCAGCAGTTGCGCACCCCGTACGCGCAGCGCGACGCACATCACGGCGAGGCGGGCAGCGAAATCAATCGCGACGAAGTTCCCGTAGCGCTGCAGGCTTATGTACAGCAGTATTTCGAACAGGTGCGCAAACAGGCGGCCGCGCCGCCCGCGGTACCCGCAGCCGCCGGGCACGCAAAACATCGTCCCGAGCCACCTAAGCCCGGGCTCTAACTTACAGCCGCGACATATTCACCAGAGCCCGCCGGCTGGCCCACTCCGCGCCGACCTCCGTGATGACGATGCGATCTCCATCGTCGATCAGCTTTCTCAGAATCTCCTTCAACTCCGCCGCCGTGAACGTGCTGCGCAGCGCCCATTGGTTGTCGAGCACCTGCTTGGCATCCAGCGTCCGCAGGCGCTCGCGTAGCGATCGGTAGTCGCCGGATTGGAATAAATTACACGTTACCAGATAGAGCTTGAGAGCCATGGCTACACGACATTGTAGTTGATAGGCGAATAAAAAGCGAATCTCAACGGCCCAAGTCCACCACTGGCGGTGCACCTCAACCACCAGCCAGCGAAGAGCCCATTTCTTTTCAATTGCTCAGGGATTGGCAAATCGTTTGCCTTATCGACCCGCGAAAGCCGCCAGCGAGTCGCGGCTTCAAAAAAAGGAGGAGATATGAAAACCAAACTGTTGGCCGTCCTTTTACTGGCTGGGAGTTCGCTGTTGGCTGCCCCGCGCGTGGCTATCGGTGTGGGAATTGGCGTGGGCGGATATGCTGGTCCCGCGCCGGTCTATGCCTACGCAGCGCCGCCCGCGCCCTACGCCTATGCGGCGCCTGTGCCGCGCCCCGGGTACACCTGGGTGGGCGGCTATTGGTATCCCTATGGCGCGCGCTGGTCTTGGCGCGCCGGTTATTGGGCTCGTCCGCCGTATGCCGGCGCGCGTTGGATAGGGCCGCGCTGGTATGGACATCGCTGGTATCGCGGATACTGGCGCCGGTAAGCTGGTGAGCCCTTGGTGTGACGGCGCGCGCCGTGGGTCGTGCGCCGTCACGGCCGCATGCCGGTTCCAAACTGATTCCCCGCGCGAACCGGCTTTTCCTTCTCAAACACGATCTCGAGCAGCTTCTCGCTTTGCACTTGCCGTCCGGTTTCGTCCGTGAGCGCCGCCACGATTTTGCGCGTGCGCGTGTCGATGATCTCGCCGGTCGAGGAATACGCCCGTCGTCCGTCGATGCTGAAGCTGATCCAGCCCGGAAAGTCGCGCAGCTTGATGCTGGCCACCTGGCGCGGCGGCATGACAGTGGCGTCGAAGACGTGCACCGCATCGTTGGCGCCGTCCACCACCCACAGCTCCTTCTCGTCGGGCGTCAGGGCGATGCCATGGCTGGGACACCCATGGCGCTTCAGCGGACCCGGCCGGTAGTCCCGAAACTCGACGCGATAGAGCATCTTTCCGGTTTCCACGTCGCCGACTTCGAATCCCGGCAAGTCATTCACGTTGACGAACACCAGCGTGCCGCGTCCGTTCACGGTGAGCGGCCTGATGGGTTTCGAGAACGGACCAACCGTTTTCGTGACGGTATGTGTGCGGGTGTCGGCTATCGACAGAAAGGGCGACCGCAGACCCGCCAAAAACACACGCGTGCCATCCAGCGAATAGATGGTGTTGTGCGAGCCGGATTTGGTCAGGATGCTGGTGATAATATCGCCGGTGGCGGCATCCACCACGTTCCAGAAAGCGCCCTCGAGCGAGGGCACGTACAGGATTTTGCCGTCGGGCGAGATGGCCAGCCGGTCGCAGCCGCCCTCATACGCGCGGTCCCAGACTCTGCCGCCGGTGGCCAGGTCCAGCGCCAGCGTGCGATTGAACGTGGTGACGTACAGCCTGCCGGCAGCGGCGCTGGCCGCGATGCCTTTGACGTTCTCCGGCTCTTTGCCGGCGGGAGTCTCCCAGGTCGGGATGCGCTTGACGAACTTGTAACCATGGTCGATGTCGAACACCAGAACGCCCACGCCGCCATGCTGGACGTAATTGCGGATCCCCGGTTCGGCGACATAGAGATAGTGGCGCTCTGCCGCGTTCAGGGCACACGCAGCGAGCGCCATCCACAGCAGAGCTCGCGCACGCACGCTACTGCACCTGGACCATGACGGCGTTCGATTCGAGACCGCCGGCGGTGGCCACCACGGGCACGGTTCCCGGTCCCTGGCCGTTAGGCACGGTGAGCGCCATTTGATAAAGACCTGTTACGTAGGGCGGAGATGCGATCGAATAAATCACATCGGCGGCCACGCCTCCCATGGTCGCGGTGACCGTCGAGGTATAGAAATACGGCGGCCCGAAAGGCGTGATCTGGCCCGTCGCCAACGCTGGATTGGTTTGTCCCATACCGGTGGTGTAAAAGACCAGCACATCGCCCGCGTGCGCCGGGTTGGAAGCGCTCACGATGGAGAAGTCGGCGTTCTTGAAAGCGAAATTGTAGAGGGCCGGCGCCACGCTGGCTACGGTCATCGCAAACGGAGCGCTGCTGGAGCTTCCGTTGCCGAGCGTGAGCATCTGCGCGCCGATGGGGCTGTTGAACGACAGCTCCGCATCCACCTGGTTGGGAGAAACGTACAGAAGGCGGTCGTTCTGGCCACCCAGCGACACGGTCACGCCGTTAAGGGACGGCGGCAGCGATCCACCTGGCCAGCCGCTCAGGTCGGTGGTGACCTTCGCCAGGTTGGTTCCGTAGATCTCGACCAACTCACCCGGCGCGAAAGTGGAAAGCGTCTTGACTTCCACGATCGGAATCACCGCCGCCACCACCGGCGCGGTGTCGTTGGCAGGCGCCAGCGCCGCGCCTAAGGGCACGCCTGCGGCAGTCCGCAGGGCGATCTGATGGGCTTCCGGATTGCCGACGATGCCGTTCAACGAGGCCACTCCGGACCCCGCATCGACGCCCGCGACGGTGTAAGCGTTGCCCGACCCCGAGGGATCGGTGGTTACCGGCGGCGAAGAAATATCGCCGTCGAGATCCAGTCCGGTGATCTGCGCGCCGGCCGCCAGCCGGTAATTGACGTCCCATATGACGGTGCCCGCGATCACGCTCCCGGCTGCGTTGCGCAGCGTGTGCAGGCCGACTTCGGAATCGCCGCCCGTTCCGGCAAAGCCGGGAATCTGGAACGTCATGAAGTCGGTGCCGCGCAACTGTCCGGTCAGCGGGGCCGATGGATTCTCCACCGTATCCACATCCACTGAGAAATTGCCTGGGCCACCTAATATGCCCTCGACCGCCTGCACCATCTGGGTATTGCGCATGTCGATCTCGGTAGACGGAGCGGCTAACACACCCGTGCCGCCCGCGGCCGATACGGTGCCAGGCTGCAGATCGGCGGCCACCGCGATCTGTCCGGACTGTCCCTGGCCGCTGTAGACCCGCATGGTGGAGAAGGTGACCTGCGCGGGAACCTGGTAAGTCACCTGCATGGCTACCTCGGCCGACGTCATGGCGTGCGCGGACCCGGTGTAAAGCACGCGCACGGTAGCGACACCCGTACCCGCGCTCGAATTCAACAGGGCCATCAACACGGCGGTGCTTCCGGCCTGCAGCGCGCCGCTCGCGGCTCCTGATGGATCGTCGGCGGTGAGCAATTTGACGGAATACTGTCCCGGGTTGGCGAACAAGCCTACCAGGGCATTGAGCGACGCCGGAGTACTGGAGTTTACCTGGACTTGTCTATAGATTCGTCCGCTGCCCGCGGTGGCGTCGACGGGTGACGAAGCCGTGATGTTTGTCGCAATCACGGTGGCAGACCCGTTGACGATCGCCAGACCGGTCACCACCTGGTCGTTCGGGAATTGGTACGTCAGATCGAAATCAACCGAACCCGAAAGAATGTTGTCGGCAACGTCTCGCTCCGCATGCACCAGGACGTCAGCTGTGGCGGAGTCACCCCCGCTGCCCGCCGGCATCACTGCGCGAAATAAAGTTGTTTGCGCGGTCTGGGGAGGCTGCGCCCGCAAAGCACATGCCGATACGAACGCGGCGGCGATTAACCTGAGTTGCATTGGAGCCAACCAACAAATTATCGCACCTCTGCGCGTGCTAGCTCCTGCAACGCGCCACTGCATCCTTCCATCCGGCGAACAGCCGGTCGCGCGCGGCCGCGTCCATGGAGGGCTCAAAACGCCGCTCCGCGCGCCAGAATCTCTCGACTTCCTCCACGCTCTTCCAGAAGCCTGTAGCCAGGCCGGCCAGATACGCCGCGCCTAAAGCCGTGGTCTCGATGTCTTCAGGCCGCACAATCGGGCAGTCGAGAATGTCCGCCTGGAACTGCATCAGGAAATTGTTGGCGGCCGCCCCGCCATCCACTCGCAGTTCGGAGATGCGCTCTCCGGCATCGGCCTGCATGGCGTCGATCAGCTCGCGGGTCTGGTAGGCGATGCTCTCCAGCGTGGCGCGCACGATCTGCGCGCGATCGCTCGAGCGCGTGAGGCCGCAGATGATGCCGCGCGCCGCGCCATCCCAATGCGGAGCGCCCAGACCTACGAACGCCGGCACCAGGTAGACGCCGCCGGTGTCGGGAACGGACGCCGCTACTGCTTCGGAATCGGCCGCGTGCTGGATCAGTCCCAGCTTGTCGCGCAACCACTGCACTGCCGCTCCCGCCACGAACACGCTGCCCTCAACGGCAAACTGCGGCTGGCCGCCGCTGGATGCCGCACGCGTGCCCAGCAGGCGATTGCGCGATACCGGCAGGCGCCCGCCGGTGTGCATGAGCGCGAAACAGCCGGTGCCATAAGTATTCTTGGAGAGCCCCGCGCGGAAACATGCCTGCCCGGCCAGCGCCGCCTGCTGATCGCCCGCGATGCCGGCGATGGGAATCTCCGCGCCGAAGTGTTCGGCGGCGGTCGATCCCACGACGGCGCTGGACGGAGCGATGCGCGGCAGCATGGCGCGCGGCACTTCCAATATGCGCAACATATCCTCATCCCACTCGCCGGTCTGGAGGTTCATCAGCATGGTGCGCGACGCGTTGGTCGGATCAGTGACGTGGGCCGCGCCATTGGTCAGTTTCCAGATGAGCCAGGTATCTACGTTGCCGAACAGCAGCTCGCCGTCGCGGGCTTTCTGTTTGGCGCCTGGCACGTTTTCGAGAATCCAGCGGATCTTGCTGCCGGAAAAATAGGCATCGATCACCAGGCCGGTGCGCCGGGTGATCTCGGCCGCGGCGGCGCTCCGCGCCAGTTCCGCGCAATAGGGCGCGGTGCGGCGGCATTGCCAGACGATAGCCGGCGCCACGGGCCGGCCGGTAGCGCGGTCCCATACGACGGTGGTCTCGCGCTGGTTGGTGATGCCCAGCGCCACAAGCTGGGAAGGCGGTACGCCGGCATGATCCAGCAGCAACCGCGTGGCATAAAGCTGCGCGTTCCAGATCTCGTCGGCATCCTGTTCCACCCAGCCCGGATGCGGAAAGCGGGACTCGAAGGGAGCGGATTTCATGCCGACGTTGCGCCCCTGTTCGTCATACAGGGCGGCGCGCGCGCTGGTAGTTCCCTCGTCGAGGGACAACACGAATGGCATGGGGAGATTATAGCGGGTTGGCGTGATAGCATAGAGCGATGCGGCGTGTCCCCGCCCTACTGCTGCTGTCTGCGTTCAGCCTCGCGTTGATCGGGCCGGTGTTCTCCGCGGACGCGGATGCGGACCTGCCGGCTTGCTGCAGGCGGGATGGCAAGCATCACTGCGCCATGATGACGGCCGAGCCGGTGTCATCCGGCGTGACCGTGAAGGCGGCTGCTGCGAAGTGCCCGTTCTTTCCCAAGGGCGGCGCCGTGCTGCCGCATTCCGGAGCGGCAATGATTTCCGGCGCGCGGCCGGCAGGTGAGCCGATCCCGAGTCACACGGCCGCCGTCGTTCGGGCGATAGCCGGCTACAGTTTCCGTTCGAACCGTTCCCACCAGAAGCGCGGGCCTCCGAACCTCCTCTCCATTTAATCGCCGCATATATCCGTGAGGAGGATTGGAATGAAGACAGTCATAGCTACGTTCATGGTGTGCCGTGCGTGCCTGGCGGACGCAGGCACGCTGCAAGGCATCGTGCACGACCCGCAGCACCGCCCTATTGCCGGCGCTCAAATCGCGCTGCGGACCCCTGGCGGAGCGCTTGCCAACACTGCGCAATCGGACGCCAACGGCGAATTTCGCGTGCACAACATTCCCGAGGGCGGCTACCAGGTAACGGTTTCAGCGCCCGGCTTCGATCCTCTGGAACAAATGGTGACCATCACCGCCGCTAAGTCGCCCGTCGTCCACCTGCAGCTCAAGATCGCACCCTTGAGCGCGGCGGTGGAGGTTTCGGGCGCCGCCAGTAAGCTCCAGATGCAGACGTCCACGGTCGAGACGGTGGTGACGCCTTCCGAGATTGCGCAGACCGCCGGCGCCGATCAGAGCAACAGCCTGGCCATGATCACCAACTTCACGCCGGGCGCGTACATGGTTCACGACATGCTGCACATGCGCGGCGGCCACCAGGTGAATTGGTTCTTCGACGGCATCCCGGTGGTCAACACCAACATCGCAGCCAATGTCGCCACGCTGATCAATCCCAAGAACGTGGAGGAACTGCAAGTGGAGCGCGGCGGCTTTTCGAGCGAGTATGGCGACCGCACTTATGGTTTCTTCAACGTGGTGACTCCCTCCGGGTTCGAGCGCGATAACGAAGCCGAGCTGGTTCTTTCCGGCGGCAATTTCTATTCGACCGACGACCAGTTCAATATCGGCGGCCACACACAGCGCTTCGCCTGGTACGCCAGCGCGGATGCCAACCGGTCGCAACTGGGCCTGGGGACACCCGTATCGCAGGTGATTCACGATCAGGATAGCGGCGCCGGCGCATTCCTGTCGCTGCTGTACAATCCGGGTTCGAAAGACCAGGTGCGCTGGATCGCGTCGGTGCGCCCGGATCATTACCAGATACCCAACACTCCGGACCAGCAGTCCGCGGGCATCCGCGATGTGGAGCAGGAGCGAGACGCACTCGTCGGATTCCACTGGGCTCACAGCTTCTCCGACGGCATGCTGCTCTCGGTGGCGCCTTATTTCCACTTCAACCAGGCCAACTATGCCGGCGGGCCACAGGACACTCCATTCGTTCTTCAGGACAATGGCCGGTCTGAATATGTAGGCGGCCGTGCGGTCCTGCAGGCGCAGAAGAAGCGGCACAATGCGCGCGTGGGCGCCGAGGTGTGGGGCCAGCACGATCGTACATTCTTCGGCCTCACGGCCAATCCGGGCGGCAACGTGCTGAACCAGCAGGAAACCAATTGGGCCAATTCCAGCGCGGTGTTCCTGGAAGACCAGTACAAGGCCGCCTCGTGGCTGACACTGGATCTGGGGGTGCGGCTTACGCATTACCGCGGCCTGGTGAATGAAAATGCCGCCGATCCGCGGCTAGGCGGAGCGATCCGCATTCCGTGGCTGCATTGGACGCTGCATGGATACTACGCGTATTATTACCAGCCGCCGCCGCTCGACAGCCTGGCCGGCCCGGCGCTGGACTTCGCGGTGCAACAGGGGTACGGTTTCATTCCTCTGCCCGGCGAGCGCGATATCCAGCACGACGTGGGAGTCAGCATTCCGCTGGGCGGATGGGAACTGGGGGTCGACCGGTTCCACACCAGCGCGCGCAATTTTCTGGACCACGATGTCATCGGCAATTCCGGCATCTTCGTTCCGCTTGCGGATCTGGCAGCCATCGTGGGCGGAACCGAAGTGAGCATCCGGTCGCCCCGGCTGTATGGGAGGGCGCAGTTGCGCGTGGCCTATTCGAATCAGATCGCACAAGGAACCGCGCCGATCACCGGCGGGCTGCTGGAATTCGGGGAGCCGGGCTTCTTCCTGCTGGATCACGATCAACGGAACACGCTGTCGGCGGTGCTGTCACTGAGTCTGCCCGGCCGCATGTGGGCCACGCCGTCGTACCAGTTCGGCTCCGGCTTTCTCAATGGCAACGGGCCGTCGCACCTTCCGCCGCACTCTACTTTCGATCTGTCCAT
>DATGGM010000303.1:0-14588 GCA_035308525.1 Bryobacteraceae bacterium
AGAGCCATGCGAATGCCGATCTCATGCCGCTGCTGGGTGACGGTCCAGGAGACGACGCTGTAAACCCCGATGGTCACCAGCACTAGACCGATGCCGGCGAACACGGAGAAGAGCACGAGGCCGAAGCGCGGGCGGGCGTACTGGCCGACGTCCAGAATGTTGTCCATCGTCATGGTCTGCTGCGGAATCACGCTCCTGTCCGCGCGCAGAATTTCGGTCGTGAGACTGGGGCTCAGCGCCGCCGGGTTGCCCACGGTGTGGACGAAGATCACGTTCTGGCCAAACCCGGCTACGGAATAGGGGATGAATGTCTCCGGCGCCACGCCCTCACGCATTCCCTGGTTTTTCATGTCCGATACCACGCCGATCACCTCGAAGCGTGGATTGGCGATGGGGTCGGTCGCATTCCGCAGAGCGGAGATCATCAGCGGCTGCCCGAGCGGGTCCTTCCGCCCGAAATACTTTCGCGCCATGCTCTGATTGATGACGGCGACTTTCCGTTTGCCGTTGTCGTCATCCGCGGTGGGCAGCCGTCCTGCCAGCAGACGCAGGCCGATGGTCTGGAAGTATTGGCGGCTGCAAGGCATAAAACTGCCTTTCCAGCGCTCGAAGTGCGCAACGCCCGGTGTGTCGAATTCGGTGGCGGTGCCGCTGTTCGGAGGATAGTCGAGGGCGGCGGCGGCGGAGATCACGCCGGGGAGCGCTTCGATACGCGGAAGTAGGTCGCGAAGGAAGCGCGCCTGCGAGTCGGTCGTTGCATAACGGGCGGGGGGCAGGGCCAGGCCGGTGGTCAGAAGATGGCTGGTGCGAATGCCGAGGTCGATTTGGCGTTCGAGGAAGAAGGTGCGCATCAGGAGGCCGGAGCCGGTCAGGAGGAGCATGGAAAGGGTGACTTCGCCGGCGACCAATGCGTAGCGCAGGCGAGCACGGCGAAACCCGGTGTTGCCGCGCGCGCCCCCGCGGAGCGGTTCGTTGAGATCGCCGCGCGTAGACACGAGCGCCGGCGCCAGCCCGAAAACGAAGGCCGTGGCGACGGCGACGCCGACGGTCGCTAGAAGCACCTCGCGGTTTATGGAGATGAGCGCTTCGTCGGGAAATGTGTATAGGGGAATGAGCGCGATCAGTCCTTGCAGAGCTGCCGAGGCGAAGAAATATCCGGCGGCCGCGCCGGCCAGCGAGAGCAGGATGCTCTCCGTCATGAGCTGGCGGACGATTCGCCACCGGGCCGCGCCCAGGGTCATGCGAAGAGCCAGTTCTCTTTGGCGGATAGTTGTTCTGGCCAGCAGCAGATTCGCCACATTAGCGCAGGCGATGAGCAGCAGCAGGCCGACGGCGGCAAGCAGCGTCAGCAGCGCGGTACGGAATTGGCCTACGGCGATGTAGCCTAGCCCGTCCATGCGCACGACGAACCGCGCGGGATAGCTGCGCGGGTAAATCGCCGACAACCGCCTGGCGAGGCCGCCCAACTCGGCTTCCGCCGCCCGAACGTTCAGCCCCGGCCGGAGGCGGCCGTAGAGCACGAAGTTACGCCTGTCGGCGCCTGGTTCGGCGGGATCGACGGCGGTGGGCGTCCAAATGTCCCCGCCCCAGAATGCAAAGCGCTTGGGCATGATGCCCGCCAGCGTGGTGGGCTTGCCATTCAGGAGGAAAGTACGGCCTACGATGTTCGGGTCGCGCGCGAAGCGGCTGAGCCAGACCTTGTAACTGAGAACGAAGACGGGCGGCGCGCCGGGCTTTCCGTCGCCGGGGACAATACCGCGGCCGAGCAGAGGCGGGACTCCCAGAAACTGGAACGTGTTGTCGGTGACTGTGTCGGTGTCGAGGGGCTCCAGCCGGTCGCCAGAGCCCATGAGGGTGGTGGTCTCCCACACGCCCATGGTGGTGGTGAAGATCCGGTTCTGGCGCTGGTAATCCAGAAACTCAGGAACGGAGAAGTAGTTCCGGTCCTGGGAAGCCTGGCTGTTGGTCTCGACAATTCGGAATCCGTAGATGCGATCGCTATCGTTATACGGGAAAGGGTGGAGCAGTACGTTATCGATGACGCTGAAGATGGCGGTGGTGGAACCGATTCCCAGGCCGAGAGCGGCTACGCAGGCGAGAAGAAACCCATGATCTTTGCGGAGGCTCCGGATACCGAATCGCAGGTCGTGCCACAGCGAGTGCATATGGGAGGCGTTTAGCACATCACCGTCCAAAGCCGGCCGTTGGATTCACGCGAGTATTGCGTCGCTGAGACGGACGGTCTGTCGCGATCATGGGACGGGGGCGTCGCGGAACCGGACAGGAGTGTGCCCTGGGGCGGTATGCGGGTCCCGTAGAAATTGCCGCCGAGGGCTTGGACGAGGGTGCCGTACGGGTTCGCGCCAGTCGGTCTGGCTGAAGGTGTGGGTGGCGATCAAGGCGCCGTCCGAGGCGATCTTGAATAAAGTACCATCGCCGTTGGCGCCCCCCTGCCCGGTCGGTGCACGTTTCGCTCCCTTCCGGACTGCCGGCTTGGTTCTTCGGATTATAAGTCTTTGCGGCGGGACGCCGTGTTATCATTTCGCCTGCCATGTTTCGATTTGCGCTCTGGCTTTGGGCGGCGGTTGCGGCGGCACAGACGAGCAAGCCGCTGATGACCCTGGATGAGTTCTTCGACGCCGTGGAGATCCGCGGCGTGAAGATTTCGCCGGACGGCCACGCGGTGGCGATTGAGACGCTGCGCGCGGACTGGGATGCCAACCGGTTCCGCAGCGATTTGTGGCTGTATCGCGAGGATGGGGCCGGTTCGCTGGTGCAGCTCACGCGGTCGGGGCACGATCACGGGCCGCAGTGGTCGCCGGATGGGCGCTCGATCGCGTTTTTGTCGGATCGGAAGGGAGATGCCGAGACCGATCAAGTTTGGGCGATAGCGGCCAGCGGCGGCGATGCCTTCGCGGTGACTCGCGGCGAGGAGAAGGTGCACGCGTTTGCCTGGTCGGGGGATGCCAGCGAGATTTACTTCGCCACGCGCACGCCCTGGACCAAGGAGCGGGAGGAGGCCTATAAGAAGGACTGGAAAGACGTGGTGGAGTTCCGGGAAGCGGAGCGCGGCGACGCCATCGCGCGGGTCGAGATCGGGAGCGGCGCGGTGAAGCAGATGGCGGCGACGCCCTGGCGCGTGAAGCAGATGGAAACTTCGCCGGACGGTAGGAGTCTCGCCTTTCTGACAGATTCCGTTTCCGAGCGGCAGGAGGCCATGGATGCGTACGGCATCTACGTAGTGGACACGGCGGCCGGCGGGGAGCCGCGCAAAGTGATGCAGCGGCAGGCGGTGCTGGACAGTATGCAATGGGCATCGGAGAGCCGGCACATCTACTTTTCGTTCACCAACGGTTCGGTGGAGGGAAATTATCAGGACGCGCAGCCGCGGTTGTATTGGGTGGATACGCAATCGGCGGCCGGCCGCGTAACGCGATGGGCGAAGTTTCCGGGTGAGGTCACAGGCTACACGGCGACGCAAGACGGCCTGCTGATCGCGGGACGCCTGGGCACCGAGGTGCAAGTATATCGGGAGGATCTGCACCTGTTCGTAAAGCAGCCGGGGCGGACGGGCACTTATGCCAAGCTCTCGGCCGCGGCGCGCGCCTCGCGGGTGGCGTTCGTGCACTCCTCGCTGACCGAGCCGCCGGAGGTTTATCTGGGCGAGGATGTGACGGAGGCGCGCGCCATCACCACGTTCAACCGGCGGCTGGCCGAACGGGCGCTGCCGGAAGGCCGGCCTTATCGCTGGACGGCGGAGGATGGGACGACGGTGGAAGGCATGCTGATTTATCCGCCGGGAAAGACGGGCGAGAAGAATCTGCGCATGCTGACGCTGATCCATGGCGGGCCGGCGGACGCGGACGGCAATCATTTCGAGGCGGACTGGTATCAATGGGGATCGATGGCGGCCACCCGGGGATGGCTGGTGTTCGAGCCGAACTATCGCGGGTCGACGGGGTATGGCGATGCTTTCGCGCTGGGGATCATTCCGAATATCGTGTCGAAGCCGGGCAAGGACATTGTGGACGGGATCGACGCGCTGGTGAAGGACGGCATTGCCGATCCGGATAATTTGACTGTCGGCGGGTATAGTTACGGCGGCTTTTTGACGAACTGGCTGATCACGCAGACGACTCGGTTCAAGGCGGCGGTTACGGGCGCGGGCGCGGTGGAGCACGTGGCCAATTGGGGCAACGACGATACCACTTACGACGATGCATATTTTCTGGGCGGGCTGCCCTGGGACATGATGAAGAATTATAACGACGAGGCGGCCATCTGGCAGATGAACAAAGTGAAGACTCCCACGCATATCGTGGCCGGGGCGGAGGATGTGCGGGTATATGTAGGCGAGCAGTATCTGCTGGAGCGGGCGCTGCATACGCAGGGAGTGCCGGTGAAGCTGCTGATTTTTCCAGGCGAGGGGCATGAGCTGGATAAGAATCCATGGCATGGAAAGATCAAGGTCCGGGAGGAGTTGAAGTGGATCGAGGGGGCGGGGAAGTAGAGTGACGTACAGCGTGATTCTGGGGCTGGCGCTGCTGGCGCCTTGCGCCGCTTTGCAGACGGCGGACTCGGCGGAAGCCCACTTGGGCAAGGGCTACGACCACCTGCGGCAGGAACGCTATGAAGCGGCGGCCAGCGAATTCCGGGAGGCGCTGCGCCTCGATCCGACGCTGGTGATGCGGGCGCGGTTTCCTTTGGGTGTGGCGCTGTTCGAGTTGAAGCAGGCGGCAGACGCGCGTCGCGAGTTCGAGGCCGTGCGGCGCGAGGCGGGGGACCATCCCAACATCGCGTATTACCTTGGCCGCCTGGACCTGCTGGATCAGAACTTCGCGGGGGCGGTCCGGAATCTGACGCAAGCCATGTCCAAGCCTCCGTTTCCCGACACGCCGTACTATCTGGGCTTGGCCTGCTTGAAGCAGGGCGACTTGGCGGCCGCCGAGAAGTGGCTGAAGCAGGCGGCGCAGGCCAATCCGCGGGACAGTCTGGCGACCTATCAACTGGGGCAGGTCTACCGGAAGCAGGGCCGCGAAGAGGAAGCCCGGAAGGCATTCGCGCAGTCATCGGAACTGCGGCAGCGGGACACAGATGAGAGCGCCCTGCGTACGGAATGCGCGCAGAAGCTGGACCAGGGGCCGCGCGAGGAGGCGCGTGCAGTGTGCCGGCGGCTGTACGATCCGGACAATGCGGAGCGGCTGGCGGCGCTGGGTACGATCTACGGGCAGCATGGCGATCTGGAAGATGCGCTGAAGCCTCTGCTGCGAGCTGCGGAACTCGCGCCGCAATCGCCGCAAATGCAGTACAACCTGGCGTTCACTTATTACCAGATGGGCCGGTTCGAGGAGGCGCGCGGGCCGATCGCCAAGGCGGTGGAACGTTGGCCGGATATCTTTCAACTGAATTCGCTGTACGGCGCTGTTCTCGTCAAGCTGGGGGATGACGCGGCGGCGTACCAGGCCCTGGGCCGCGCGCACGAACTCAACCGGGACGATGCGGGGGCTACGGATCTGCTGTTCGGGGTCGCGCTGCGGCTGGCTCGGAAGAGTGAGGCGGCGGGGCAGCAGGCGGATGCGCGGCGATATTTCGGGGAAGCCGTGAAGCTGCGGCCGGGGGATGCGGAGGCGCAGCGGGGATTGCGCGAGGTGGAGAAGAATTAGTCTTACCAACCGAACCGGCGAGTGGTCCGTCTGGTATCCTATGCGCACGTTCCTTCAGGATCTTCGTTATGGGCTGCGGCTGCTGGCGCGCAGTCCGGGCTTCACGGCTATCGCGTTGCTGACCCTCACGCTGGGCATCGGGGCGACGTCGGCAATCTTCAGCGTGGTGGATGCGGCTTTGCTGCGCGCGCTACCTTACCGGGATCCGCAGCGGCTGGTCACGGTGTTTGAAGATAACGGCACAAACGGCTTCCCGCGGGATACGCCGGCGCCGGGCAACTACGCCGACTGGAAGGCGCAGACGCAGGTCTTCGACGGCGTGGCCGCGACGATGGAGCAGGTGTACAGCCTGACCAGCGGCCCGGGGGAGCGAGGCGCCGAGCCCGAGAATCTGGACGGATCGCGGGTCACCCACAACACTTTCGAGTTGCTGGGTACCAAGCCGGCGCTGGGCCGCGTGTTCCTGCCGGAAGAGGACCGGCCCGGAGGGGCGCACGTGGTCCTGATCGGTTACGGGTTGTGGCAGCGCAGATTCGGCGGCGACGCAGGACTGGTCGGCAGGGAGATCCTGCTGGACGGCGAGAAGTATACGGTGATCGGGGTGATGCCGCGGGTTTTTTCGTATCCATATAGAGACGTCCAGATCTGGACGCCGGCGGCGTTCACGGCGCAGCAGCTCGTGAACCGCGGCGCACACTACTTGAATGTGCTCGCACGGCTGCGGCCGGGGGTGACTCTGGCGAAGGCCAACGCCGAACTGCTGGTGGTGTGCAAGAGGCTGGCGCGCGCTTATCCGGACACCAATGCCGGCATCAGCCGGTTCTACGCCGAACCGCTGCAGGAGACATACACGTACGGAGCGCGCACCGGCTTGATCGTGCTGATGGCGGCTGTGGCGTTTACGCTGTTGATCGCGTGCGCCAACATCGCCAATCTGCTGCTGGCGAGGGCCACGGGACGGCAGCGCGAAGTGGCGGTGCGGACAGCGCTGGGAGCGGCGCGCGGGCGCATCGTGCGGCAGATGCTGACAGAGAGCCTGCTGCTGGCGTGCGGCGGCGGCGTGCTGGGGATGGCGCTGGCGGCATGGTGCTTCAACTTTCTGAAGAACCTGATTCCGCCGGACCTGTCGCGCATGCAGTCCCTGACGCTGGATCTGCCGGTGGTGGCGTTTGTGGCAGGCATCTCGGTGGCCAGCAGTTTGTTTTTCGGTCTGGCGCCGGCGCTCCAGGTTTCGCGGATCGAGTTGAACGACGTGCTGAAAGAGGGTGGGCGGGGAAACTCGGGATCGCGGCGGCGGATCTTTCGCAACCTGCTGGTGGTCAGCGAGGTGGCGCTTTCGCTCATGCTGTTGATCGGATCCGGACTGCTGCTGGAGAGTTTTGCGAAGCTGCGGGGCCTGGATCCGGGCTTTCGCGCCGACCATGTGCTGACCGCGCGGCTGGTGGCGCCGCGCACCAGGTACGGCGAATTCGGGAAGCGCTCGGAGTTCTTCACGCGCGTGCTGGAGCGGGTACGGGCGCTGCCCGGAGTGAAGAGCGCGGGATTCACCAGCGCGCTGCCGCTGACCTGGGACGGCGGTACGAACGGCTTTACGCCGGAGGGGGTGGCGCTGGATCCCGCGATCACTTACGACGCCAACAATCGCGTGGTGACGTCCGGCTATTTCGAGACCATGCGCATTCCATTGCGCCGCGGGCGGCTGTTTCAGGAAGGCGACGGGCAGGATGCGCCGGCGGTGGCCATCGTCAACGAAACCATGGCGCGCAAATTCTGGCCGGGGCAGGATCCCATCGGCAAGCGGTTCAAGTTTGGCGGCGGACCGGGCGGCACGCCGTGGTGCCGCATCGTGGGGGTGGTGGGGGATGTGCGGCAGATGCGCCTGAACGAACCGCCCCGTCAGGAGATGTACTTTCCTTACTGGCAGTCGGGATACAACTGGATGGTGCCGCGGGACCTGGCGATTCGCACCAGCGGCGATCCGGTCAGTCTGGCGCGAGCCGTGAGAGAGACGGTGTGGTCGATCGACAAGGACCAGCCGGTGGCCAATGTGATGACGCTCGATGAACTGCTGGATCAGGAGGTGGCGCACCGGCGCGTGGAGGCGGCGCTGCTGGGCGGATTCGCGGCGCTGGCGCTGACGCTGGCGTGCGTAGGCATTTACGGCGTGCTGTCGTACCTGGTGACGCAGCGCACGCGGGAGATCGGCGTGCGGGTGGCGCTGGGCGCTAACGCGGCGGATGTCTTTCGCACGGTAGCGGGGCAGGGCATGGCGCTGGTGGGTGTGGGGCTGGCCGGCGGGATCGTGGGCGCGCTGGCGTTAGCGGGCCTGATCCGGAGCCTGCTGTTTGGGGTGGAGGCTACCGATCCGGTCACGTATTTGGGCGGAGTAGCGGTGTTCGGCGTGGTGGCGCTACTGGCGTGTTATTTTCCTGCGCGGCGCGCGGCGCGGGTGGATCCGCTGGTGGCGCTGCGGTATGAGTAGCGCTTACAGGATCAGCATGCAGTCGCCGTAGGAGTAGAACCGGTAACGCTGCTCCACCGCGTGGCGGTAGGCGCTGAGCGCCAGGTCTTTTCCGGCGAAGGCGCAGACCAGCAGCAGCAGGCTGGTGCGCGGCAGATGGAAGTTGGTCAGCATGGCTCCGGCGGCGCGAAACTCGTAGGGCGGATAGATGAACAGGCCCGTTTCGCCGGTGGACTCGCGCAGGCCGCCCGCCAGCGCGGCGCTTTCGATGGTGCGGACGGCGGTAGTGCCCACGGCTACCAGGCGCCGCGCGGCGGACATGCGCGTGGCATTTTCCGCCGTGATGCGATAGTGCTCGGAGTGCAGACGGTGGCCTTCGATGCGGTCGCCGTGAATGGGCTGGAAGGTTCCCAGGCCGACGTGCAGCGTCACGAAGGCGATCTCCGCGCCGCGCGCGCGGCAGGCATCCAGAATCTCGGGCGTGAAGTGCAGACCGGCGGTGGGCGCTGCCGCGGAGCCGCTCTCGCGCGCATATACGGTCTGATAGCGCGCGCGATCCGCGGCGGCGTCCTGACGCTTGATGTAGGGCGGCAGGGGCACGTGTCCGATCTTTTCGAATTCGGCGTAGAGATCGCGGTCCGCGGGGAAGCGCAGGGTGCGCTCGCCGAAGGAGCGGCGCGCGATCACTTCGGCTTGGAGACCGCCGGGGAGGAGAATGCGTTCGCCGACGCGCATCTTCTTGCCGGGATGCACCAGCGCCTCCCACTCGTTCGCGGCGCCGGCGAGCGGGCGGAGCAGCAGCACCTCGACCGCGCCGGTGAAGGCCGCGCGGCGGCCGAAGAGGCGCGCGGGAAAGACGCGCGAATCGTTGAGGACCAGGCAATCGCCCGCGTTGAGGAAGTCCGGCAGATCGCGGAACAGGCAGTCTTCCCAGCGCTGTGCGGCGCGATCGACCACCAGCATGCGGGAGGCGGCGCGGTCGGCCAGAGGGGTTTGGGCGATCAGTTCCTGCGGCAGCGCGTAATCGAAGCCGGCGAGATCCACTTGAAGACTTTACTGTAGCGAAAACAGGGCGCCCTGCTCCTCGCCTTCCCACAATTCGGGACGGTACTCGACCGGCGCCGAAGCCAGGCCGTGGCGCTCGCGAATGCGGGCCACGCGCTCGCGCAGGACCCCTTTGTAACCGGGGCCGAGATAGGCGCTGTGGGCGTACAGCTTGCGATACGGAGCGGCCAGCTTGGGGAAGCGCGCCTCGAGAAACGGGAAGAAGATCTTACGCGCGCAGGGCATCAGGAATAGCGGCCCGCCGCCGAAATACCGCGCGCCGGCCTGGCTCGCGGCGGCCGCTAGAGCATCCAGGCTCTCCTCAGTGTCGGTGAGCATGGGCAGGATGGGATTCGGAAATACGCCGCAATGTAGGCCGGCTCCGGAGAGCGCGCGCACGGCCGCCAGGCGCAGATCGGGGCGGGGGGCGCGGGGCTCCATCAAGCGCGCGAGGCGCCGGTTCAGCGTGGTGACGGTGATGTTGACGGCCAGCACGTTGCGGCGGGCGACCTCGCGCAGCAGATCCAGATCGCGCGTGACCAGGTCGGACTTGGTGGTGATGGAGAGATGCCGGCCCTTCTCTCCGGCGAAGACTTCCAGGATGGCGCGGGTGCGCTCGAAGCGCCGCTCGGCGGGCTGGTAGGGATCGGTGGCCGTGCCCATGGCGATGCGGTCGGCGCGATCGAGGCTGCGCAGTTCGCGCCGGAGGATCTCAGGAGCGGCGGCCTTGGCATAGATGCGGGACTCGAAGGTACGGCCATCGTCCATGCCCATGAACTCGTGGGTGTAGCGCGCGAAGCAATACTGACAACCGAACTCGCAGCCGCGATATGGATTGATGGTCCATTGAAAGGGCATGTCGGGTTTCGTACGGTTGAGGATGCTGCGGGCGCCGATCTCGAAATACTCGACCTGGGACTTGGCTTCCAGGAGATTGCTCCGGGCAGCCATTTTAGCGATGCCGATCAGTTCAGGCATAGGCTTATTTTCGCCTTTTATTCGCCCAAATGCAAGAGCATAATATAGGGGCGGCCTGGGGTGGTTGTGCCAGCTATTGTGCGAGGGGATATTGCACGCTGGCGAGCAGCCAATCGCGATTGGCGCGCACGTCATCGCGCAGCTTTTCGCAGAGCGCGTCGCGGTTTTCGTAGAGGCGGTAGCCCTCGCGGCGGGAATGATTGTCGAGCAGCGCCTTGACCAGGAACGGCATGACCATGGAATAATCCGCCTGCATGCTCTCGGTGGTTTGCAGATAGGCGTCCTTATCGACCTTGCCCCAGGTGACGGCCTCGGCGGGCGGGCAGGATGAGAGCGAGCCGTCGGTGACGGGCGCGGTGACGATCTGCACGTCGAACTGGTAGCCGCGCACATTGGGCAGTCCCAGCACCTGGCCGAGCGCGGGCTCGGGCTGCAGGTTGTAATTCTTGGGCACGCCGCCGCCGAGGATGAGGGTGGCGAGGGCGCGCGCGGGGCTTTCGAACAATCCCCAGCGGTGGTAGGCGCAGGCTTCGAAGACTTCGGCATGCAGGTCGAGATCGAAGGCGTAGTCAGGCACGATGCCGGCGTTGCGCATGGCCCACAGCTTCATGGAATTCAGGAAGACGCTGCCATCGGCGGGCGCGCCCACCAGGATGGGGATGGCCAGGCGATGGCAGGTGGAGAGCAGGCCGGAGGGCACGCCGTTGCGCTGCTCCTGCGCGGCGTAGTACGCGCCCAGGCGATAACGCAGCTCGGTGCCGGTCATCTTTTTTTGAAATTCGGGGCGGGCGAGGCAGGCGCTGAGGAAGCGATCCTGATCGAGGAGCACGGCTTCGTCGAAGGCCATGTCGGTGACCCGGATGGTGCCTTCGTCGCGTAGGGCGGCGTCGTCGGATTGGATGGGTACTTCGTGGATGGGATCGTGATAGTGGGCGTCGAGGCTGCGGTGGCCGTCGTGATAGCAGACGGCGTCGGTAGTGCTGAGGTAGGCCACCCATCCGGTTTCAAGCAGCGGGATGAGCCAGGCGAGGTGCTGGCCGGAGACGGTGACGGGTCCGGAGATGGCGAGGGTCAGCGGGCAATTGGTGGAGATGGCGCGATCGAGGATGGTATAGATGCGCCGGAGGTAGGCGCCGCCGAAGGCAGGGAGGCAGTGGCGGAAGAGCTCGTCGAGCGTGTTGCATTCGTCGACGCGGCGTACGCGCACGGGGTGGCGATGAGGCATCGTTTTTGACGATAGCATGGGCGCGCTGCACGATAGAATCACTGTGGATGCCGAGATGGCTCACTCTGCCGAATTTGTTTACGCTCGCGCGGCTGGTGCTCGCCCCGGTCGTCTTCCGGGAGATTTTGGTACACCGTGCGTTTGACGCACTGGCGCTGTTCGCGGCGGCCGCGGCGACGGATGTAATCGACGGCTATCTGGCGCGGCTTTTCGGGGCGGTGTCCGCGTCGGGAGCGTTCCTCGATCCAATCGCCGATAAACTACTGTTAACTGGTGTTTACCTGGCGCTGGCGCTGGAGGGCAGCGTGCCGTGGTGGCTGGCCGGGGTGATCTTCGGGCGCGACCTGTTAATTCTGGTAGCGTCGGCGGTGGCGCTGGCAACCACCAGGTTGCGTGCGTTTCCGCCCAGCGTCTGGGGCAAGGCTAGTACTTTTTCGCAGATCCTCGCAGCGGTGGCTTTTCTGGGCCGCAACGCGTTCGGATCGGCATTTCTGGCAACGGCTTCCGAGTTGCTGATTTGGCCCGCTGCGGTGCTGACGGTGTGGAGCGGGATTCACTACGGATGGCGCGGCGCGCGGCTTTTACGAAGTAATTGACGGGCGTGGCGGACGGGAGTAGTCTAGAAGTGGACGCAGTTGCAGATGACCCGCTACACGCCAGCGCGACACTACCTTACGTTTGGAATGGTGGCCGTAGGACTGGCTGGTTTCTCCGCCTGGCTGGGAATGGGCTGGGCGCCCGCATTCATACCGGCGGGGCTTTTTGTGTGCAGCGCGGCGCTGCTGCTGGCGCTGGCTCTTCGTCCGGCGGTGGAGATCCACGAAGGATATCTGAGCGTGGGCAAGCGCATCGTGCCGTGGATGGACATACGGCGCCTGGACAGCACCGGCTGGGTTTCCCCGCTGATCGTGCGCATGACGTTGTTCGACGATTCGCGCATGCTGCTCATGTATCCGGGAGATCCGGATTCCTGCAACAGCCTGCTGCGGCACCTGTGCCGGCTATCGCGCGATGCGCTCATCGACGGCAAGCCGTACCGCCAGTATTGGGGTGAAATCCTGACACCGGGCGGGGAGCGCAAGCAGATCCAGACACCGCGCTACCGCATGCTGCTGCCGGAAGACGAAGCCGAAGTGGAGCGCCTGTATCAACGGTTGAAAGCTGTCGGTCATCTCGATCAGAAGAACTCCGCGGACGAGAAATAGTTCGTGGCGCGGCGGCCCTCTCTTTTCCTGAAACTCCTCGTCTGTACAATCATCGGGCTGACGCTCGCGTGGGCCACGCATGCCTGGTGGCTGGCGGGTGTGGGCAGGCTGCTCATCCACGATGACGGACCGGCCCGCGCGGATATCGCGGTGGTGCTGGCCGGCGATTATTACGGCAACCGCATACTGCGCGCGGCGGAACTGGTGAAGCAGGGCTATGTGCCCAAGGTGCTGGTGAGTGGTCCGCACATGCTCTACGGGCAATATGAATGCGACCTGGCGATTCCATTCGCGGTGAAGCACGGCTGTCCCGAAAGCTGGTTCGTCCGCGCTCCCAATGAAGGGCACAGCACGCGCGAAGAGGCCGCTATGATTCTGGCGGATCTGCGGCGGCGCGGCGTGCATCGATTCTTATTAGTGACCAGCGATTACCATACGGCGCGCGCCGCGCGCATCTACCGGCGCGCGGGTCCGGATCTGGAGATGCGCGTGGTGGCCGCGCCGGATGAATACTTCCGTCCGGATAGCTGGTGGCGCGATCGGGAAGCGCGGAAGATCGTGCTGATCGAGTGGTTGAAGACGGCGGCCAACGTGGTGGGGATGTAGCGTATGTGGGAATCGCTGCGCACGGTCCGGGTTTATTTGTGGCGCTATCGAAGAGGCATGGCGCTGGGCCTGGGCGCGCTGGTGCTGAAGGACCTGGCGGGCGCGGCGCAGCCGCTGGCGATCCGCGCGGCCGTGGACGCGCTCTCGCACGCATCCGGCCTCGCGAAACTGCTGCGCTACGCGGGTTACCTGATCGGGCTGGCGATGGCCAAGGGCCTGTTCCAATACTGGATGCGGGTGATCATCATCGGGATCTCGCGCGACATCGAATACGATCTGCGCAACGATCTCTTCCGCCACCTGGTGGAGCTGGCGCCGGACTATTACGGGCGGGTGCGCACCGGCGATATCATGGCGCGCGCCACCAACGACTTGAACGCCGTGCGCATGATGCTGGGGCCGGGCATCATGTACTGGACGGAGACCAGCCTGACGTTTCTGCTGGCGATCATCATCATGGTGACGGTGGATTGGCGGCTGGCGTTGCTGGCGGTGCTGCCGGCGCCGCTGGTCAGCCTGGCGGTGATCTTCTTCGGACGCGCCATTCACGCGCGTTTCGAGCGCATCCAGGCGATGTTTTCGGATATCAGCAGCCGCGTGCAGGAGAACCTGGCGGGCGTGCGCATGGTGCGGGCTTTCGCGCAGGAGCAGGCCGAGATGCGCCGGTTCGAGGAGTTGAACCGCGCGTACATCGCGGAGAACATCCGGCTGGTGCGCATCTCGGGAGTCTTTCAGCCACTGCTGGAGGCTCTCATCGGACTGACCTTCCTGGCGGTGCTGTGGTACGGTGGCGCGCAGGTGCTGAGCGGACGCATTTCGCTCGGCAGCTTCGTGATGTTCAACACGTACATGGGCATTCTGGTCTGGCCCATGATCGCATTGGGATGGGTGGTGAACCTGATGCAGCGCGGCGGGGCTTCGCTCGAGCGCATCAACCAGATCTTCCGCGAGCAGCCGGCGATTGCGGCGCCGCCGCATCCTGTGGCGCTGACGCGCGTACGCGGCGAGATCGAATTCCGTAATGCGAGCATGGAATATCCGTCGGGCAGGGCGCTGGATGGCGTCGACCTGTGCATTGAAGCGGGCACCACCGTGGCGGTAGTGGGGCATACCGGTTCAGGCAAGAGCACGCTGGTGAGCCTGGTGCCGCGACTGTTCGATCCCACCGAAGGCACGGTGGCGATCGACGGCATCGATCTGCGCGATGCCGATCCCGCCGGGATCCGCCGGCAGATTGGGTTTGTTCCGCAGGAAACCTTCCTGTTCAGCGCCACCATCGCCGGGAACATCGCCTTCGGGGTGGAGCAGGCGACCGATGAGGAGATCCGCCGCGCCGCCGAAATCGCCGGGCTGAGCTCCGATATCGAAGGCTTCCCGAACGGATACCAGACCATCGTGGGCGAGCG
>DATGGM010000304.1:0-7395 GCA_035308525.1 Bryobacteraceae bacterium
CGCCCGCGCCGGTACGCCACGGTGAAGGAACTCGGGTGGGGCGAGCGCACACGCGTGGGGCCCATCGGGCTGCGCGCGTTCGAGGTGAACCATTGGGGCGCGCGCATGCACGGCGATGCGTACCGTGGCTACAACGGCTACCTCATCGAGGCCGGAGGCTACCGCGTGCTGTTCGGCGGCGACACCGCGGCCACCACCGCGTTCCGCGCGCTGCGCAGCTCACGCCGCATCGATCTGGCGATCATGCCGGTGGGCGCGTACGATCCGTGGATCCGGTATCACTGCAACCCCGAGCAGGCCTGGCAGATGGCCAACGATGCCGGCGCGGAAATGTTCCTGCCGGTGCATCATCAGACGTTCCCGCTGAGCCGCGAACCGCGGCACGAGCCCGTGGAGCGGTTGTATCGTGCGGCCGGCCACGATACGCAGCGTATTGCCCTGGAGCGCATCGGCCAGGAAGTAAAGCTGTAATCACTCCTCCCGCAAAGACGCGGCCGGATCCAGGCCAGCCGCACGGCTTGCGGGGAGCCAGCAGGCGGCCGCCGCGACCACCAGGAAGAACGCGACGATCACCGCAAACGTCGCGGGGTCGGTGGGGGTGATGCCGACCAGCATGCCGGCGATGCCGCGGGTCAGCGCGAAAGCGGCGGCGAGGCCGATGACGATGCCCAGCGAACTCAGCGCCAGTCCTTCACCGATCACCAGCCGGAAGATGCGGGCGGGCGGCGCGCCCAGGGCCATGCGGATGCCGATCTCGGCTGTGCGCCGGCGCACGGCGCTCGACAGCACTCCATAGAGGCCCACGCCGGCGAGCAACGCGGCGATGGCTGCAAACAGTCCGATCAGGAGCAGTTGGAAACGCGTGGCAGCCTGGGCGCGCCGCACGGCCGCGTCCATGGTTTGCATTTCGGTGATAGCCAGACGCCCGGGCGCTGCCTGCGCCACCGCGGCGCGTACCGCGGCGGCATATTGTGACGGATCGCCCGCCGTGCGCAGCGCCCAATGCCGTGAAATGCCCATGCCCCAGAAGCCATCCATCATGAAAATCTGGTCGCGGCCGGGATCCGCAAGGGAACTCAGCCGCTGATGTTCCACCACGCCGATCACTTCCAGCCAGGTGGGATCGGGGATGGCAACCGCGATGCGCTTTCCCAGCGCGGATTGACCCGGAAAGGCCTTTGCCGCGAGCGACTCGTCGATGACGGCCAGGTTGCGCGCGGCGGCGTTGTCCGCTTTGGTGAACGTGCGGCCCTGCACGATGCGTGAATGGAGGGTCTCGAAGTATCCCGGCAGCACGGTGGGCAGGTCAGCGGTGCGCGCCGCATCGGGCGGCATCTGCGCGGTGGACCACTGGATGCCATTACCCGGGCCGGCCACATGCAAAGGAAGACCCAAGGCTGCCCCGACGCCGCGGACGCCGGGGATGGCGCGCAGCCGATCCTGGAGCTCGCGCAGGAAAGCCAAGCGGCGCGGGGGTTCCTGAAAGCCTTGCGCGTCGCCGATGGCCAGGAACGTGAGCACGCCGTGCGGATCGTATCCGAGGCGCACGCGGCGCAGTTCGAGAAAGCTGCGAAACATCAGCCCCGCGCCGACCAGGAGCACAAAGGACAGCGCCACCTCCGCCACCACCACGGCGGACGGCAGCTTGCGGCCGGCCTGATGCGCGGTTCCGCCGGCGGCGCGAAGCATCCGCAGGATATCGGGCCGGGACGCGCGCCAGCCGGGCAGCGATCCCAGAATGACGGTTTCGACGATGCCGGCCAAGGCGGCGAACGCCAGCACGCGCCAATCGATCGAGACCGTATCCAGGCGCGGCAGGCCGGGCGTGAGCTTGAGCAGTTCCCGAATGCCGACCCACGCGAGCCCTACGCCGGACAGGGTTCCCAAGGCACAAACGAGAAAAGCTTCGGCCAGCAGTTGGCGGGCGATACGCCAGGCGCGCGCCCCCAGGGCGGTGCGCACGGCGAGCTCGCGTTCCCGCACGGATGCGCGCACCAGCAACAAGTTGGCTACGTTGGCGCAAGCGATCAACAGGAGAAAGAGCACTGCGCCCATCAGGGCCAGGAGGGCGGGCCGGAACTCGCCGACCAGAACTTCGTGCCACGATTCGAGGCGCACCGACGGCCGGTCTGAGCCCCACGCAGCGGACACGCGATCGACCTGCGACTGCGCGCGCGCCAACGTGACGCCAGGCCGGAGGACTCCGGTCACCAGCAGCATGAGGCCGCCGCGGTTCGCTTCATCATAGCCGCGGTCATTGGGTATCCAGACATCCGCACCGGGCTGGGGGACCGGTTGGCCAGGAAGGTACAGCTTGAACCCCGGCTGCAACACGCCGATGATTTGGGGGCCGGGGGCGGCCTCGGGACCGGGCATGTAATGGCCCAGCACCGCCGGATTGCCGCCATAGCGCCGCATGAAGTAATCGTGGCTGAGGATGGCCACGGAGCCTTGCGGGGGAGGCCACGGGGGCGGCGGCCGGCCGTGCGGCAGCCCGTCGGCATCCATGAAGCCGCGGCCCAGCAGCGTGTGGACGCCGAGCATACGGAAGAAGTTGGTGGTGACGAAACCCTTGCTGATGCGCTCCGCCGCGCCATCTTCGCGCGGGACGATGGCGCGAAACACCATCACGGCGGCGATGTCTTCCAGTGCGGCGCGGGCGCCGTCGCGCAGGTCGTAGAAGCAAGCGTTGGAGAGAAGATCGTTTGCGACAACCAGCCGGCCAGAATTTTTGTAAGGTAGCGGCCGCAGCAGCACCGCGCTGGTCACACTGAATACGACAGCGGCGGCGCCGACGCCGAGAGCGATAGTAACCACGGCCGTCACGCCGAAGGCGGGAGCCTTTCGCAGGATGCGCGCCGCGTAGGTGAGGTCCTGAAGCATCTTATTCGGCCCGCAGAGTGATAGCCGGGTCCACCCGCGAGGCGCGCCAGGCGGGCACCCAACAGGCGATGGCAGACACCGCGGCCAGCAGAGCGATGACGCCGGAATAGGTGACGAGGTCGAGGCGGGAGATGCCGAACAGCAGCGTGATGAGGGCTTCGGTGGCGACCACCGCCGCGGCCAACCCGCAGGCGACGCCCAGACTGGCGAGGGTCATCCCCTGGCGGATGACGAGCGCCAGGATCTGGCGGCGCGATGCGCCCAGGGCGGCGCGCACCCCGAGCTCGTGCATGCGCTCGGTGACGCTGCCGGAGAGCACGCCATAAATGCCGGTGGCGGCCAGCACCAGGGCGACCAGGGCAAACGCTTCAAAGACGATCATGGCGAAGCGGCGCTGCGACTCCGATACAGCCAGCAGCGACTCCATGGTAGCGGTGCGAACGATGGGCTGGTCCTTGTCGATGGACCAGACGGCGCTCTTGATGGCGGGGGCCAGGGCGGTGACATTATCGTGCGCGCGAACCACCAGGGTCATGGCGTCGTCGGCGAACCAGGACTGCTCCGGCGTGAGATACACGGCGTCGGTCTGACTGTCCACCAGCGAGCCTTGCTTTACGTCGCCGACCACGCCAACGATGGTGTAGAACGGGCGGTTCAGCGGGCCGACGTGCACGCGCCGGCCGATGGGATCCTGGTTCGGGAACTGGCGCCTGGCCAGCGATTCGCTGATGAGGACGGCGGGCGGCGCGGCGGCGCCGTCATGTTCGTCGAGCAGGCGGCCGCGGCGCAGGGCGATGCCCATGGCCTGACAGTAGCCCGGCGACATCACGTATCGAAACGCGCCGTAGCCGCGCCCATCCTCGAACTCCGCGCCGTACACGCCGTTCTGATCGCCGCTGAGAGGCAGCAGGCTGGAGAACGCCGCGGCGGCCACGCCGGGGACGTGACGCACGGCGTCCAAAGAGCTGGTGAGGAAGCGGCGCCGGACGCTGTTGGCATCGTAGCGGTGGCCGTTGTATTGCACCTGCATGGTGAGCAGGCGCGCGGCATCGAATCCGGGCGGGATCGAAAATACTCTGGCAAGACTGCGCCACAGTAAACCCGCGCTGACCAGGAGGACGATGGCCAGCGCTACTTCGGCGACCACCAGGACACGGCGCGTCATCAGGCGGCCGCCGGCGGTGCGGCGCGAGACCAGCTGGATTCCGGAGACGAGGCCGCCGCGGGAGGCTTGCAGGGCCGGGATCAACCCGACCAGCAGCCCGACGACGGTAGTCATGCCGAGCGCGAAGGCGAATACGGAGCCGTTCACGGCGATGGCGCCCACGCGGGGCAATCCGGCGGGGCTTAACGCGACCAAGGCGTCCACACCGGCCTCCGCGACCATGACGCCCAGCACGCCGCCCAGCGCCGTCAGGAGCAGGCTTTCGGTGAGCAGTTGGCGCATCAGGCGCGGACGCGCGGCGCCCAGTGCGGCGCGCATGGAGAACTCGCCGCGACGCTGCGCTCCGCGCGCCAGAAGAAGATTAGTTACGTTGACGGAGGCGATCAAGAGAACCAATAAGACCGCGCCCAGAAAGGCGAGGAGCACCGGCTTGACGCCGCGCGTGACTTCGCCTTGCAGCGAGTTGACGATCAGCCCAACCTTGAGGTTGGCCCAAGGCGGGCGCGGGAACTCGCGGACGGGAGCGAGCGCGATGGCATTCAATTCCTGCCGGGCCCGATCGACTCCGAAGCCCGGGCGCAGCCGCCCCACCATGCGCAGGTGATGGCCCCACTCACCGGTATCGAAGTTACCGATGTGCGCCGAGTCGTATTGCAGCGGCGACCAGAGCACGGTAGAGGGTGCAAGCACGTTGTCGAAGCCCGGCGGCATGACACCGATGACAGTGTAGAGGTCGCCGTCCAGCGTGATCCGGCGTCCGACGATGGCGGTGTCCGCGCCGAAGTGCCGCCGCCACAAGGCGTCGCTGAGGATGGTGACATGCGGCCCCTTGAACTGATCGTCGGCTTCCTGGAAGTCGCGGCCCAGCGCGGGGGAGACGCCCAGCACGCGGAAATAGCCGGCGCTGACGCTTTGTCCGTCGAATCTCTCGGGCCGGCCCGCGGTGGTGATGGTGGGCTGCCAGACATCCATTACGGCCAGGGCTTCGAAGGAATGGCTGCGCGCCGCCATTTCGCGATAGCTATGAAATGTGACCTGGGAACGGGCGCCCTGGAAGATATCCCAGATCATCATGATGCGGCGGGCCTGCGGATAGGGCAGCGGCTCGAACAGGATGGGGTTCACGGCGCTGAAGATGGCGGTGCCGGCGCCGATGCCGAGGGCCAGGGTGATGGCGCCGACCGCGGTGAATCCGGGGCGCTGGCGGAGGATGCGGGCAGCATAACGAAAGTCGTGCCAGAGGTCTTCGAGCCAGCGCGTGCCGCGGGCGTCGCGGCAGTCTTCCTTCACCTGCTCGGGACCGCCCAGCTCCAGGCGGGCGAGGCGGCGGGCTTCATCGGGACGGTGGCCGTGCGCGATCAAATCGGCGGTGTGCCGTTCGAGATGATCACTCAGCTCCCTGTCGAGCCGCTCTTCCATTTTGGGGCGTTGCGTGAGCCGTTGCCACCAGTTCATATTCGCTCCTTACTCTTGTCTCAGGGCGCTCGACGGATCGACGCGGCTGGCGCGGCGGGCGGGGATCCAGCACGCAAACAGGCCGACGGCGGCCACTACAAGGGCGGCGGCAATGTACATCTGAAGGTCGGCTGCGCCCGATCCGTACAGCAGATGCCGGACCAAGCGCGTTCCTGCGATGGCCAGCCCGATGCCGGCCGCAATGCTGACGGCGATCACCGACATGCCTTCGCGAACCACCATGGCCAGCACCGCAGCGGGGCGGGCACCTACGGCCAAACGGATCCCCATCTCACGCGTGCGGCGGGATACGGAGAAGGACTGCGTGCCATAGAGGCCGATGCCACTGAGCAGGACAGCCAATAGGGCAGCGTAGGAGACGAATGCGCCGGTGACGCGCTCGGACCGGATGCTTCCCTCCATCTGCAGCGGCAGCGTGATGGTTTCGGCGATGGGGACGTCAGGATCGACCTGATTCACTTCGTGGGCCAGCGCAGGGAGCATGGACGCCGGATCGCTTTTCACGCGGATGGCCAGGCGCGCGTCCAACTGCTCCGGGTTCTGCCAGAACGGGACGTATACATACGGCTGGATTGCCTCGCCGCGGGTTTGCAGCGCGATGTCCGCGACGACGCCGACCACCTGGCGAGCTTGTCCGTTCACCACGACGGTGGCGCCCACAGGGTTACCGGCGGGCCACAGACGGCGGGCTAGAGCCTCGCCGACGATGGCGACGGGGGATGATTGCGGCGTGTCGCGCGGATCGAACTCACGGCCGCGCAGGACAGGCGCGCGGAGAGTCTCGAAGTAGCGCGGCCCGATCTCCGAGTAACGACAGTGGATCGAATTGGTCCACGCGGGCAGTGCTACAGGCGCGTTGTGACCCACCAGCACGGCGCCATTGCCGACCATGCTCACAGACTCGACTCCGGAGGCCGATTCCAGGCGCTCGACGGCGAGGCGCAGGAAGCGCTGGGCCTTGCCGGGCGGATACTTCAGAAGGCGCGGGCGCAGGCGCATGAGGGCCACGTGGGACGCTTCGTAATTGGCGCCGGCGATCATGGTGTGGGCGCTGGCGGTCAGCAGTCCGGCGATGGCGGCCAGGGCTACCGCGGCTCCGGCCTGCGCGCCAGCCAGCCAGCGGCCCAGGCGCGGGCGGCCACTCATCGACCAGGACCCCTGCTTGAGCGACTCGGCGGCGTCCCTGCCGAGGAGCCGCAGCGCGGGGATGGCGCCGGCGAGCAGTCCCACGCCGATGGACAAGGCGACGACTGCCAGGATGACGCGCGGCTCCGGAGCGAAGTTGTAGTACATGGGATGGCCTTCGACATCCACTGCGTAGAACATAGAATTGAGCGCGCCGGCCAGGAACAGAGAGAAGAGCATCCCGAGGGCGCCGCCGATGACGGCGAGCAGAAGCGGCTCGGTGATCAGTTGGCGGGTCAGGCGCAGGCTTCCGGCGCCGAGCGAAGCGCGCACGGCCAGCTCGCGCGCGCGGGCGCTGTTGCGGGCGATCAGCAGGCCGGCCAGGTTGACGCAACAGACCAGAAGGAGCAGGCCAGCAACGGCGGACAGGATCTCGACGAAGCGGAGCTGTTCGGCGCGTGTCAGGTCGGGATGCAGGGCGCCGCGGGCACGAAAGACATTGACGCCGGTATTCTCGCCTTCGGGCGCGGTGGCCCACAGAGGCGGCAGCAGGGTGGGCATCTCGGCGCGGGCCTGGTCCACAGAGACACCGTCCTTGAGGCGGCCAAGCATGTCCAGGGTGGTGCAGTCGATGGCGAGCGAGTCGGGGCACCAGCGATACGCGATGCGCGCCGTCATCAGCGGGACGTACAATTCGTTGGGGGAAACGGTGACTCCGCGGAATGCCGCGGGGGCCACGCCGATGA
>DATGGM010000305.1:0-10718 GCA_035308525.1 Bryobacteraceae bacterium
GGAATTTCGCAGGCTGATCGGCCTTACGTTGCAAGCGGAAGCGCCGCGCATCCGTAGGAGCCTGCACCGCGCGGAACCTGTACAACTGCACGACCTGCGCGTCGATCGCAGCTACCCGGAGGGCGTCCCCCTGCAGTCCACGCCGCCCACGATTCTCTTGAACCTGCCCAAACTGCCTTCGGAACTGGAGTATCGCGTGGTGGGGCGCGCCCTGGTGCTGCTGGACGTGGAAGCCAACCTCATCGTGGATTACATTCCGGATGCCCTGCCCGCGAGGACCAATGCGCCGTAGCATCTCATTCCTAATCCTCCTGGTGGTGGCCGCCGCGGCAGCGGACCTGAAACTGCCGCTAAAGCCAAAGTCCGTGCGCTTCGCCGTGATCGGCGACAGCGGCACCGGCGAGAAGCCGCAATACGAAATCGCCGGGCAGCTCGCTGATTTCCACGCCACCTTTCCCTTCGATTTCGTCATCATGCTGGGGGACAATATGTACGGCGGCGAGCGCCCCGCCGATTTTAAGCGGAAATTCGAAGATCCGTACAAGCTGATTCTGGATGCCGGCGTGAAGTTCTACGCTTCGCTGGGAAACCATGACGACCCCAACCAGCGTTTCTACAAGCCGTTCAACATGGACGGAAAGCGCTACTACACCTTCAGGCGCGGCGATGTGCAGTTGTTCGCGCTGGACAGCAACTACATGGACCCCACCGAACTCGACTGGCTGGACAAACAGCTTACCGCCTCCGATGCCGGCTGGAAAATCTGTTTCTTTCATCATCCTTTGTACTCCCACGGCAAAATGCACGGGTCAGATGTTGACCTGCGCAGCCAACTCGAGCCGATCTTCGGCAGCAAGGGAGTAGAAGTGGTGTTTTCAGGCCACGATCATGACTACGAACGCCTCAAGCCGCAGAAGGGCATCACCTACTTCGTGCTGGGCAATTCGGGCCAGCTTCGCGCGGGCGGCTTGAACCCGTCTCCGGACACCGCCAAGGGCTTCGATACCGATCGCACGTTCGGGTTGGTTGAGGTATCGGGCGACAATCTGTATTTCCAGGTTGTGGCCCGCAGTGGTGAGACTGTGGACTCGGGAACGATCCAGAAGCGGACGGCGCACTCCGCCGCGGCCGCCGCAGCCCCTTAACCGCCGCCGACGAATTGCACGATCTCCAGGCGCGCTCCGTCCGCCAGCCGCGTGGAGGCCCACTCGCGCGGCTTCACGATGCAGCGGTCGAGTTCCACCGCCACGCGCGCCGGATCGATCGCCAGCCCGGTCAGCAGTTCCAGGACGGTTTGTCCGGGCTCCAGCGCGCGCGCTTCGCCGTTGACCACAATCCGGATTTGCGCGTTGGTTGACACTGTTCTTTCGCAACCATTATAGTCAAATTTAGCCAAATGCCTGAGACATACCCGGAAACCTATTGGCCCGTTCTTCTGCAGGCGCTGATCGCCATGGCCGTGGCTGCCGGCATGATTGGTATCTCGTATATTCTGGGCCACAAAGTCCGGAACCGCATCAAAGATATGCCATATGAATGCGGCATCGAACCGACCGGCTCGGCGCGCGAGCGGTTCAGCGTAAAGTTCTACCTGGTGGGCATGCTGTTCATCCTGTTCGATATTGAAGCCATCTTTTTATATCCCTGGGCCGTAGTTTATCGCGAGCTGAAAATGTTCGCCTTTTTTGAGATGCTTGTCTTTATCATCCTGGTGCTGGCGGGCTTTTTCTACATTTGGAAGAAGGGTGCGCTCGACTGGTCGGGCGCCGGCAAGCCGTCCAAACAGTGATCGAATCCCATGCTCCCTGAAACCCTGAAAGAGCACGCGACCGCGGCGGCCGTGGAAGCTTTCGACGCCGCCGCTGTGGTGTCCGGCAAATTCGACCGCGGCGAGCTCACCCTCGAAATCGCGCGCGACAAGATCGTGAGCGTCTGCGGGTTCTTGAAGTATGACTTGGGGTTCGTGCGCTTGAGCACGGTTACCGGCGTGGACCGGTATCCCGCCGAGCCGCGGTTTGAGGTGGTTTATCATCTCCATTCCCTGGACCGCAACGAGAGGCTGCGGATCAAGTGCCGCCTGCCGGGCGACGACCCCCAGATCGATTCGGTGACCGAGGTCTGGCGGGGGGCCAACTGGTTCGAGCGGGAAACCTTCGACCTGTTCGGCGTGCGCTTCCGCAACCATCCGGACCTGCGGCGCATCATGCTGCCGGAAGATTGGGAGGGACATCCGCTGCGGAAGGATTACAGCGTGACGGGGTCACGGGTGTGAGCGACACCAATTTGCCGGGCGTCACCGGGGTTATTGCCGAGGAAGAGCAGACCGGCGCGAACCCGCGCATCCTGACCCTGAACATGGGTCCCCAGCATCCTTCCACGCACGGCGTACTGCGTCTGCAACTGGAGCTGGATGGCGAAACCATCGTCAAGTGCCAGCCGGATATCGGCTACCTGCACACCGGCATCGAGAAAGAATTCGAGGTCAAGAACTACCAACAGGCCGTCACCCTGACCGACCGCATCGATTACCTGGCGCCGCTTTCCAACAATCTGTGCTACTGCCTGGCGGTGGAGAAGCTGCTGGGCCTCGAAATCCCGCCGCTGGCCCAGTGGACGCGCGTGATGCTCACCGAGCTGACGCGCCTGAACAGCCACCTGGTGTGGCTGGGCACACACGCCATCGACATCGGGGCCATGAGCGTCTTCCTGTATTGCTTCCGCGAGCGCGAAGACATCCTGCGCATTTTCGAGATGTACTCCGGCCAGCGCATGATGACCAGCTACTTCCGCATCGGCGGTCTGGCGCTGGAGCCGCCCCGCGGGTGGCAACAGCGGGTGCGCACGTTTATCGACGCTTTTCCCGGCAAAGTCGACGAGTACGAGGAACTGCTCACCAACAATCGCATCTGGATCGGCCGCACGCGCGGCGTCGGCTGCATGTCGATGGAGGACATGCTGGACTTGGGCGTGACAGGTCCCATGCTGCGCGCCGCCGGCCTGAAGTGGGATATACGCAAGAGCCAGCCCTATTCGAGCTACGACCAGTTCGATTTCGAGGTGCCTACGCGCACCGAGGGCGATGTGTATGCCCGCTACCAGGTGCGCATCGAGGAGATGCGGCAAAGCGCTCGCATAGTTAAACAGGCGCTCGAAGGCATGCCCGGCGGGCGCTGGACGGCGGATGCGCCGCACGTGGTCCTGCCCGACCGCGAAAAGATGAAGACGCAGATGGAGGCGCTCATCTATCACTTCAAGATTGTGACGGAGGGCTTCCGCGTGCCGGCGGGCGAAGTGTACCAGGCGATCGAATCGCCGCGCGGCGAAGTCGGATACTACGTGGTCAGCGACGGCACGGCGCAGGCCTACCGCGTGCACGTGCGGGGACCCAGCTTCGCCAACCTACAGGCCACGCCGTGCATGGTGACCGGCACCCTGATCGCGGACGTGATCGCGTCGATAGGCAGCATGGATTTCGTATTGGGAGACTGCGACAGATAGGATGACTTTTTCTGCTGAGTTGGAAAACAGGTTCGCCAGGCTGCTGAACAGCTACCCGCCGGGCCGGCAGCGTTCGGCCGTGATTCCCATGCTGCTCTACGCGCAGGATGAGATTGGCTCGGTCACTCCTGAATTAATCGAAGAGGTGGCGCGGCGCACGGGAGTGACTCCTCTGCAGGTGGATGAAGTAGTGGGCTACTATTCCATGCTGCACAAGAAGCCCTTGGGTAAGTATCACGTGCAGGTCTGCACCAATATCAGTTGCCTGCTGCGCGGCGGCATGGAGCTTTGGGAGCACGCTTGCCGGAAGATCGGAGTGGGTCACAAGCAAGTGACCGCCGACGGCCGGATCTCGCTCGAAGAGGTCGAATGCATCGGAGCGTGCTCGTGGGCGCCGGCCGTCCAGGTGAATTACGATTTTCATCACTTCGTGACTCCCGAGAAGCTCGACCAGCTCATCGACAGCCTGAGGAAGCTTCAATAACGCGATGCTCTACAACGAACCGCATCCGCTGGAAACCCGGGTTCTCTCCCGCCGCTTCGGAAAGCCCGACTCGGCGTCGCTCGCCACTTACCTGGCGGACGACGGTTACAAGGCCTTCGAGAAGGCCGCCGCCATGAAGCCCGAGCAGATCATCGAGGAAATGAAAATCTCGAACCTGCGCGGCCGCGGCGGCGCGGGCTTCCCCACCGGCATGAAGTGGAGCTTCGTGCCGCGCACCTCGCCGAAGCCCAAATACATCGTAGTGAATGCGGATGAGAGCGAGCCGGGCACGTGCAAAGACCGGCTGCTGATGGAGAACGATCCGCACCAATTGATTGAAGGCGCGCTGATCGCCGGCCTGGCGGTGGATGCGCATGCCGGCTACATTTACATCCGCGGGGAGTATCGCTACCTGATCGAGATCACCGACAAGGCCATCGCGGAGGCCTATGCGGCCGGCTACCTGGGAAAAAACATCCGCGGCACCGGTTTCGATTTCGACCTGTATACCCATACCGGTGCGGGCGCCTACGAGTGCGGCGAGGAGTCGGCGCTGCTCGAATCGCTCGAAGGCAAGCGCGGCATTCCGCGCATCCGGCCACCATTTCCCGCGGTGGTGGGCGCGTTCCAATGCCCTACGGTGCTGAACAACGTGGAGACTTACTGCGCCGTACCGGCCATCATTCGCGACGGGGGCGCGGCGTTTGCGGCGCTGGGTGTGCCCAAAGCCGGCGGCACCAAGCTCACCTGCCTCACCGGCCATGTCAATCGTCCCGGAGTGTACGAATTGAAGCTCGGCTTCCCGGTGAAGACCATGATTGAGGAGGTGGGCGGCGGCATCCTCGGCGGCAGGAAGCTGAAGGCCTTCATCCCGGGCGGTTCATCGTGCCCCGTGCTGACCGCCTCGGAAGTGGAAGGCCTGACCATGGATTACGATTCCATGGCCAAAGCCAAGAGCATGTTGGGATCGGGCGGCGTGGTCATCATGCACGAAGACACCTGCATGGTGAAAGCGGCGCTGCGCATCATGCGATTCTACGCGCACGAAAGCTGCGGTTGGTGCATCCCGTGCCGCGAAGGCACAACCTGGATCCGGAAGCTGCTGCAGCGCTTCCACGATGGCATGGGACAGCGCAGCGATATCGCCCTTATCGGTGATTTAGCAAAGAACATGCTGGGCAGGACATTTTGCCCGCTAGGTGACGCAGCGGCGCTTCCGACCATATCGATCGTGGAGAAGTTCTATCACGAGTTTGAAGATCACTTGAATGGGAAGCCGTGCCCGTTTGAAGCGGCGCCTGAGTTGGTGGAGGCTTAAGAGTATTGGCCGCAGATAAACGCAGATGAACGCGGACAAAAATGCCTGACCTAGTGAATCTCACAATCGACGGACGCGCCATCCAGGCAGCCCCCGGTACGCTGCTGATCGATGCCGCCAAGCACTCCGGCATCGAAGTGCCTGCCTTCTGTTATTACGAGGGCTTGACCTTGCAGGCCGCCTGCCGCATGTGCCTGGTGGAAATCGAGAAGATGCCCAAGCTGATGACGGCATGCACCCAGCCGGTGGCCGAAGGCATGGTGGTGCGCACGGAGACGCCGCAGGTGGCCGCCGCGCGCAAATCCATGCTGGAGTTTCTGCTCGCCAACCATCCGCTGGATTGCCCCGTGTGCGATAAGGGCGGCGAGTGCGAATTGCAGGACATGACCTTCCGCTACGGCGCGGGCGAGAGCCGCTTCACCGAGATGAAGGTCCACGTGGACGAGAAGCAGTGGTCGCCGGTGGTCTTCTTCGACAACCCGCGCTGCATTCTGTGCTATCGCTGCGTGCGCATCTGCAACGAAGGCATGGGGGTCGGGGCTCTAGGCGTGATCAATCGCGGCGTGGTTTCGGAAATCGCGCCCAACATGGGCGACCACCTGGAGTGCGACGAGTGCGGCATGTGCATCGATATCTGCCCCGTCGGCGCGCTCACCAGCGGGATCTACCGCTATCACACGCGCCCCTGGGAGATGCAGCACGTCGGCACCATCTGCACGCATTGTTCGAACGGCTGCAAAACCACCCTGGGCGTGCGCAATGATGAGATCATTCGGGGCAACAATCGCGACCGCTCCGGCATCAATGGGGAATTCCTGTGCATCAAGGGACGCTACGCCTTCGATTTTTACAATCATCCCGAGCGGTTGACGGCGCCGCGCATGCGCGTGAACGGTAAGCTCGAAGAAACTTCCTGGTCGCAGGCGCTGGCGGCTGTGGCAGCCAAGTTCAATGAGGTCCGCGGGAGCGGTGGTAAGTTCGGCGTGATCGGCTCCAACCACACCAGCAACGAAGAGAATTACTATCTCGCCAAGTTCGCGCGCAAGGTGCTGGGGACCGGCAATATCGACCACCATCGCACGGGCGATGTGCACGGCCTGCTCGACGCGCTGAGCGGCAGGACCGGCAAACTCGCCACCACAGAGGACCTGTATCAGAAGAAAGCCGTGCTGGTGATCGGCGCCGACCTGGCTCTCGAGCAACCCTTCCTGTCGTTCCAGATGCGCGCCAATTACCGCCATCACCAGGCGCATGTGTACGTGGTCACGGACGGCCCCGTGCGCGAGGATAATTACGCCGCCGCCAGCGTCCGCGGTACGGCGGATGCGGTGGAAGCTCTGCGCGACCGCCTGAAGGCCGAGCCCGAGCTGGTCATCGTGTTCGGAGACGCCGTCAAGGGTGACGGCGTGCGCCGGCTGGTCGACTTCGGCGAATCGCTGGGCATTCCCGTCGGATACATCTGCCTGGTGGATTACGCCAATTCGCGCGGTGCGGTGGATATGGGGCTGCTGCCGGATGCGGGTGGGCTGGCTCTGCCCGAGATGCTCGCGGCGGACGATCTGGATGTGCTGTGGGTGGTCGGCGCGAATCCCGGCAAACCGCAGGGTAGCCCGTTTACCGTGGTCCAGGAGATGTTCCTGACCGAAACCGCGCAAGCCGCCGATGTGGTCTTTCCGGCCGCCTCCGCCTACGAAAAGAACGGCACCGTGACGAACGTATGCGGCGAAGTACAGCGGCTGCGGAAGGCAGTCGGCGCCATGGGGACCAAGTCCGATCTGGAGATCATGGGGCTGCTGGCGCGCGAAATGGGCGTGGCGGCCGAACTGGGTCCCTGGGTTCCGGATACCGTTTTCGCCGAGATTCGCAAGACCGTCCGCGGGTATGACATCCCGTTGCCGGTGCTCGAGATGGGAGGCGCCGCGCAGACCGCCGCCCTCAATGGCCGCGTCCCGCTGGATGGCCGCCCGGAGCTGATTCGCTCGGCGCACGATAACCTGTTCACCTCGGGTACGCTAGGGCGCTATTCTAAGGTACTGAACTCCGTGGTGGAGAGCCACGGCAACCGATAAATGAACTTCTTCCTGCTGAGCCTCATTAAGGCTGCCGTGGTGGCGTTCGTTTTGCTCACCACCCTGGCTTACCTGCAATGGGTGGAGCGCAAGGTGATCGCGCACATTCAGGTGCGCCTGGGGCCGTCGCGCGTGGGTCCGCACGGCCTGCTGCAGCCGCTGGCCGACGTCATCAAGCTCATCACCAAGGAAGACCTGATCCCGCCCTACGTCAACAAGTTTCTGTATCTGGCGGCGCCTTTCTTCGCCATCACCATGTCGCTGCTGTCCATCTCGGTGATTCCGTTCGGGTCGGAAATCCGGATCCCCGGCGGCACCACCTGGATGCAGTTGACGGACCTGAATATGGGCCTGCTGTTTGTACTGGCGGTGTCGTCGATGGGCGTCTACGGTATCGCGCTGGCCGGGTGGGCTTCCAACAACAAGTATTCGCTGCTGGGCGGCCTGCGCAGCTCGGCGCAGATGATCAGCTACGAACTGCCCTTGAGCATGGCCCTGGCCGCGCCGCTGCTCCTGGCGAACACCCTGAGCCTGCGCCACATCGTGGAGCAGCAGGCCGGCTACTATCTGGGCTTCATCCCGCGCTGGGCCGTCTTCCAGATGCCCATGCCGCAGATATTCAGCTTCCTCATTTTCCTGATCGCGGCCTTCGCCGAAACCAACCGCGTGCCCTTCGATCTGCCGGAAGCCGAGAACGAGCTGGTGGCCGGCTTCCACACCGAATACAGCAGCATGAAATTCGCGGCGTTCTTCATGGCGGAATACGCCAACATGATCACGGTGTGCTCCATCACCACTACACTTTTTCTGGGCGGATGGCTGCCGCTGTGGCCCTCCGCGGCCGGATCCAATTACCTGCCCACCGTGGTGTTTCTGCTGGCCGGCGGCATTGCGCTCTCGCACGGTCTGCATCCCGCGCGCAAACCCGACCGGCTGACGCTGCCGGTGGTGGCCGTCGTTTTTTTCCTGGTGGCCGCGGTCTTTCTCATCCCGGCGGTGCAGGCGGCGCTGGCGCCGCTGTTCTGGTTCGCGGCCAAAACCGGCGCGCTCTTGTTCCTGTTCATCTGGATTCGCGGCACGCTGCCGCGCTTCCGCTACGATCAACTGATGGCCTTCGCGTGGAAGTTCCTGTTCCCGGTGGCCGTCCTTAACCTGATGGTCACCGGCCTGCTGGTGGCCGCGTTTTCCTGAAATGGACGTCATCCTCTTCCTCATCTTCGCGGCGATCGCGGTGGTCTGCGGCATCAACGTGGTGGTGCAGACGCACCCGATTTCGAGCGCCATCTCGCTGATCGGGGTGATGGGCGCCCTGGCGGTGCTGTACCTGCTGCTGGGCGCCGAGTTCCTGGCGGCCGCGCAAGTGATCGTCTACGCCGGCGCCGTGATGGTGCTCTTCGTCTTCGTGATCATGCTGCTGAATGCCGGCGCGGAGACCCGCCGCGGCCGTTCCTGGATGGCGCAGCTATTGGGCGTGCCGCTGGTCTTCGCCTTCCTGGGCCTGATGGCATATTTTGTCCAGCACGTGTTTCCCGGCTCGGCCGAGGTGCGCTTCGGCGCTTTCAAGCACGGCACCGCCCAGGACGTCGGCCGCGCGCTGTTCACCCAATATTTACTGCCGTTCGAAGTGGTGTCGGTACTGATCCTGGTCGCCATCCTGGGTGCCGTCGTCCTGGCGCGAAAGGAACTCGAATAAGATGACCGGCGTGCCCATCTCCTGGTACCTGATCCTGAGCGCGGTGCTGTTCGCGCTGGGCGTAGCCGGGTTTGTGCTGCGGCGCAATATCATCACGGTGTTCATGTCCATCGAGCTGATGCTCAACGGCGTGAACCTGAGCTTCATCACCTTTTCCTACCAGTTGCGGCAGGTCAACGGGCATATTTTCAGTTTCTTCGTGATGGTGGTGGCGGCGGCTGAAGCCGCGGTGGGACTCGCGATTATCCTGACGGTATTCAAGAATCGCTCGACCTTGAATATCGACGACGTCAGTTCGATGAAGAACTAATGCAACTCTGGCTCATTCCCATCTTTCCCCTGGCCGGATTCCTGCTGAACGGAATCCTGGGGCGGCGCTTTTCAAAGGCCGTGATCAACGCCGTGGCTATCGGCTCCGTGCTGCTCTCGTTCGCCTGGGTGCTGAAGACGCTGACGGGCGCCGGGGATCTGACGGCCGCCCGTACCGAGCACTATTTCACGTGGATCCAGAGCGGAGCTTTCAGCGCGGGCTTCGATTTCAGCGTGGACCGCCTCACCGCCGTGATGCTGCTGGTGGTCACCGGCATCGGTTCCCTGATTCATATCTATGCCATCGGGTACATGGCGCACGAGGGCGGCTACTACCGCTTCTTCGCCTACATGAACCTGTTCATGTTCTTCATGCTGACGCTGGTGTTGGCGGCCAATTACCTGGTGCTCTTCGTCGGCTGGGAAGGCGTGGGGTTGTGCAGCTACCTGTTGATCGGCTTCTATTTCGATAAGAAGTTCGCCACCGACGCCGGCAACAAGGCCTTCATCGTGAACCGCATCGGCGATTTCGGTTTCTCGCTGGCCATGTTCCTGATCGTGGCGAACTTCGGATCGCTGGATTTCGGCACGGTCTTCGCCGCCGTGCCCGGCAAGCCGGAGGCCGCGCTCACTGCCATCGCACTGCTGTTGCTGGTGGGCGCTTGCGGCAAGTCCGCGCAGCTCCCCTTGTATGTCTGGCTGCCGGATGCCATGGCCGGTCCCACGCCGGTTTCGGCATTGATCCATGCCGCTACCATGGTCACGGCGGGAGTCTATATGGTGGCGCGCTCGGCGGCCATCTTTACGCGCGCGCCCGCCGCCATGGAAGCCGTCGCGCTGATTGGTCTGTTCACGGCATTTTTCGCGGCTACTATCGGGCTGCTGCAGAACGACATCAAGAAAGTGTTCGCCTATTCCACGGTCTCGCAGCTCGGCTACATGTTCCTGGGCGCCGGCTGCGGCGCGTTCTCAGCGGGAATCTACCACCTGGTGACGCACGCGTTCTTCAAGGCGCTGCTGTTCCTGGGCGCGGGCAGCGTGATCCACGCGCTGGGCGGCGAGCAGGATCTGCGCAACATGGGCGGTCTGCGCAAGAAGATTCCCTGGACCTTTTGGACCATCATGTGCGCCGGTGTGGCCATCGCCGGCGTTCCGCCCTTTGCCGGGTTCTACAGCAAAGACGCCATCCTGGTAGCGGCGGATCATCACGCGCCCTGGATGTATTGGGTGGGCGTCTTCACCGCAGGTATGACGGCATTCTATGTGTTCCGTGCGTTCTTCCTGGCGTTCTTTGGTGAGCCTCGCTGGAAGGCAGACGCACACGATGCTCATGGGCATGACGATCAC
>DATGGM010000306.1:0-9687 GCA_035308525.1 Bryobacteraceae bacterium
CAGTTTTCGGAAGAAGACCTGACCCGCTATCTGCAACTCTCGCTGGACATCTTCACCGACCTGCAAGCCTCGTTGCAGCCGCGCTTCCACCTGGAACTGGGTTTGCTGCGGATGGTGCAGGCCGGCCGGCTTCTGCCCATCGAGGAAGCGCTGGCGGGGCTGGGCGGTGGCGGCGGTGGCGTGGAAACGCAAAAGCGCGAACCCGCGGCGGCCCCCAAAGCGGCTCCTAAGGCAGCCCCCGTGAAGAACACGGCCCCTAACAATGCTGTTCCAGCGCCTGTTGCAGCCGCCCAGCCGGCGGCCACCGGGTCATGGCGCGACAGGCTGCACGCCGCGCTGATGCAATCGGGGATGGCGTTCACGGCGGATGCCATCGAACATTCCGAGATCGTGGAGGTGAACGGCGAATTGCGGTTCACCACCCCGCGGGATTTCTCGCTGGCCATGCGGGAGGCAGACATCCACCAGGCGGTGCGCCAGGTCGCGGGAAAACCACTTAAGATCAGAATTACGATCGGAGATGCCGGCGCGCAGGAACCGGTGGCACCGGTGGCGCGGGAGGATGATGTGTCGCGGCGCGCGCTGGCCCATCCGGAGGTACAGCGGTTCCGGGAGTTGTTTGGCGGCGAGGTGCGCACGGTTCGCAATCTAAAGGAGTCCACGTGAAATTACCAGGCAACATGCAGGCGATGATGAAGCAGGCGCAGCAGATGCAGGAGCGCATGCAGGAAGAGATCGCCCAGATCCGGGTGGAGGCTTCGGCCGGCGGCGGCATGGTCACTATCAAGATGGACGGGCACAAGAACGTGCTGGGGGTCAAGATCGACGCGGAGGTGGCGGGCGACGTGGAGATGCTGCAGGACATGGTCCTGGCCGCGTGCAACGAGGCTGCCAAGAAAGTCGATGAGGAGACGCAGCAGAAGACCAGCGCCATGCTGGGCGGGCTGGGTCTGCCGCCGGGCATGTTCTAACCCATGCCGGATTTCGCGGAGCCGCTGGCGCGGCTGATCACCGAATTCAAACGCTTGCCGGGCATCGGGCAGAAATCCGCGCAGCGGCTGGCGTTTCATGTGCTGCGCGCGTCGCGCGACGATGCCGAACAACTCGCCCAGGCCTTGTTGGACGTCAAGGACAAGCTGGGCCTCTGCCGCGTCTGCAATAACATCAGCGACGGCGAACTGTGCGTCTTCTGCCGCGATCCCAATCGCGATCAGAAAGTGCTTTGCGTGGTGGAGGAAGCGCCCAACATTCTGGGCATCGAGACTACCCGGCAGTTCAACGGGCTGTACCACGTGCTGCATGGGGCGCTCTCACCGTTGAAGGGCATCGGGCCGGAGCAGCTTAAGATCAAGAGCCTGGTGGAGCGCATTGGCGCGGGCGGGATCGAGGAGATCATCGCCGCCACCAATCCGACGGTGGAAGGGGAAGCCACGGCGGTCTATCTTTCGAAGCTGCTGAAGCCGCTGGGCGTGAAGGTGACGCGCATCGCCATGGGCATCCCCGTGGGCAGCGATATTGAGTTCGCCGACGAAGTGACTATGTGGAAGGCCATGGAGGGCCGGCGGGAGATGTAGAGGCGGGTGCCCCGCCGTTGTTATCCGTGGCCGTTGCCGCCGCCCCGCGAGGCGTCGATGAACCTTCTAAGCCCGGCTCACCCCCGCAGCGCCACCGGCTCCCAGCGCACCGCGGCCTTCTCGATCCGCGCCACCGCTTCCATCAGGTTCTCCAGCGAATTGGCGTAGCTGAACCGGATATACCCATCGCCGTAATCCCCGAAGGCGCCGCCGTTCAGACCGGCTACGCCGGCTTCCTCGAGCAACAGGTCGGCAAGTTCCTTCGAGGGAATGCCGGTATCCCGCACGTTGGCGAATGCATAAAAAGCGCCGCCGGGAAGAGCGCAGCGGAAACCCGGAATGCGGTTCAACCCCGCGCAAATGGCGTCGCGCCGGCGGCGGAACTCGGACACCATGGCGCCGACTGCGTCCTGCGGACCGCGCAGCGCCGCAATACCGGCGCGTTGCGCGAAACTGGCGACACAGGAAACCGAGTTCACCATCAGCTTGGTGACGGCATCCACCAGCCAGGTGGGCATCACGCCGTAGCCCATGCGCCATCCGGTCATGGCATAGGTCTTCGAGAAGCCGTCCAGGATGATGGTCTTCTCCAGCATGCCCGGATAGCGCGTGATCGAGACGGGCTCGTCGCCGTAATAGATTTGCGAATAGATCTCGTCGGCCAGGACGATCAGGTCGCGATCGCGCACCAGGTCGGCGATGGCGCGCATGTCTTCTTCAGGAATTACGCCGCCGGTGGGATTCTGCGGCGAATTCAGCACCAGCATTTTCGTGCGGTGGGTAAGCTTGTCCTTGAGCTGGTTCAGGTCGAACGAGAAGCCGCGGTTTTCGACCAGGGGAATGGGCACGGGCCGGGCGCCCAGGTACCGGATCATGGACTCGTAGATGGGAAAACCGGGATTCGGGTAGATGACTTCGTCGCCCGGCTCGAGCAGCGCCAGCATAGGGAAGAAGATGATGGGCTTGCCTCCCGGCACGACAGATACATGCTCGGGGCCTACGCGTATGCCGCGGCGCCGCGAAACATCGTCGGCGATGGCTTCGCGCAATTCGGGAAAGCCTTGGGTCGGACCGTAATGCGTCCAACCTTCGTCGAGCGCGCGCTTGGCCGCCTCGACGATATGTGGCGGCGTCGGAAAGTCCGGCTCGCCGATTTCCAGGTGGATGATGCTGCGCCCCTTGGCCTCCAGCGCCCGCGCGCGCACCAGCACGTCAAACGCGGACTCCACCCCGATGTGATTCATGCGTTCCGCTAATTTCATGGGACCTTCTTAAAAAATGGCACGCCGCCGCGGATCTCCACCTGGGCCACGCGGTCGTCGATGGCAACCCGCTCGCCCAGGATTCGCCCGGTCACGCGCCGGCCGGAATCCAGCGCCACGATGGCCGTCTGGAAGGGCACGTCCGCGGCAAACGCCTCGGCGGCGGAATAGATCACGGTCTCGGTGTAAACTGTCCCGGTTTCCTCGCTCATACGGTCCCCAGGATGGTCACCACGCAGGACGCTCCGGAGCCACCCAGGTTCTCGGCCAACCCGACCGAGTGCCGGGGCACCTGCCGGTCGCCGGCTTCGCAGCGCATTTGCATCACCAGGTCGCAGATCTGCGCGGCGCCGGTGGCGCCCACCGGGTGACCCTTGGACTTCAGTCCGCCGCTTGTATTGATCGGAAGTCCGCCGGTACGCGCCGTGTGGCCCTCAAGCGTGTAGGGGCCGCCCTGGCCTCGCTCCACAAACCCGAGATCCTCCAGGGCAATGATTTCGGCGATGGTGAAGCAATCGTGTAGCTCCGCGAGTTGCACGTCGGCGGGCGCAATTCCTGCCATGCGGTAGGCTTTCTCGGACGCCAGGCGTACTGCCGGGAAGGTGGTGATGTCCGGCTTCTGATCGAGCGCCACGAAATCGGAAGCCTGCGCGATGCCCATCACGCGCACGGGTTTGTCAGTGAACTCGCCGGCACGCTCGGCGGGCGCCAGGAGCACCGCCGCCGCGCCATCGCTGATCAGCGAACAGTCATACAGGTTGAGAGGATCGGCGATGGGCTTGCAGGCCATGGCCTGCTCCATGGTGATTACCTTGCGCATTTGCGCGTCCGGATTGAGGGCGCCGTTCGCATGGTTCTTCACCGCCACGGCCGCCAGGTGCTGGCGGGTGGTGCCGAACTCGTGCATGTGGCGGCGCGCGATCATGGCGAACAACGAAGCGAAAGTGGAACCGGCTTTGACCTCGCCCGAGCAGTCGCCCGCCCCCGCCAGGATCTCCGTGACCCTGGGGGTGGGCTGCGAGGTCATCTTCTCTACCCCGACCACCAGCACGATGTCGTAGACGCCGCTGGCCACGCCGGTAAAGGCATGGAAAAAAGCGGAGCCGCTCGACGCGCAGGCCGCCTCAATCCGGGTGGCAGGCACACCCTGAATACCGAGCGCGGTCGAGATATAGGGCGCCAGATGGTTCTGGCCCGCGAAGGATGGGCCGGCGAAGTTGCCGAGGAAGAACGCGTCCACCTGTGAGGGCGCGGTTTGTCCGTTCTTGAGGCATTTTTCGCCGGCTTCCACCGCGAGCGAACGGAGGCCGCGGTCGGGAAAAGCGCCAAATGGGGTCTTACCGATGCCGATTACGGCGACGGGTCTCATGTGGTTCTGGTCCTGTACAACTCCAATATAATCCGTCGACAGGCTAAAATCAGATTATCGTCGGCGGGTAGCCGGCGAGCTTGGTTTCCACGTTTTGGAGGTTTCCACGTCATCTTGATAGGACCGTGGAAGCCGTAATTTACGTCCCGATGAGCGAAGCCGTCGATCCCGGCCTGGAACTGCTGGAGCGACAGAACCGCTTTGTTTCCGATCACTTACGCCGTATTTTCGTGCAGATTTACCGCATCGTGGGCAATGTGTCCGACGCCCAGGACCTGACCCAGGAGGCCTTCATCAAGGCCTTGCAGCGGCAGGAACAGCTCAAGGACGAACAGAAGGCGGCGCACTGGCTTTCGCGGATCGCCACCAATACGGCCATCGATTTTCTGCGGCGTAGCGGGCGGGTGGCTTACTGCGAGATCGACGCCGCGCCCGAGAGTCACGACGAGAGCCCCGAGGATCTGCTGTTGCGCTCGGAACAGCGCGACTACCTGGAAGACGGTCTGCGGCTGCTGACGGCGCGCGAACGGACGGCCCTGATGCTGCGGGATGTAGAGGGTCTGCCGGCGGAAGAAGTAGCCCGCCGCCTGGATTGCTCCAAGGCGACCGTGCGGTCGCACATCGCCAACGCGCGCATCAAGCTGCGGAAATATATGGAAAGGAGACGGCCATGACGCATCCGAGTCAAACAACCCTGGCGCTTTACGCCGGCCAGGATTTGGGCTGGTTCGCCCGCCGGCGGACGGAGCGTCATCTGGCCCATTGCCTGGAGTGCCGGATGGAAGTCCGGAAGTTCGCGTCGGTGAGCGAGGAACTGGCTGGGTTGAATGAGCTGCCGGCGATTCCGTGGAACCGGCTGGCCTCCGAAATGAAGGCGAACATCCGGGTGGGCCTGGCAGCCGGCGAATGCGTGCGTCCCGAGCCGGCGGGCGGATTGGCGGCTTGGGTATCCGGTGCGCGCGCGCTGGCGGCATGCGGCGGTGTCGTGGCGCTGCTGGCGGCCGGCCTGTTCCTGGAGCGGCCCACGCCGGCGCCTCCGGAGATGGCTAGCGGCAGCGCGGTGTTGCGAGCTACCGCGGATGGCATCGAGTTGAACCAGGGCGGCCAGACGCTGAGTCTGCGCCATGCGCGGTCGGGGAACGTCACTTATTCGGCGGGTGCGCAGGGCTCCATGCGAGCCGGCTATGTGGATGCCGACACAGGTAACGTAACGATTAATAAGCTGTATGTTCAGTAAATTTGCAATTCTTTTGGCGGCGGCGGCCGCGCTTTCGGCGCAGGACATGCCGCTCGATCCGGTAAAAATCAACCTGCCGGCGGATTCCCCGCTGATGTTGGTTTCGGAGAACCTCGGCGAATCGCACGTGAGCCGCCGGGGCAGCGCGGTGGTGCTGGATCTGGACGTGACGCTCACGCTGCACAATTCCAGCGCGAACCGGGTACGCGGCGTGACGCTACTGGTGTCCGCGCAGGAGGTGACGCCGGGCGGCAAAGCTTCGGTTTCGGCGCCCAGCCTGGATGTAGCACCCAATCAGAACTTCCCGATGCGCATCAACCTGCGGCTGTTGCGGCCGGCGCAGATGGGCGGCGGTCAACTGGTGCAGGTGAATCTGGATGGGGTGCTGTTCCAGGACTTCTCCTTCTACGGACCTAACCGCCTGGATTCGCGGCGCACTATGACCGCCTGGGAGATGGAAGCCCAGCAGGATCGCAAGTATTTCAAGTCCATTCTTGCAGCGCGCGGGATAGACGGGTTGAAGCAGGCCATGCTGGAGAGCCTGAACCGGCAGGCGGAGCGGCCGCGGCTGGACGTGCAGGTTTCGCGAGGACCCGCGGTAGGGTCCGCCGCGGTGGCGGAGCATAACGCGCGCTTCGCTTTTCTGCATTTTCCGGATTCGCCGGTGGAACCCGTGGAAGGCTGGGCGGAGATCGCCGGCAACGAGGCTCGCAACCCGCGCATCGATGTGCGGAATGTGACATCCAAGCAGGTGCGCTACGTGGAAATCGACTGGATCGTGAGTGACCGGCAGGGCCAGCGGTTCATGGCCGGCAGTGTGCCGGCTTCGGGGCCCGCATTCAACCTGAAGGCCGGCGGCACCAGCCGCGTCCTACAGGACACCACGCTGCGCATCTCGAAGGACGGCGGCGCGCCGCTCTCCATCGCCGGCATGACCGGCTTTGTGGGCCAGGTGGAATTCGCCGACGGCAAGATCTGGATTCCTAACCGTGACTCGCTGGCAAATGCCCAACTGCTGGGCATCCTGGAGCCCTCGCCGGAAGAGCAGCGCCTGATGGACCTGTATCGCAAGAAAGGGCCCAAGGCACTGGCGGATGAGCTGGGTAAGTTCTAGCGAGCCCCGGCTGGTACAAGACCTGCTATAGCCCCTGCTGGATGCGCCTCATCGCGGCACTTATCCTCGCGGCTTGTCCTGCCTTTCCGCAGTTCAAAAGCACCGTCCCGCTGGTAGTTGCGCCCACTACGGTGACCGACCGGCAAGGCCACCTGGTCGACGGACTCACGGAGAACGACCTGGCTTTCTTTGACAACAGCGTACCCCAGGCGATACAAGTGCATGAGTCCTTCGACCCGATCTCGCTGGTTGTCTTGATTGAAGCGAATTCGAGTTCAGAGGCTATCCTGGACAAACTGGGGCGAAGCGGGATCCTCTTCGCGGACCTGCTCTCCGCCGAGCAGGGAGAGACTGCGTTGGTTTCGTTCGCCGACAGCGTTAAGGTCATCGAGCCCTTTACCTCCGACTCGGGCCGGCTGTCCCGGACGCTGAAGGGTCTGCGGCCGCAGGGCGATGGCTGCGCGTTGCTGGATGGCATCCACGAAACGCTCCAGTTGTTGGCTGGCCGCGATCCTGGGCGCCGCTCGATTCTGCTGGTGATCGCGGAACGCCGCGACCGTTCCAGTCGAATAAAGTTAGAGACACTCGCCGGCGACCGGCAAGTACAAAATACTACTATTTACTGGCTCACTTACTCGACTTTTCTCGCGCCTTTTACGAACAAACCGAAAACCGTTTGGGATCGCATGAGCGATGAAGAGAAAGCCCGGACTCACACGATGCAGGGCGAGCATAAGTACGCTTATCCGGAGGAGGAAGTGTGGGCGCCGCCCGAGACGGGGTCGGGAAACCTCCTGAATATCTTTACCGAACTGGCGCACAAGACAACCGTAGACGCCGCCAGCCTGTTCTCTCATACTACGGGCGGACGGACCTTCAGCTTCCTGAAGCAAAGCGGCCTGGAGGAGGCGATTCAAGCGGTGGGAGAAGAAGTTCACCGGCAATACATCGTGAGCTTCCAGCCGAAGCCCGACGCGGCGGGTTTGTACCACAGCATCCGCGCCGAGGTTAAAGGCCGCCCGGATCTGGTGGTACGCACGCGCGCCGGATACTGGAGTGTCCCATAGCCCGATCCGCAGGCGCACCGGCCAGGAACCAGCCGAGCGGGCCTAGAAGTTCACGATGCTCGCAAAGGAATTGGCATCCAGGCTCGCGCCGCCAACCAGCGTACCGTCGATTTCCGGCTGGGCCATCAGGCTGCGGACGTTGTCCGGCTTGACGCTGCCGCCGTACAGGATGCGCACGGCGTCGGCGGCCGGCGCGCCGTAGTGACCGCGCACCTGGGCGCGCAGGACGCGATGCGCATCCGCCGCAATCTCGGGCGTGGCGGTCTTGCCGGTGCCGATGGCCCACACCGGCTCATAGGCGATGACGATACGCCGGAACTGCTCGGCGGTGAGCAGCGCGATGCCGCCCCGAAACTGCAGCGACAGCACGGCTTCGGTCTCGCCGGATTCGCGGTCCTTCAGGTGCTCGCCGACGCAAACGATAGGGGTCAGGCCGGTTTCCAGAGCTGCGATGGTTCGCTGCAGCACGGTTTCGTCGGTTTCCTCAAAATACTGCCGGCGCTCGCTGTGACCGATCAGCACATGGGTACAACCGGATGCCTTAAGCATGGGGCCCGAAACCTCGCCTGTATAGGCGCCTTCCTTGGCCCAATACATATCCTGTCCGGCAATCGCGATGCGTGTACCCTGGCAGGCGGCGGCGGCCGCGGCGATATTCGTATACGGCGGCGCGATTACGATCTCGCAGTGCTCCGCCTTGTCTACTAAAGGCCGGAACTTCTCAAAAAAAGCAGTCGTTTCGGCGGGGGTCTTGTACATTTTCCAATTGCCCGCCATGATGGGCTTTCTCATGTAATCTCCGGTAAGAATGTGGTGCCTTGGGTGATTTTTGCTCCGAAATTCTGGGCCACGGTCTGGCCGATGTCTGAGAGCGTGGCGCGCAGGCCCAGGTTGACGCCCTGGCGGACGCGCGGCCCGCTGGCCAGCAGGGGCACGTACTCGCGGCTGTGGTCTGTCGAGGGCGTGGTGGGGTCGCAGCCGTGGTCGGCGGTCAGGATCGCCAGATCGTCTTCGCGTTGGTGGCTGAAGAGTTCCGGCAGCCAGGCGTCAAACTGTTCCAGCGCCGCGGCATAACCTTCCACATCGTTGCGATGCCCGTACTGCTGATCGAAATCGACCAGGTTGACGAAGATCAGGCCGGCGTCGGACGACTGCATGGCTTCGAGCGTGTGGGCCATGCCGTCGGCATTGTTCTTGGTCTTGGCGTAATCGCGTATGCCGCGCCCCAGGAAGACATCGAAGATCTTGCCAACACTGTGCACCTGGACGCCGTGCTGCTCGAGCACGTCGAGCAGCATGCCGCGCGGCGGCGGCACGGCGTAGTCTTTGCGATTGGGCGTGCGCGTGAACGAGCCGGGAGCGCCGATGAAGGGGCGCGCGATCACGCGGCCTACCTCGAGCGGCCCACGCAGCAACTCGCGCGCGGTTTCGCAGATCTTGTACAACTCCCAGAGCGGGATCACTTCCTCGTGCGCGGCCACCTGGAACACGCTATCGGCCGAAGTGTAGACGATGGGCGAACCGGTGCGCATGTGCTCCGCGCCCAGTTCCTTGATGATCTCGGTTCCCGAGGCGGCCTTGTTGCCCAGCGTGCGACGGCCGATGCGGCGCCCGAATTCGTCCATGATATCGCGCGGAAAACCGTGCGGGTAGAGGGGAAACGGCCTCTCCAGGTGGATGCCGGCCATCTCCCAATGGCCGGTGGTGGTATCCTTGCCGGGGGATGCCAGGGCGCAGCGGCCGAACGATCCTTGGGGCGCGGCGTCGGGCGGCAGTCCTTCGAGCGGCTTGATGTTGCCGAGCCCCAGGCGGCAGAGATTCGGCAGATGCATAGGCCGCCGGCGGGCGATATTCCCTAACGTGTCGCTGCCGGCATCACCGTATGCGGCGGCATCCGGCATTTCGCCGATGCCGACGCTGTCGAGCACAATCCAGATAACGCGGCGGAACACAACCTGACTGTATCATCGTTGCATCCCGGCCCAATGCCCGCGCATCCACTGACAGGGGCTTAATCTATGACCTATTACGGAGCCAAGGAACTGGCGGAATCGTTCCGCACCG
>DATGGM010000307.1:0-13344 GCA_035308525.1 Bryobacteraceae bacterium
TTAAAGATCTGGACATTGCCGTCGCAGGCGTTCAGTTGTTTCCCACCGAAGTCCGGAATAGCCGAGTAGATGATGGTGACACCGGCGGCCAGCTTGCTGGAACTGGCGTGGAATGCGCAGGTGCCTCCGCCGATCTCGGGTCCGGTAACGTCGGGGGCAGTCACCACGAAGTAGATGGCGCTGGTTTCGACCGGCAGATGTCCGCCCGCGAGAGCGGCCTGCACGATACGCTCGATGCCCTTGCCCCCGATTTTCTTGCCGATCGAATAATGATCGATGTAGGTGTTGTTCAGCGGCGAGAACGACAGCGAGTTGATGATGTGATTGTCATTGCTGTCGTAATACGTGGTGTTCACGTTGTAGTTGCCGGACCCGCCGATGTTGGAGAAAAAGTCGTTGATGATGGTGACGGTGGCATTCTGGCCGGAGCCGAACGCGCCGTAGTAGATGATGTATAAGGAGTTGGTGCCGAGCATGAGGGGGCCGCCATGGTACACCATGAGTGGTTTGGCGGCCGGCTGGTCCAAATTGAAGAACGATCCAGGGTAGCCAAATGCTTTACGGAAGCCTCCCGCTGGGTGGCCAGTCACCTGGCCAGTCTGCCACGGGAGAATTCCCCATACCGCGAAGCCGCCCGCCAGCAACAAAGTCAAGAACCGGTATTTCACGAGTCTGAATCCTCCTCGCTCCAGCGCCGATGGGAGCCGTCTTTTCGTGATATTAGCAGGAATCTGCGGGTGGTTTCGGGCCATCGGGGAGGATTTGAACCCGCAAATCGCTGGTTATGGTAGGGTTATCATTACCAATTACAGCATTGTCTGGTTACGCATTCCTTACGGAGAATGAAGTTGGCTGGCTTCCGTTAGATACCAGTTTCACTTAAATTTAAGGAGATTCCCATGCTGAACGTAATGAAGCGGCTTTGGCAAGATGAGCAAGGCCAGGATTTGATTGAGTATACCCTGCTGATGGCGTTTGTGGCGCTGGCCTCCGCGGCGCTGTTCATCAGTTCGGGCACCAGCATCAGTCAGATCTGGAGCGACACGAACTCCGAGCTGAGCACTGCCGCCACTGCCGCCGGCAGCTAGACAATGGCAGGGAAAAGGGGAGCAGGCCGGATCTCGGCCGGCTGGTGAGTGCGGCTGGTGAAATCGAATTGACCAGCCAAACGCATGCAGAAGCGTAATCGGGCCCTAAGCTCTGCCCGGTTGAGCACTAATACCTGTTCCCCGCCTTTCGCGCCGCGGGCCACCTACCTTACCCTAACCTTCCTTATCCGTCCCCTAAGAAACTCTGATCCAGGTCTCGCAAACGGGTTGTTATACTGCCCTCATTGCCCGGTGCGGCCCGCGCTCGACGAAGAGGGCCGCGAGCCTCCGCCGGAAGCCGAGCCCCCCAACAACAGCAGCAGTGAATCAAAACATAAAACGCAATTGCAGTTCTAGCCGCCGGTTGTTCGCGGTTTCGGCGAATGCTCCAAAACCCCCGGCGACCTGGTTGGCTTCGCCGAACAGGGGAGATGTGATCTGGCCGATGATGGGGCCTTCATTCACGTGGTTCAACAGATTGCGGGCGGAGATCGAAGCCGTCAGGTTATAGCGCCGGCTGGTGGGCGTATCCGCGAAGATACTGTGAAAGCCGGCATTATGACCGGCGCCCATGGGACCGCCGCCCCCGCCGGCGGCGCCTTCCCGCTCCGGGCCGAACCCGAACGTCTTGGCCAGGCGCAAGTTGACGGTGATCTGGCCGGGCCCGCGCCCGAAATTGCGGGGTAAGATGGCTTCGCCGGGCGTGGGGTTTGGATCCAGCCAGCCATACATCGTGTCGATCAATCCGGGCTTGGTCAGGTCCGTGGGAATGCCGGGCCGCGCGTTGAAGAGTGTATCTCCGTAAATATCCTGGCCTATGGTCACGTTATAGGGCGCGCCGGATTGCACCACGATGAAGGGACTCAGGCGCACGTTCCATTTGGTGTTCAGCGAGCCGCCGATAAATGCGCGGTGACGGATATCGGTGGCGGCAGGTCCGTATTCGCCCGCCATGCTATAAGGAACAGCCGGGAAAGTGCTGAGGCCGTCGGTATTACTCATGGCATGATTAAACGTGTAATAACCGAATAACGACATATTGGGGTTCAGCCGGGCATTCACATTGGCGATCAGTTGATTCTGGTTGTAGAGTCCCGAGGATTCCATCAAATAGATCGGCCCGGGAGCATTGAATTCCTCGGAGCGCAGCATGTGCAGCCCGTGCGAGTTGGTGTAAGTCACGGAAAGCGTGGTGTCCTTGGCCAACTGGCGCTCCACGCTCAACGCCGACTGCATGATGTACGGCGCGCGCAGACGGGAGCTGAGCTCCTGCACGGTCTGCGTGGACTGGATGCCGGGCATGGCCAGCAGTTGCGCGATGCTGGGGACCACCGGAAAGAAGCTGGGGTTGTTCAGGATGTACTGCTGCTGGACGATTCCGTTGTAGCGTTCGGCGGTTTCAATGTTAGAAACGTCGAAGCGCGAGTAAAACATGCCGAATCCGCCGCGGATCACGACTTTAGGATGCAGGCTCATCTGCTTGGCGCCGGGCGCCCAGGCAAATCCGAACCGAGGGGCCACATCCCGCCAGTCGTGGATGTTGGTCTGGGTCTCATAGCGGAGCCCCAGGCTGAGGGTGACGTTGGGCCGCACGCGCCAGTCGTCGCCCACGAAAGCTCCCACGTCCACCTGGTCCACCGCCAGGAAGGGAATGCCCGCGGCGATGCTGAATTGGGTGGCGCCGCCGCCCGGCAAGCCCAGCAGGGTCCGCTGATACTGCTGGATGGAGGTGATGGGCACCAGCGCGGGCTGGCCCGACGAATCCAGCACTTCCTGATTCTCGGCGTTCAGCTCGGGCGCCAATCCGCCGCCGAACGTGAACGTGCCGCCGAAGTTCTGCGGCGAGATATTGCCGATGGTGACGCCCCGCGTGCGCACGCCGAACTTCCAGGTGTGCGCGCCCTTGATGATGGAAGTGTAGTTCTGCAGCTCGTAATGGTTCTCGGTGTCGAAGGCGCGGCCGGTCTGCGCGCCGCCGCCATTGAACGCGCCCAGCACCAGCAGAGCCGGTGCAAAGCTATCGGCGATCTGATCGTTCTCCACATGGAAGAACTGGAAGCGGGTCTCGTTCACCGTGCTGGGGCCCAGGACGGCGGTGTCGGTGATCTGCACGGTTTGGTTCTGGTCCAGGGTGAAGTAGCCGCGGGACGGCAGGTTGAAGTTGCCGATGCCCTGGTCGCGCACGTCGTTGCGGGTGAAGCCGTAGCGGAACATCAGGGTGTGGTTCTTACTCAGTTGATAATCGAGGCGCGGACTGATGCGCAGGCGGCGCTGCGGCGCCAGCAGGACGCTGGTATAGGGGCCGATGGCTTCGGTCGACTGATCGAGCGTAAATGCATCGATGACCGATCCGTTGTCGATGGCGCGCCGCTCGGCGTCCAGGAAGAACGAGGCGCGCTTGCCCAGCGGTCCGCTGACCGTGCCGCCGTATTCCTGCAGCAGGAAGGGAGCCTTCTGCTGCGCGTAGGGATTGCGCGAATTGAAGACGTCGTCGCCGAAGTTGAAGAAGCCCTGGCCGTGCAGCTTATCGGTGCCGGGCTTGGTCAGGATCTCGATGCGGCCATAGCCCAGCTTGTCGAACTCCGGTGAAAACGGGTTCTGATTGATGCGCACTTCGCGAATGGAATCCTTGGAGGGAAGCTGGCCGCCGCTGAATCCGTCGATGAAGATCTCGCCGCCTTCCGGCCCGGCCGCCGGACCGGCCAGGGCCTGCAGATCGGCCTGCAGGTCATCGGGATCGTCCGAGAGCGCCTGCAGATCCTCGCCGCGCAGGACGGTCGCGGTGGAGTTGCTGGAGGGATCGGTACTCACGCTGGGGCCGGCGCTATCCTGCACGGTCACCTGCTGGGTGACGGATGCTACTTTCATCTGCACATTGACGTTCTGCAGGCCGGTCTTGAGGACCAGCTTGAGCGCTTGAGCCTGGATGAGGTCGGGCGCGGAGGCGCGCACCGCGTAATTACCCGGCGGCAAACCGATGAATGCGTACGAGCCGTCACCGGCGGAAGTAGTGACCTTGGAAAGGCCGCCCGGCCCGGTGAGCGTGAGGGTCGCGCCGGGCACCACGGCGCCGGATTCGTCCGTCACCTGGCCGCGAAGCGTGGCCGTCTGAGCACACAGGGGTAACGAGAGAATAGATATAGCCAGCAGAATATGGAGCAGTTTCATGTTGAAGTGGGTACAAAAGGAACTACTTTGAAATGACGCCGGCGCGAAGCGCCGAGGTTACGCGAGGAGACTAGGAAAATGGGGGTTGGATGATTCCATTGATTCTGGTGCGATGGCAGAGCGCGGTGGATTTCGTGGTCTTGACCGCGGCGCTCTATATCCTGCTGCGGTGGGCGCAACAGGCGCGCGCACTGCGCGTGGCGCTGGTGGTGGTAGGGCTGCACGCAGGGGCACTGGTGGCGCGGCATTTCGACCTGGCGCTGACCAGTTGGGTACTGGACGGCGCGGCGATTCTGACGATCGTGATGCTGTTGCTGGTGTTCCAGGCGGAGTTGCGGCGCCTCTTCATGCAGTTGGACAGCATCTTGAACTGGCGGCCGCGAAACGCCTCGCGGCTGATTGAGACCAGCCAGGCAATCGCACAGGCGGTGTTTCATATGGCCGCCGCGCCGGTGGGCGCGCTGATCGTGATGGCGCGGCACAATGCGCTGGGGGAACTGGTGAGCGACGGCATCACGCTGGAGGCTTTGGTATCGGGTGAAATCCTGGAAGCGATTTTTCAGAAGGCCTCGCCCGTGCACGATGGCGCGGTGATCGTGCGGGGCGATCGCATTGTGAAGGCGGCCGGCGTGCTCCCTCTGACGGAGCGCGACCGGGTACCCAGCTATTACGGCACGCGGCATCGCGCGGCCATGGGGCTTTCGGAACGCTGTGATGCGCTGGTGGTGGTGGTTTCCGAGGAGCGCGGCGAAGTGACCTTGATGGAAGGCCGCCGCATAATCCGGCTGGACGATGCCGCGAAGCTGGCGCAAATGCTGGAGAAGCTCTGCGCGCGCCCGTCGGCCGCCTGGGGCAGCCGGCTGCGGGACATATTCGTTTCGAACGCCGGCGTGAAGCTCGCCGCGCTGGGCCTGGCAGCGGCTATCTGGAGTACTTCCTTCCTCTCCACGGGAACCACGGTCCGCATGGTCAGCGTGCCGGTGGAGTTTGTGAGTGTGCCGTCCGGGCTGGATATCTCGACTCCGTCCGACCGGCTGGATGTGCAAGTGCGTGGCAGCGCCTGGCTGATGGATTCGGTCAGCCTGGCGCGAGTGGTGGCGCACTTCAACATGCGCGGCGCGCACGCGGGATCGCTCGAGATTCCGATCGCGTCCGGCAATCTGGACCTGCCGCCGGGCATCGTGATGGAGCGGGTCTCGCCGGACAAGATCCTGGTGCGGCTGGTGGCGCGGCCGCGCTAGCTTCGTGGCGCGCTGAACGCTTAGCGGCCCTCCTGCCTCGCCCTGCGGATCAGATCGCCCAGCGCCTGGGGATCCACGGGCGGCGAGAAATAGAAGCCCTGCCCATAATCGCAGTGCAGAGCCTGCAATTCGTTGAGCTGGTCTTTATTCTCGATGCCCTCCGCCACTACTTCCATTCCCAGATTTTCCGCCAGCAGCAGAATGGTCCGGATGGTATCGGCGGTGCCGTCCTTTTGCGCCATGTTGACTACGAACGAACGATCGATCTTCAGGACGTCGAACGGCAGCCGGTTCAGGCATTTCAGAGAGGCGTATCCGGTTCCAAAATCGTCGATTTTTAGGCCGACGCCCAGGGTTTTCAGGCCATTCAACAATATGGCGACGTCGTCCACGTCGTCCATGAGCACGCTTTCGGTGATCTCCAGTTGCAGCGTGGCGGGGTTCAGCTTGGTTTCGGCCAGGATGGCGGCGATCTGGTCCTGCAGGTCCGGCTCGCGGAACTGGCGGACGGATACGTTGACGCTGACTTCCAGGGGCGGGTCGGTGGGGAATTCGCTCTGCCACCGGTGCATCGCCATGCACGCTTCCCGCAAAACCCACAGGCCGATCGGAACGATCAGGCCGGTTTCCTCGGACAGGGGGATGAATTCATCCGGCGGGACCAGTCCCCGCGTGGGATGTACCCACCGTACCAGCGCCTCGACGCCCACGATCTTGTTGGTCTTCAGGCTGACCTTCGGCTGGTAATACAGCACGAATTCCTGATTGTCGACGGCCCGGCGCAGATCGCTTTCCAGCTCCAGGCGGGCCACGGCCTGCGCGCGCATTTCCGCGTCGAAGATCTCGAAGCGCGACTTGCCGAGCGCCTTGGCCTTGTACATGGCCGTATCCGCATCGCGGAGGATCTCGGCCGGGGTGTGATAGTCCGAGTTGCCCGGCGCAATGCCGATGCTGGCCGTGGTGAACACTTCGCGGCTCTCCAGCTTGAAAGCTGTGTGGATGGACTCCCGGATACGTTCGGCGATCTTTATGGCGCCATCGGGATCCACGTTCTCCAGCAGGATGGCGAATTCGTCGCCACCCAGGCGGGCAGTCAGGTCATGCGTATCCCCGCGGTTGCCGGGCGGGGCGTTGCGGACGGCGGCCCGCAGGCGCTGCGCCACGTGGATCAAGAGCTCATCGCCCGCCAGGTGGCCCAGGCTGTCGTTGACCACTTTGAAGCGGTCCAGATCCAGGAAGAGGACCGCAAACGGATAATCGTGGTCTTGCGCCACGCGTTCCAGGCAGGCCGTCAGCCGCTCGTTGAATTGAGTGCGGTTGGGCAGCCCGGTGAGCGGATCGAAGGCTTTACTGCTGGTAATATCAGTCTGCGAGCCCGCCATGCGGATGGCTTTTCCCTGGCCGTCGCGCTGCACGACTCCGCGGCTCAGCATCCAGCGATAGGAGCCATCCCGGTGCAGCATGCGGTGCTCGATGGCGCATTCCTGGCTGGCGGTGACCTCCCACTGGGCGCTCAGTTCGGCCTGCACCCGGGCGCGATCTTCCTTGTGCACCCGCGAGAGCCACTCTTCGGGATCGTCGCTGATGTCGGCTTCCTCGTATCCCAGCATGGCCTTCCAGCGGGAGGAGAAGTACACCCGCTGCAGTTCCAGATCCCAATCCCAAAGGCCATCGTTGGCGCCCCGCGCCGCCAGCGCGTAGCGCTCCTCGCTCTCGCGCAGGGCATCCTCCGCGCGCTTGCGCTCGAGCTGCGCTTTGATGCGGGCCAGCGCTACCGGGAAGTCGACCGGCTTGGAGATGTAGTCGTTGGCGCCCAGGTTCAACGCCTCCACCACTCGTTCGCTCTCACCCAGCGCCGTGACCATGATGATCGGCAAACGGGCGGGGGAGAATCGCTGCCGGAGCTGGCGCAGCAGATCGATGCCGCTCAAGCCGGGCATCATGCTGTCCAAAAGCACCAGCTCAACGTCGCGGCTGGCCAGCACGTCCAGAGCCTCGTACCCGTTGCCCGCCAGTTCGGTGGTATAGCCGGCCCGCTTCAGGCGGCGAGACAGCAGGTCCTGGTTGGTGGGGTCGTCGTCCACCAGAAGAAGTGGTTTCGTATTCATCACAATTGCGGTTCTCCTAACAGGGCCGGCGGGGTGCGGCCCATTCTAGCAACGATGTCACGGGCGCGCGCGGGGCTCTGGCGTGCCGCCAGAAGCGTTTCCATGCCGCGAACCAGGCTCTCAAAATCCACGGGTTTGGTGAAGTACTCATCGCATCCGGCGTCCATGGCTTTCTGGCGATCGCTGGCCATGGCATGCGCGGTGAGGGCGACGATGGGAATGGCGCGGGTGGCCGGATCCGCCTTCAGGCGGCGGGTGGCTTCCCATCCGTCAATCTCCGGAAGACTCATGTCCATCACGATCAGATCTGGCAGTTGCGCTTGCGCCATGGCGATGCCACGCTTGCCGTCGGTTGCCAGATGCACCCGGTATCCGCGCCGGCTAAGCCGCCGTGCGAGCATATCGCGGCTCCACTCGTTGTCTTCGACTACCAGGATGTCAGGCATGCACGATCTGCCCTTCCCTGTCAGCGACCAGATTCCCCGGCATGTCGGGGAACTGCTCGGCCGAGGCATCGCCCGGCAGGCGCACTGTGAATACTGATCCCTTGCCGAGCTCGCTTTCGCCGGTCAATGAGCCGCCCATCAAGTGACAGTAGTCCCGGCTGATGGTCAGGCCCAAACCGGTCCCGCCGAATTTCCGGGTGGTGGAGGCGTCCGCCTGCATGAATGGCCGATAGAGCCTGTCCATTTGTTTCGGGCTCATACCGATGCCGGTGTCCGACACGCGGAATTCAACCCATTCGGAACCATCCTGCACGAGGCCCTTGGCCTCCAGCCGGATCAACCCATTGCTGGTGAACTTGCAGGCGTTACTGAGCAGGTTGAAGAGCACCTGCCGCACGCGGGTCTGATCCGCCAGCACGGCGCCCAGCCGCTCCTGGCATTCCACCTCCAGGCGATTGCCATTCTGTTCCACCAGCGGATGGATGGTGCATATGGCATCGTGAATCACCGACAGCACGCCGAGCTTTTCAATGCACAACTCCACTTTGCCGGCTTCGATCTTGGCCAGATCCAGAACATCGTTGATCAAGCCCAACAGGTGCTGGCCGGCGGACCGGATACGGGTGAGATCGGGCACTAAATCGTCCTCGCCGCGATCCTCCACCACTTCCTGCAGCATCTCGCTGTAACCGATCACGGCGTTCAGCGGCGTGCGCAGCTCGTGGCTCATGTTCGCCAGAAACGCGCTTTTGGCTCGATTGGCTTCCTCGGCCGCGTCCTTGGCGCGCACCAGCTCCCGCTGTACACGCTTCAGCTCAGTCATGTCCTGCGCCAGCCAGACATAGCCCTCGAGCGCGCCCGCACCATTGCGCATTTCCGCCGAGGAGAACAACACTGGAATCGAGCGGCCGCTCTTGGTGCGGTAGGTGCGCTCGACCGCACTACGCCGAATGGGAACTTCCCGCTCCAGGATGACCTGCCGGGCCGGCCGGCCGATCAATTCTTCCTCGGCATAGCCCAACATGCGTAACGCGCTGGGATTGACGCGCTTGATCTGCAATTGGTCATCCATCACCAGCAGGGATTCGTCCATGGAACGAAGAATGTTGTCCACGTACTCTTGCGCGCGCTGCCGGGTCATGGAGGCGCCCAACATCCGGGCAGCCGACCGGAAAGCGTCCCGTTCGGCCTCGGTCCACTCTCGCTCGCGGCGCTGATCTTCAAAAGCCAGGAATCCGAACCAGACTCCGGATACTTCGATGGGGACCAGAATTGACGACTTGGGCCCGGCTTCGCCGGCCTCGTCCGCGTGGCTCTGAACGGCAAGCAGGGATACCAGCTCTCCGCGGCGCAGACTTTCCGTGTGTGCCTTCCAATCCGGCCCCTGAAAGTTGCGGTGGCTGCGCGGGAAACCGTTCGGCTGACCCGCGCCGCACCATTCATGCAGGATGGTGGTCGCCAGAATCCGGCCGGCGGGAAGGACCTGCGCCACGTATACGCGGCTCACGCGCGCAGCCACCCCGATCTTCGAGAGCGCCTCCGGAATGACCGTCTGCCAGCCCTCCGCGCCCAAAAACCGGCGCGCGACAAAACTCGTGGAAGCCATGAGGATGCTCTTGGCTTCATTGGCGGCCTTGGCAGTCTCTTCAGCGCGCTTGCGTTCGGCGATTTCGACTTGCAGGATTACGGTCTGATTCTCGAAGAGAGTCATGATCATGCCGAACGCCACGAAGTATTTAGGGAGATCCCACACCACGTGATCACCTGGAATGTTCACCTGCAGCGCGGCACATAGTTCCGCGATGGGGAAGACCAGCCCCCAGGCCAGAAACGCGAGAGAGGTCAGGACCACGCCCGGAGTAAAACGCCGGAAGTATCTCCAGTAGCGCCAGCCGGTAACAGCAAACGCTTGAAACAGGATGTAGTCTATCCCGCTCTCGGGATGCCCGGGCGCGCGGGACATGGCCCAGACTCCCGGCACCACCGCCGTCAGCAGCCAGACCAGCAGCGTGCCCGTGGCCTGTTGGTACTCACGCAGCGCAAACCACAGGCTGGCGCCCAGTTCAACCGCCACGATGGCGCGGTATATGGCGGGGTTCTGCACTTCAAAAACCATGCCGGTCCAATAACCCAGGGCCGGCGCGACAATGGCAGCCCAGAATACGACCTGCGCCAGCCGGCTGCATGGCGCCCTACGCACGGAAAGAAAGAAGGCCGCGGCGGCCAGGATCAGCGTGGCATAAGCCGACCAGTCCGCAAGTCTCGATGGGATCAGGCCGAAACTGAAGAGCAGCATGCCCGCGAAATGCACCACGATACATGCCCAGCCAATCATCCACAGGCGCGCCCGGCGCTGGCGGTCGCTCAGGTAGATCCAGGCGAACAGCCCGACCAATATGCTCATCACGGTGAGGGTGACGACGCGCTGGAATTGCGGATTCATAAGTTCTCTAACTACGCCGCGGCCACCGGCGCCGCGTCCTCCTCGCCCTGCCAGGATCCGTCCTCCGACACCAGGCCGTCGTCGCCGGGCAGACGGACCGTAAAGACCGATCCCTTGCCCAACTCACTCTCGACACTCAGCGACCCGCCCATCATCTGGCACAGGCGGCGGCTGATCGCCAGCCCCAGGCCCGTGCCGCCGTATTTCCGGGTGGTCGACGCATCGGCCTGCATGAATGGGTGGTATAGCCTGTCAACCTGCTCCGGACTCATGCCGATTCCCGTATCCGCTACCCGAAACTCCACCCATTTCCCGCTTTCGCCGACAACCTCTTTGGCCTCCAAACGGATCAGGCCGCGCTCGGTAAACTTGCAGGCATTGCTCAGCAGGTTGAACAGCACCTGGCGCGTCCGGGTTTCATCCGCCACCATGTAACCCAGTCCTTCCGGACAATCCACGTCGAGCCGGTTGGCATTCTTCTCGACCAGCGGATGGATGGTGCTGATCACCTCGTAGACCACCGGACCCACCGCGAAACGCTCCGTGCACAGCTGCACCTTTCCGGCTTCGATTTTGGACAGATCCAGCACATCGTTGATCAGCCCCAGCAGATGTTTGCCGGCTGTCTGGATCCGGCGCAAGTCGGGGAGCATGTCCTGTACGTCGCGCTCCTCGGCGACCTCCTGCAACATCTCGCTGTAGCCGATGACCGCATTGAGGGGCGTGCGCACCTCGTGGCTCATGTTAGCCACGAACTCGCTCTTGGCGCGGTTGGCCGCTTCGGCGGCTTCCTTGGCGTGCAGCATCTCATCTTCGGCGCGCTTCCGTTCGGAGATGTCGCGGGCGATGCCCAGCAAGCCCACGGGCCGCCCGCCCTTGCGAATGGATTGTAAGCTCACCTCCACCGGAGTGCGGTGTCCGTCCTTAGCGGCGAACTCCCAATCCTGGACGGGGTAGGACTCCCCGTGCAAGGCGCACCGGGCGCCCTCGGCGGCTTTCTCTTTCCATACCGGCGCAAGCAGGCGGACCAGCGGCAGCCCGCTCACCTCCTTCTGTGCGTAGCCCAGAATGCGCGCGCCTGCATTGTTGAGCGAGCTGAGGGTCTGCTTCGTATCCACGGTGAAAATGATGTCGTTGGCGTTCTCCACCAGGTTCTGGAAGCGCTGCTCCAGCATGGCCTGACGCTGCAGGGCCACCACCCAGGCCAGTCCGCCCAATATGGCAAGCGCCAGGACCCCCAGTGCCGTCAGCGCCTTGCGGACCGTCCACCAGGGTGGCCTGGTGACAACCGCCACATCGTCCGCCGACTGGAGCAGCACGCGGAAAGCCTGGTTATGCTCGTTCTCGTCCTTGTCGGCCAGGCAGATCCCGGACACCCGCAATACGCTGTCGGTGGCAATCCCCGCCAGCTTCTGGGCGCCGTCCGCCTGCCGCGTGGACGCGCCGAAGACCACCCGGCCATTCTTCAGCACCAGAGTCTGACTGGAGGCGAGCACGGACTTCGCCAGCAACAGCCCCTCGATCGAGACGGGCAGGGAGTCGTAATCGCCGCTCAGAATCTGTTCGACCGTGGCCGGGATAGGCGTGATCGGCTTTTGCCTCCCGATGCGGCGGCAGACCGCATCCTCCATGGTCAGGGTGTAGTCGGATACGCGCGGGAACCCGGCCACATCCAGGCGGTCCCCCGGCTTAAAAGATACCGTTTCAGCCGGATCCACGCGCAGGCCGGTAGCGCCGTCGGAGAGATAGATCGTTTTACCGGAATCCTGCAGCGTGACCACGCCCTGCACCCGGATGCGGTGGCCTAAGGACTGTTGAGGCGCAAACCGCGCCACCTTCTCGATGGGTTGAACAGGTTTTGAAAACGGATCCGCCGGCGGCTGTAACACTTCGACCTGTTCCAGGCCGGGCACGTACAGCAGGATGCCCATCATCTGGAGCTTCTTGTTGAAAATGGCGCCGCAAGCACCCCGGATGCGTACATCCGCGTCAACCAGACCGTCGGGAACCCGGCCGTGAATTCCTGGAATCATGGCCTTCAACCGTCCGCCGGCGACTGCCACCTCCAGGTCGAGCAGTCCGTCCATTAGCCTGATTTGACGCACGACTCCTTGTGCCTCGACCCACTGGCTGTCCTCGGCTGTGGAGAGCATCCTCTCGAGCGAGACTTTCTTCGCTAGCGGCAGGGGAGCCTCACCGACAATGCGGTACCGGGGTTTCCCGATCTGCGGCGCGAAGTCCGGAACTTCGGTCACGCCTTCCATATCGACAAGTTGACCGGCCTTGAGCGGGGGTGCATCTTTCGGTGCATTGACCCAGATTCCAGCCGTGGAATCCTGCACAAACAGGTCGGGCGTCTCCGAACCCATGAACGTGTCCCGCCCGAGAAAGTTGGGGCCGGTGGGACTGTAGTAGGTGACTACGGCGCGAATCCGCACGGGATAGCCGCGGGCAGCCTGCTCGGGCGTAAGTTGCCGGATTTCTGCGATATGCGTCAGCACAGGCTGGTTCGCCCGGGCCGGGCTAACCTGTCCCAGAGCGGTAGGGGCGTTGAGCGCGGACACCAGCAGCGTCAGCATGCCATTTCGAATGGCCCTGGACAACTGCTTTGTCGATTGCGCAGGTCTCATGTAATCACGAGTTGTGCCCGGTTTGAACGGCCCGCTGGTACTGGCCGGCCGCTCCCACCCCCGCTTCTATCGGCATATTAAACCGTAGCCTATAGGCATCCGGCCACATATGGGCCTGGGACCATCTTGGGCCCCGGTCGGGGGTAGGGGCAATACTATCGGAAGTCGTAATTGAGTACTAGAAGTTCTAATTCCTGTTTGGACATGGCGGTAAATCGTT
>DATGGM010000308.1:0-18163 GCA_035308525.1 Bryobacteraceae bacterium
GTGCGCATTATCCTTAAACTCCACCGGAGTGCGGAACAGTTTGCCGTTCCGCTCCACGTAGACCAGGCGCGGCGTGGTCACCAGGATGTCCGATACGGTGGGATCCTGCAGCAGCGGCTCCAGAGGACCCAGTCCGAAAACTTCGTCCAGAACCTCTTCCACCACCCGCTCTTTTTCCAGCAGGCTCAGCGGGGTCTTCTCTTCCTCGAGCAGCTTGGCCACCGCGGCGCGCACTTCCGTGCGCACGCGCTCGCCACCCAGGGTGGCCAGCGCCTCCAGATTGATGCGGTCCAGCAGCTTGCGGTGCAGCGCAAACTTCAACTCCTGGTGCTCCAGAGCCGCGCGATCCTGGGTGAAGAGCCGGCTTACCCAGCCCGCTTCCTTCTCACCGGACTTGTAGAGCGATCCGTTGGGTGTCGTGGTTGCCAATTTATTCTCCCGGTACTACCGCAAAAAACCTTCCTCCGGTTAATTTCAACCGAACAATCCGAACTTCTTTTTCTTCTCCGGCTCGTCAACTCCCGCCATGCGCATCGCCAGATCCCGGATCTGCTTGCCGAGAAAACTTCGCTCCGGAAGCAGTTTGCCCAGCGAGTAGCACTCGTGCAGCTCCGGATAGCTGCTGGGCAGCACCGCGTACACCGGCAATCCCAGAATCTTCTCGATTTCCCCGGGGGCCAGTTCGGAGCGCTTCGGCACGCGGTTCAGGATCAGCTTGAGGCGGTCCCGGCCGTAACCCGCGTCCATGAGGATCTGCAGCACCTGCTTGGCCTGGTGCAGCGCCGGAACCTCCAGCGTGCTCACCAGGTAGGCTTCGTCCATTTCTTCGAGCGCGGCCACCCCTACGCGCGTCAGACTGCGGCCCAGGTCGATCAGCGTGAAGTCGTAACACGACCGCAGAAAGCTGAACAGTTGCCGCAACTGCTCCTGGCGCGGATAGGTCTTGTCCGCGGTGGCGGCCGGCGCGGCGATAATCTCGACTCCCGGAATGCCGTTCGAAACCAGCGCCTTCCAGTAGCTCACATCCATACGGTGCAGATTGTTGACGGCGTCCAGGATAGAATAGCCGCCCTTGGCCTTGGTCAGGAAGCCGATCAGCCCGGCATCCAGGTCCAGGTCCGCCAGCAGGACTTTCTGGCCATGCTTTCCCAGTTCCACCGCCAGATGGCAGACCACCGTGGTGGCTCCGCATCCACCCTTCGAGGAGAAGAACCCGATGGTTCGTCCGCCCCATCGCGTGCCGGTCTGGCGGCGGCCGTGATCGTTCGAGCGCCGCTCCAGAGCGCCCCGCAGGGCGCCTTCGAGCGGCGGATAGATGTATTCGTTCACTCCCGCCCGCATGGCGGTCAGGATGGCGTCCGGGTCCGCCGTGGTGTGCAGCGCCACGATGGTAGCCTCCGGCGCCTTGGACCGGATCATGGGCACCAGGTCGCTCAGAGGCTCTTTGGCCAGCGCCACATCCAACAGCACCACCTCCGGCCGCAAGCGCTCCAGCCGTTCCAGGAAGACGCCGATGGTGGACATGTCCTGGTGCTCGATGACCGGCCGCAAAGGCAGAGCCGGTAAGCAGGCCTGTAATTCGTCCCAGAGCTGCTTGGTTTCGATTGCCAGTCCCAGTGTCAGCGAATACATGATGGATTACCTTACTGCGTCTAGTGGTTCCCGCCGCCCGGCGCGGCCGGCGCGGCGCCCGGTGCGGCGCCTGCGGCCGGTGCCGCGGGTGCGCCCGCCGCCGGTGCGCCCGCCGGATTCATCATCAACGGCAGCAACAGCGTGGGCTGGCCGGTTCCCGGCACGGGACCCTGCTCCTTCTTTTGGATATCCTGCAGCTCCTCGAGCGGCAGCATCTCCCGCTGAGGCTTTACCGGGACCGGCCCGGTGGTTTCGATTCCAGGCGTACGCGGCGGGTCCTTCCGCGTGTCCTTCATGAACGGTTTGGGCATCGCCAGCGCGGGAAGCGCCTGTGCCGGCGGGATGGGACGCACCAGCTCCGGAGTCACCATAATCAGCAGCTCGGAGTTCTGCTTGCTGAGCACCCGGCTCTGGAACAGTTTGCCCAGCAGCGGAATGCTCGAGATCCCCGGGATCTTGTCCAGCGTGTCGTTAAACCGGTTGTCCAGCAGGCCCGCAATGGCAAAGCTCTGGCCGCTCTCCAGCTCTATTTCAGTTTTGACCGTGCGCTTGGCGATGGCCGGGACGGTGAAGCCCTGCAGCACGATGGCATTGCTGTAATCGAGCGAGCTGACCTCCGGCGATACCTGCAGCCGGATGGTGCCGCGCGGCGTGATGGTGGGCAGGAAATTCAAGCGCACACCGAACTCGTGGAATTGAATGGTGACCGCGCCGACATTCGCTCCGCCTTGCACCACCGGCACCGGAAACTCGCCGCCCGATACGAAGCTGGCCTCTTTGCCGTTCATGGCCAGCACATTGGGCTCGGCCAGGATCTGCAGCAGGTTCCGGGCTTCCAGCGCTTCGATGGTGGACCCCAGGTTCAGGTCCGGCCGGAACAGAAACAGGTTTAGCGCATTGGTCAGCGTAGCCACCGCGGCACTGCCGTTAAACGCCAGCGTGGGAGGCTGGAATTGCTGGGTTGTAATGCCACCGATGGTATTGGTCGCGCCCAGGCTGAACAGATTGAAGCCCAGGTTCTGGCTGAACGTGCGGTCCACGTCGGCGAATTTTACCTTGAGCAGGATCTGAGGCTCTTCAGCCGGAGTGGTCACCTGCAACAGATTGACGACCTTCCCCAGGGTGCCGGCGATGGACGCGGCGCGCGCGGCGCTCACGATGTCTTTGGCGGTGCCGTGCACGAATGCGGTATCGCCTTCCACGTAGACGCTGACATCCTGTCCCGACAGCTCGCGGGCCATCTGGCTGCGGACACTTTCCAGCTTGGTTGTGCTGGCGCGCACCGTGAGGTCAAACAAGAGCCGCGGTCCGCCCTGCTGCCAGATGATCAGGGAGGTCTCGCCCGGGGCTTTTCCATTGATCACCACCTCGCGCGGATTCACTGCCACGGCTTCGGCCAGCTCGCCGTTGGCCAGCGAGATGCGCTGGATGTTCATGGCATTGTCGAGCACCAGGGACTTGCCGACGGTCACCACCAGGGGTGAATTCTGGGCTTGCAGCTCGACGGCCGGCATCGGCCGGCTGGTCAGCACGGCCAGCGCGCCGGTAGCCACGGCCACAAGCCCGATTGATCGTATGCGTCGCACGTTATTTCACCTCCGGTGTAGTGTCGAATTTCGATTCGCTTCTCTTCGTGCCGTTGATGACTTCCATCACGAAGGTCTGCCTGACGGGCGGCGCCGGCCGGGTTTCCAAGGGCGGCGGGGGCGCCGAGGCGGTCTTGGCCGCGGTCTTGACGTAAACTTTCGTGGGTTCCGGACGCTTGCGCGGACCATTGTTGGCAAACAGCTCCACCACCGCGGTGCCGGACGTCTTGGCCATCTGGGTGTCCAGCGGATTCCGCAGCACCAATTGAATGGTGGTCTGGTTGCTTGCCAGGCTCAGCATCTCGGCCTGCTCCGGCGTCACCAGCAAATTCACCACGCCCACACCCAGGGGCTTGCCTTCGTTGTCTTTCTTGAAGTCCTGTCCGGCCGACAGCACCTCGATATTTTGCAGCAGCGTGCGGGTCTGGCTGCCCTGCGTCGCGGAGTTCGGACCGGGCGGGTTGCCCGAGATCAAAATATCCACGCGCATGCCGGGCACCACGAATCCGGCCACGCCTACTACGTCGTTGACGCGCACGGCCACCGCGCGCATGCCCGATGGAATCATCGCCGCCAGGCCGCCGCCGGCGCCCTTGGGCGCCAGACGGTTCTCCATGATCGGCTCGCCGTCGTAGATGGTCGTGGTCACGCCGCGCCCGATGATATCTTCCCGTTTCAGCACGGCATTGGTGGGCAACGCGCCCGACCAACCGACGTCTTTGACGTCAGTGTCCTTGATAATCGCTCCGAGTTCGAGGTTGCGCGATGCCACTAGCGCCTTAGTGGTGGTCGGCGCCGCTTGCGTGCTCGCATGGCTCACCGTCAGCCGGTAGAGCAGCAAACTCGCGCAGCCCGCCACAACAAACGCGAATACCAATACCGAGATGAATCGTTGGTTCATTTAATTCCTCAATTCTTTTTTTTCAGCACGCTTCCCGCATGGCGGGTGTTCTCAAAGCGCCCGGAGGACCTGGTAGGGGCCCCCGGGCGCGGTTACAATTAGCTGGCGGCGGTGGTGGCCGCGGTGCTCAAGCTGCTGTTGGTCACGCTCCAGATCTTGCTGATGCTGGTGCCGGAACTGATGAACAGGGCCGCCGATGCCAGGGCTACGAAAGCCATGAGCAGCGTATATTCGATCAGGTCCTGGCCTTGATCGTCGTTCCACAGGTTGCGCAATAACGTCATTGTCGTTTTCTCCTAAGTTTTGGTTTTGGTGATCGTCCGATCACTGGTTTGGGCATTCGTGATCTTGCGATCACGTTCTTTCCCGCCGTGGTTGTCGGCGGAAACCTGGGGGCCGTCCGGAGGGGCGCCCGTCCGGAATACAATGGCATCGCCGTCGTCGTAGACCACGTGCCACCGGCGTGTTTCCTTGAGCGCGCCGGCCAGCGGCGCGTCGGTCGGCAGCAGCACGGTGTCTACACCGAACTCATCCAGGCGCTGCTGCCAGGTGTACTTGACGGCCCAAATGTCGAGATACTTCTGCTCGAAAGGCGGGCCATAGAAATCGCTGCGGCCATCGATGAAAACCTGGCTCTTGGGATACAGGTTGTAAATCAGAAAATCTCCCCACTGGTCCGAAGTGAAGATGCGGCTTTGCGCGGCCGTGCCCCGCAGGCTGGCCAGCGCCTTGGCCGGGAATTCCTTGCTGTCGAACTTCGCGCGAAAATTCTCCGGAGGCGCCGGTGCGTACAGGATGACCGTGATCAGGGCCACGGCGGCGACGCTCACCAGGTGCACCCGCCAGAGTCCTTCCATGCTCCCGATCGAATCGCCCATGCCGCGTAATCCGCGCGCGGCGGCTCGCAGCCACCCGGCCACGGATGCTTCTTCCAGCATCCCGAACCATTCCGTGGCGGCCAGCGCCAGCACCGGCGCCGCCACAATTCCGAAAATCGGAATGTTGCGCGAGGCGATCAGCGCGATGTGCGCGAACAGCACCAGCAGCAGGCACTCCGTGAAGCGCTTGCGGCGCAGATGCCAGAAGCAGGCCGCCCCGCCCACCAGCAACATTACTTCGAAATAGCGCGCCGCCGGATTCTGGAAGTTGATCGACAAAAATTCCTGAATGTGCGTGCGCTGGAACGAGTCGGTGAGGTATTCCCAAATGTGCACGTGCAGGTGATACGTGTAGGGCCCGATCAAGCTGGCGGACAGGCTGAGCAACCCGATTCCCGCGTAAGGCACAGTCCGCCGGACACTCGCCCGCAGCGCGCCGGGCTCCCCGTCAAACAACCCGCTGATCATTTCGCCCGCGCCGTACAGGGCGATCAGCACCACCCCGATGAACCATCCGCCGTGCAGGTTGGTCCACAGCACCGTGAGCACCGGCAGCCACCAGAGCAGGCGCATGTTCCGCTCTTCCCGGGCCTTCTCCAGAATCGTGTAAAACACCACCGCGAACAGCAGCGTGAACAGGTGCGGCCGCGCCAGGAAATGGATCGAGGAACTGGCGATCGCCAGGAAGGTCAACGCCATGGCGATCAGCGGATTGCCGCTCTTGTGGTACGTCACCCGGAACAATAAAGCGGAGGTCGCGGCGATCACCGTGGCGCTCACCACCACCACCGCCGCCATGCCCCAGTGCAGGTGCAGCCACGCGAAGATCACGTCCCACAGCCACTCCCACGCAAACCACGTCTGGCCCGTCTTGGTGAATGAGAACAGATCCTGATGCGGCACCCGGCCGTGGCTCATGATCCATTCGCCGGTGCGTATGTGCCATCCCGTATCGCCGTCGCCCAACAGCGTCTTGGCGCCGTGCATACCCGCGAAGATGAAGATGAACGGCATCAGGAAAGCGAAATCCGTCATCGAAGGCAGGAACCGCAGCACCGGGCTGGTTTTAGTTTGTGACATGGCTGTCTTAGAGCGCCCTGCTCCCCTGGCCGTTATAGTTGAGCCGCTCCTGTTGCGCGGACGCTGCCTGCGCCAGCCGGAAATCCATCGCATGAATGCGCAAGCCCACCCACGTAAAAGTTGCGCCGGCCTCCGGATGCACGCGCGCCACCGTAGTCTGGCAGCGGATGCAACGCCGCTCGAAGCCTTCCTGCTCCGGTAACTCCACTTCCACGATGATCATCTCGCCCACGTTTGGCACCCGCGCGCCGGATTGCTCCCACCGCAGCAGCATCCCGTCGCGGCTCATATTTTCGGTTAGCATCGCGATGCTTTCGCCGCCCTGCGGCCACACCACGTGGCACACCAGCCGCACGGCAACACGGGTGCTGCCCCGCCGGTTTATCCTCGTCACGCTTTCCGGGTACACGATGCGACTCTAATCTGCCGTCTAGCAGTGGTGCAATACCGTAAATAGGAGATAACTATCTGCTTTCCGAAGTTAATTGCATGTTGTTGTCCATCGAAAGCAGTACGGCGGGAGGCGGGGTTCTGTATAAATTAACTAACGATAGCAGCCCAGGCCGATTTCAATGGCAATTCTAATTGCGCCGGCTGTTTTAAATGCGCGTGAGCAGCTCGAAAGGGCCTTTTGAAGCCTGTTTTGGTTGTTTGACTGCCTGCGCAGATCGGTTAATAAAAAATTCTCAATTTTTTTTCGATTTCAATTGACAACTGGCTAATCAAACGTAACAATTCATTATCAGGTGCCCATAACCAGGTGTCCGACACTGGCCAACGGCCAGTGGAAATCTCAAGATAGGGCGGCCGCGAGGCCAATGAGGTCCCATGACGCGCGTTTACCTCTATAGTGATCAACCGATATTGGCTAAAGGACTGGAGGCCGTGCTGATTGCCACCGGCCGGTTCCAACTGGAGAGTTCATACTCCGGTATTCCGGAATTGCTCGATCGGCTGCAATCCGACTCCCCCGACATCCTGTTGCTGGATCTGACGCCGGAAGTCACGTTCGGCGTTCTTAGCGACATTAAGCGCGTCGTGCAGGAGTCCAAGCTGGTGCTGTGGGTGAATATGATCTCCACCGAGCTGGCGTTTCAGGCGATGGGCCTGGGCGTGCGCGGCATCCTGCGCAAGACCCTGCCCGCCGAGCTTCAGGTGAAGTGCCTGCAAAAGGTGCAGGAAGGCGAATTGTGGTTTGAAAAGGCCCTCACCGACAGTTTCCTGGCCGCCAAGCGCGTGGTGCTCAGCCAGCGCGAAGGACAGCTCATCACGCTGCTTTCCCACGGCCTGAAGAACAAGGAGATCGCCTCCACGCTGCAGATCTCCGAAGGCACCGTCAAGGTTTATTTATCCCGTCTGTTCCAGAAGGTAGGCGTGAAGGACCGGTTCGAGCTGGCGCTGTTCGGCCTGAAGAACCTCACTGCCGGACAGGCACAAGTCACCGAAAAGCCCAGCCGCCTAAACAACGCGCCTATCCCCAATTTGCGGTCGCTGGTACTCGAGAGGCCGGTGGACCGGCCAGCCCCTCCCCCGCCGGTGGCCGCATTCCCTCCCCTGCGCCGCAGTTTTCGTGAATAGGACAGGTTCTTAGTTCAGACCGGCGCAACAAACAAAAAAGAAGCCGGGCGGTGGTGAGCCGCCCGGCTATTTTTATTGGTGACTCCCCGCTATCTGACAAACACGTGGATCACCACCGATACCGGTCCGCCCGAGCCGTAAGCGGTCAGCGTGTAATCGGAGTTCGTGGTCGGATTCACGGTGACACTACCGTTGACTGGCATAGTTCCGCCAGGCACGCCTGTGCCGGTCAGCACTACGGACGTGGCGTTCTGGGTTGTCCACGACAGGACCACTGGCGCGCCGGAAGCCGGCGAGGAAGCCGGGCTGGCGGTGAACGTCAGGATCTGGACGGGCTGAGCGGCGGCCGCCACGGTGACGGTGACCGAGGCAGTGACCGCAGTGCCGTCCGCGCCGGTAGCCGTGAGAGTGTAAGTAGTGGTAGCAGCCGGCGAGACGCTAACACTTCCGTTCACCGGTTGGCTGCCCACACCATTGTCGATGCTGACCTTCGACGCGCCCGTGGTAGCCCAGGACAGCACCGACGATCCGCCCGCCGAGATGCTGGTCGGAGCGGCCTGGAAGCGCAGAACGCTCGGCTTGGATGGACCGACCGTAACCGTCACGCTGGCCGTGACCGACAAACCACCGGCGCCGGTGGCGGTCAGATTATAAGTGGTCGTCTGGGACGGCGTAACGGTGGCCGTACCCGCGGACGGCAGACTCGAGCCTACGCCCGGCGTGATGCTGACCGAGGTGGCGTTCGGCACGTTCCAGGACAACGTGGAAGACTGTCCCGCGTTGATCGTTGGCGGCGTCGCCGTGAAACGCGCCACCAGGAATCGCTGCGTGGTGACGGTCGTGTTGGCGCTGGCGAACAGTCCGCTCACCTGATCCGTAACCGTCAGACGGAACCCATAGCTGGTCGAGGGAGCCGCGGTAAACGTGGCTATCGCGGTATTGGCGCCCGAGATGGCTACGTTGGGACCCGAAACCTGCGTCCAGGCGTAGTTCAGCGCGTCGTGATCCGGACTGTAGGATCCGCTGCCGTTCAGCGTGATGGTGCCGGCCGGCACGCCGATTTGAGCGGGACCCGCGTCCGCTACAGGAGCGCTGTGGCCGACCTGCTTGGTGAGCAGTTCATACCGGATGCGCGGCACGTCCATAGGCACCGGATGGGTGAAGGTGGTGTACTCTTTGGGCCGCATGAAATTGCCGAACAGCAGTCCGAAGGTCAGCTCGCCGGTGTTGGCCGCGGTTAGCAGCGTCGGGTTCAAGCCTGCTCCCACCGTGAAAGCAAGCTCCTTGCTGAGGGGCTGTACGAGTTTGATTTCGCCGCCCGGCCGATTTGGATTCGAGCTGCGGCTATGGATATAGCCGAAATTTCCTTGAATCCAGGCGTCGCCCCAGGCGCCGACCTGGATGGAGCCGCCGATCTGGTTCATGGGACGCGCGTACGTTTCGATAAACGACGAGGGCCCCAGGGGAGTCGTCAGCAGCGCGCCGGTATTCTTGAAGCCTTCGGTTCCGTACAAGCCGACGCGGCCGCGGCTGAAAAGATAATCCAACAGGAAAGCGGCTTGACCCATGCCGCCGCCGCTGGTGTCTCCCTCGAGCCGGATGTATTTAAAGCTCGAGAACATGCCGGCCTGCAAATGATCCCAGCGGTTGACCAGACCGATATCGAACTGGCCTTCCTGGTGGCCGGGATAGCGGATGTACTCGCCCTCCGCCTGCACGGCATGCGTGCCGCTGCCGCCAAAAGGCGAGAAGAACTGGCCGCTGCCGTGAACTGTCACGTCGCCCTGGGGGCGATTGCCCAGCGTGGGACCGATATCCAGCCCCAGCAGCGAGAACTTCTTGTTCCGGTTGCTGGCTTCCTGCAGAGTATCCTGGCCCGCTTTCTCGGCGATGGCGGTGGTTTCTTCCTTGCTCAGCGGATGAATTCCGTTGACCTTATCTTCCAGCGCCTTCTCCTGATCGTGGAGCGCGGCGACTTCGCCCTTCAGGCGGTCATTCTCGCCTTTGAGGTCGCGCAGGGCCGCCAGAATATCGTCCAGCTTATCGAGGCGCTTCAGGATCTGGGTGCAGCACTCCTCTTGCTTCTTCAGCAGATCCGCCAGGGTGGGCAGCACCTCTTGCACTCCCCCCGCGGCCACGATCTTGCCTTGGCCGTCGGTCACGGTCATCACCACGCGGCGGTTCATGAAGCGGCCTTCCTTGCTCTTGTTGTCGACCTCGGGAGCGGCCTTGCCGTTTCCGGCAGTGCTGAGTTGATCGGCCGACGCGCCGTACTTCACCAGGAAGTCGCGAACGGTCTCGGCGCGGCGCATCGCCAGGCGGTCGTTGTAGCGCGCGGAGCCCACGTAGTCGGTATTGCCGACCAGCTTTACGCGGTAGTCGCGATGCTGGCCCAATATTTCAGCGAGGCGCAGCAGGCTCGGATATCCATCCGACAGAACGGAAGAGTTGAACTCGAAGTTGATCTCTTCCCATTGATCTTTGGTTTGGCTTGTGTTCAAACCTTGCGCGAATAGGCAGCTCGAAAAGACACCGATGGCACCTATCGCCGCTAGTTGTTTCATCATGAATAACCTCCTCTACCAATTTCAGCGTGTACGCGAGACTAATAGGATGCTCTGTTACAAGGCCAATCTTAATCAGAATACACCGGTGGCTTTTCCATATCTACATCATTTCGCGGCCTTTAGTCAACAGTTTGGATGTTCCCTCACACTCCGTGGGATACTGGTAGGTGTAGCCTGCCGGATGGGCAGCCGCCCGCGGAAGCGGGAGGAAAGTCCGGTCTCCAACGGGCAGCGTGCCGGCTAACGGCCGGGAAGGGTTCTGGCGACGGAGCCTTTACGGAAAGTGCAACAGAAAATATACCGCCGGCAGCTCCGCTCTCACGGGCGGGTTGCCGGTAAGGGTGAAATGGTGCGGTAAGAGCGCACCGCGGGCGGAGCAATCCGTCCGGCAAGGCAAACCCCACGCGGAGCAAGACCAAATAGGAGAGGAGGAGCGGCCCGCTCCGATGAACTCTCGGGTAGGTCGCTAGAGCCGGACAGCAATGTCCGGCCCAGACGAATGGCTGCCGCCCGCAAGGGTACAGAAACCGGCTTATAGTCCGGCAGGCTGCGTTTGACTTCAGCGTCCGGCGAGCGTAGCAAATCGCAATGCCGGCGACTACCATTCTCGGCGCGGGCCGCGGGCGGCCACGCCTCCGTGCATTTGTGATAATCTCGTTTGCACTATGAAACTCTGGTTGCCTTTTGCGCTTGCATTGGTGCTGTGCGCCCAGGAGAAAGTGGACCTGTTCGCCGTAAACCGCATCAAGGCCGAGGAATTTCAGAATTCCAAGGTAATGGAGAATGCGTTCTACCTGACGGATGTCTACGGCCCGCGGCTTACGGGATCGCCGGGACTCAAGGCGGCGGCCGAATGGGCCGTACGCCGCATGACTGAATGGGGACTGGCGAACCCCAACATGGAAAAGTGGGGACCGTTCGGGCGCGGCTGGACCTGCGTGCATTTCAGCGGCAGCCTGAAGGAGCCGCAATTTGCGCCCCTGGTAGGATTCGCGCGGCCGTGGTCGCCGGGCACCAACGGTCCGGTATCGGGCGAGCCGGTGATGGCGATCATCCGGACGGACGCGGACATCGACAAGTTCAAGGGCAAGTTGAAAGGCAAGGTGGTGTTGACCGAGGATCCCAGGCCGCTGGTCTCGGAGACCGATCCGGATCTGAAGCGCTATACCGACGCGGAGCTGTCGGCGGAGATGCTGGCGCCGGATCCCGGAGCGCGGTCGCCCTTCGCCAATCCGATTCCGGTGGTTCCGGGTCAGCCGGCGCGGCCGGGCGGACAGCCTGGGCAGCCGTTCGATCGCGAGGCGCGCGAGAAGTTTCGCGACAAGGTGAACCAGTTTCTGACCGACGAAGGCGTCCTGGTGACGCTGGCTCCCAGCTATCGCGGCACCAGCGGTGTGGTCTTCGGCGCCGCGGCGGGGTCTCAGGATCCCAAGAAACCGTTGCCGCCGCCATCGGTGGCGTTGGAGGTCGAACAATATAATCGGATCGCGCGGTTGATCGAGAAGAAGACCCCGGTGACGCTGGAGTTCGACATCCAGAACAAGTTCCTGGACGACACCCAGGATTCTTTCACGGTTACCGGCGAGCTGCCGGGCACCACTAAGAAGGGCGAGCTGGTGATGCTGGGCGCGCACCTGGATTCCTGGACGGGCGGCACCGGCGCGACCGATAACGGAGCCGGCAGCGCAGTGGTGCTGGAGGCCATGCGTATTCTGAAGGCGCTGGATCTGAAGATGGCGCGCACCGTGCGCGTAGCGCTGTGGACGGGCGAGGAAGAGGGACTGCTGGGTTCGCGCGCTTACGTGAAGGAGCACTTCGCGGATCGCGAGACCATGGCGCTCAAACCGGAGCATGCCAGGCTTTCCGGGTACTTCAACCTGGATAACGGCACGGGCAAAATCCGGGGCGCGTACCTGCAGGGCAACGACATGATGCGGCCGATCTTCCAGGCGTGGCTGGAGCCATTCAAAGATTACGGGGCCAACACGGTGACCATCCGCAACACCGGCGGCACGGATCACCAGTCGTTCGACGCGGTGGGGCTGCCGGGGTTCCAGTTCATACAGGATCCCATGGATTACTCGAGCATGACGCATCACTCGAGCGCGGACGTGTACGACCATTTGGTGGCCGGCGATCTGATGGAAGCGTCGGCGATCATGGCCGCGGTGGTTTACGATGCGGCCACGCGTGACGAGATGCTGCCGCGCAAGCCGCTACCGAAACCACAGCCGCCGCGGCGCCGCGAGGGCGAGGAAGCCCGCCCGACGTCGGCCGGCGGGAGCAACTAAAAGTAATTCAGCGCAAAGACCGGCGGCGCATCTGGAACCAGGCCCCCAGGGCGGCGATCAAAGCGCCGCCAGTGAGATACAGCGCCCGGTGGAATTCCGGGGGCCCCACGAAATAGTAGTGACTGAAAAAGAAGCCTCGGGCTATCATCCACAGAACGGCCAGACTCCACAGGAAGAAGAGCGGCCGCCAAACGCGCCGCATCGCGAGTATGAGGGATATCAACCCCGCCACGGCCGCGCCGAGCAACCACCAGGTGAGCGGGCGGCCCTGCCAGGGGAGCATATCAAGCTGCAGGGACTGTCCGCTGGATAAGGCCACTACCGACAGGGCCAACAGGAACAGGGTTAACAACCCGTGAAAGAGGTAGCTGAACATGCGCATAAGAGCCTTCAGGGCCGACACGAGCACATTGTAACAGGCGCCTTTCCAAGTGGCGCTATGCTGGGCGCATGGGGCATTACCCGTTTACGCTTTTCAACGGGATCAGTCTGCTCATGCTGGCGCTGACCATCGCGGTGGTGTGGCAGCGCTTTCGCGGGCGGCCCGGCTCGAACTGGCCGCTACTTTACTACGCCGCGATCGGCGGGTATACGCTGGGCTTTTCGGGCGGGCTGCATCCGTGGTGGGTGATGGCGGGAGCGGCGTGCGCGGCGGCGATCCGGTTCGGTCTTTACGCCGCCACCGTGCGGCTGGTGGAGCTGGTTCCGTTAGGATACGTGGCGTGGCGCCTGGCGGGGTTGGTGTTGATGTGGTGATCAGGGCCGGGTGGGGTACGAGGTGCTCATCAGGCCTTCCCAGATGATGCGATTGAATTTCTGCGCGTCGACGCGGTCTTCGCCACGAAAGTCGAAGCCCGCGGTTTTGGCCGCCCAATAGGCCGCATCGTGGGAAGGCACGAGAGCCGGTGAAGCAGGTGGTGGAATGGGCAGCCTGGTATTGGCCAGGATGGCGGAGGGCGCAGCATCAAAGTTCCAATCCCGCTGATTGATGTCGAACACATCGGTCATAGGCCGCTCGGTGGCCGTATTGAGATTCAGGTGTTCGAGGCCCAGCACGTCCTCGATGGTGCGGATCATGTTGACCGTGGTGTAGTATGTCGACACCACGGCGCCGTGCCGGACGTAGGGACCGGCCACGTAGGCGGTGGTGCGGTGTGCATCCACATGATCCGGACCATCCTGGGCGTCGTCTTCGATGCTGAAGATCAGGGTGCTGTCTTTGTAAGGGCTATGGGCCACGCGGTCCACCAGGCGGGCCATGGCATAATCGTTGTCGGCCTGCTGCAACTCGGGCGTGTTGACTCCCGCGATGGCGTGGGCGAAGTCTCCCATGTGATCGACAGGGAGTTGCACAATCTCGAACGCCGGTAAGTTGCCATTGGCGACATAGCCCGCGAACTCGCGCTCCCACTCAGCCTCGCGATAGAAGTCGGGATAGGCCGTATCGAATCCCCGATAATACGGGTCGCCAAAACGGTAGAGCTCGGGGTTCGCGGGACGGGACATGACCACCCTGGCCTGAAACGGATACGGCTCACGGGGTGGATCGAGGCTGGTATCGCTCATGCAGCCGTACTCGCGAAAAGTCAAGCCGGCGCGCAGCACGGCGTCCCAGATATAGCCTTTCCCGCGGGGCACGCCTTGCGGGCCGTCGGGCTCGGCCACGTTGCCCGTGCCGGGCAGCAGATCGGGATCGGACGGTGTTTTGGGATTGGCCTGCCGGCGTTCCGCGACGGTGGCGAGACCCACGTTGATATTCCGGTTGGTGCCTTCAAAATCGTAGTTCAAGCCGCGGTCGGCATATTGCAGCGGCATGGCTTTTTCGGCGAAATCAGTTTCGCGCCCGGCGGTGCTCCACTGCCAGCCGTCGCCACTGACTTCACCGGAGTCGAAGAAGTTATCGAGATCCACGAACTGACGGGCGAGCTTGTGGAAGTTAGGCGTGATGCGTTCGCCGAATTCCGTCAGCGCCGGGTCGCCGTTGCCGCGGCCGAGGTCGCCGAGTATCTGGTCGTAAGTGCGGTTTTCCTTGATGATATAGATGACGTGATGGATGCGCTGGTGCAGCTCACGCATCACGGCTTCGTCGCGGGGATCGCGCTTCACATCGAAGTGGTTATTGGCCGAGACGATGCGCGTCAAGCGTTGAAGCGCCGGCTCGGAGGGCACGGGGAGCGTGAGGAATCCGGCTTTCTCCAACTGAAAGATGTACTGGTTACTGGAACTGAAGTCCACCGCCGGCCCGGGCCCGGCATGGGCGCGCATTCTCAGCTCGGTCTCCAGATCGCGGTTCGAACCGGGCATGCTTTTTCCGTTGACCACATAAAGCGTGCGGCCGTCTCCGCTGACGCTGACCGCGTTGGGATACCAGCCGGTGGGCACCAGGCCGGCCACGGTAGAAGGCGCCCGGCGGCCGCCGAGGCGGACGATGGCGAGCGAGTTGGTTCCTCCATTGGTGACATAGAGCGTGCGCTCGTCGGGTGACAGCGCGGCGCTGTTGGGCGCGCTGCCGGTGTAGCGAGTGGGATTTTCGAGCACGCCCGCGGGGGCAGTGGTGGGGATGGTTTCGACGATGCGATCCGTGGCGGTATCGATCACGGTCACCGTGTCGGTGTTATCGGCTGTCACGTAGAGCCGGGACTGAGCGCCATTGAGGATCATCTTATTCGGGCTTCCGTGCATTTTGATGCGGCGGCGCACGGATGGCCGGCGGCCCAACTGGAGGACCACGATTTCACGGTCACGGAGGCTGGAGACATACGCTGTGGAATTGCCCTTCACGGCGACCCAGAAAGGATACTCACCGCCGGGGACACCCGCCTGTGACTTGCGGGTTTTGCCGGGGCGCAGGTCCAATTCCGCGGCTACTTTGCGCGTTGGAAGGTCGATCATGGAAACCGAGTCGTTATAGAGATTCGCCACCAAGAGAGTGTTGCCGTCCGCGGTGACCGCGATACCTCCCGTGGAGATGGATTCCTTGCCGATACTCAAGCCCAGCCCTGACTGATGCCCCAATGGAATGGGCTCGCCGGTTTCGCGCCACTGTCCGCCGGGCGCGAGCGTGAACGTGTGCACGTTGTCGTCCTTGCCGCCCGAAACGTAGAACTCTTTGCCGCTTGGGGAAAAACAGATGCCGGCAAAGGTATTGGCGACTTGCAGAACCTGAGTTTGCGCCGGCGGGTGGCGGCCGATGTCGTAGACGAACACATACTCCCGGGAGGCATCGGGAACCTTTTTTCCGCCGGGCCCGCGAAGCACGTTGTAGCCGCTGGTGAGAATGAGCAGGGTGTGACTATCCGGACTTACCGCCGTGCTCATGGCCTGACCCGCGACGAATCCGGCATAACCGGGCAGGCCGGGATTGAGCGGAACGAATTGCGCGCCGGGCGCGGCCGAGGGAGTGACCTGCTTTCCGGTGGGCAGCACTACGGCACGATCGTCGTCGTCGCCATATAAGGGGAAGACGACCAACAAGACGACGGCGAGCGTGAGGCGTCTCCGGCTCACGGGTGCACCTTCTCGTGGCGGGCGAGCATGGCGACGAATTCCTGAATGCGCCGGGAACGTGTTTCGGCGCGCCTGGCTGTCTGAATCCGGAAGAGAACCGCGTAGCGATTGGCGCGATCCAGCGTGGCGAAGAACTTTTTGGCGCGGGCGTTGCGATTGAGGGCGGCTTCGAGATCCCCGGGGACGGCGGCACGTGCGGGCGAATCGTAGGCAGACTCCCAGCGGCCGTCCTGCCGGGCGCGCTTCACGTGTTCGAGACCCGCGGGATGCATGCGGCCGGCGGCGATCAGGGCCAGGGCTTTTTCGCGATTGATCTTCGACCAGATGCTCTGGGACTTGCGCGGCGTGAATCTTTGCAGCCAGGCTTGCTGGTTCCCGGGACGCTTGAGCGCGTCGATCCAGCCGTAGCAGAGGGCTGCTTCGACTGCTTCGGCGTAAGTGACCGACTGGATGGGGGAACCTTTCCTGGCGATGCGCAGCCACACGCCTTCGGATGAGGAATGGTTCCGCTCCAGCCAGGCGATCCAATCCTGAGGGCGCGCGAAGAGCAGGATGGCCGCAGGGCTTGTGGTCGTCATTCGACCGGCAGGCCCGCCTGCCGCCAGGCTTTCCAACCGCCGTCGAGCGAGATGGCATCTGTGTAGCCCATTTTTTGCAGATTGTCGGCGGCCAGCGCGGACCGATATCCGCCACCGCAGTAGAGCACCAGGCGCGTGTTTTTGTCGGGCACGCGGGCTTCGATATCGCGCTCGATGATTCCCTTACCGAGGTGCACGGCGCCGGCGGCGTGTCCGGCGGCCCATTCGTTATCCTCGCGCACGTCGACCAAGAGATGGGCCTGGCCGGCCGCCAGCAAGCGGCGGTAGCCTTCAATATCGATTTGCTTGACGCGCGATTTGGCATCGTCGACGATGGCCAGGAAGCCGGCGCTATGGACCATGGTTGGTTCGCCCCTCCCGATGCGGGCGCCTCCCATATTAGCATCCTCATCCAACAGCGCGACGCGTAAGTCCTTTGTTCCTGGCGGGGGATTGGGTTCGTTTCGTTTTTTTAAGTTTCCTGGCTTGCAGCACGGCTTGTGCAAATTTGTGCACGGAATTCAATCTTGCTCATTTTGCGCAAGATGAACGAACGAACTCCCCTGGCGCCAGTCACTGACAGTTGGTGGCGGCGGGGAGAAGTTATTCTCATTTAGTACGTGTAATAGGGATACATACACTGTATCGAACAACGCGGAATGGGCCGCCGGCAAGCTGTAGAAAAATACATCAGTCCGGCCATCGTCGTCCGGTTTAGTGGTACTCATTCAACTAAAAATACTCGCACTCAGAGAGAGATTTGCGATAATGGCACAATCCGCAAGTCAGAGATTGGACGCTGGGGGGAGCAGCTCCAGCTCTCGCGATCTGTCGCGTAACGAGGGAGAATGGCTACTCATCTGAGAGTTTTGACGTTTATGATTCTGGCGGCTGCCGGGGCGTCAGCGCAACAGTGGACGTTTACAGACACTGGCGGCACGGTCACGCTGGGCGCAGACCTGACGATGGCCGGCGCCAGCACGGCCAGCCCGGCCGGAACCTTTTCGATGAGTTGCCCGGTCACCGCGGTCCCGCCCGGCACCTATCGGGCCGAGTGGCTCTGTACCGGCGGTACCATTGCCACCCAGTCGAACGACGGACTGACCACCCTCACCGGCAACCTGACTTCCGGCACTTTCGTCGAAACAGCCACGGGCGGCGGGCACGGGACGCCGATCACTTACTATTACACGTTTACCGGCACGTTCACCGGAACCCTCAGCCTCAGCGGCCAGGCGCGCGCCGTTACCGGCGCCACGACGCAGTCCCTGGCCGGATCCAAGAGCCAACTTGGCACCGGCACCATCGGTAGCGGCAGCATGTTCGTCAATACGGATTACGAGCCAGTATATGTCGCCGACACCGGCAACAACCGGATCGTGCGCATGGACGACATGACCGGCGCCAATTGGACAACATTTGGCAAGACCGGCACCGGGACCAACCAGTTCCAGAGCCCCTACGGTATCTTCGTGAACGCCGCTGGAAAGATCTACGTCACCGACAACATCAACTGCCGGGTGGTGCGGATAGACAACATGTCCGGCAAGAACTGGACCGCGTTC
>DATGGM010000309.1:0-51944 GCA_035308525.1 Bryobacteraceae bacterium
AGGCTGGGGTCGAGCCTGGCGACGGCCGCACGCACCGCGGTCCCATACCTGGCAGGATCGCCGGCGGTATGAATAGCCCAGGAGCGGGCCGCGCCATGCCCCACAAAACCGTCTGTGAAGTAGATCTGTTCGCGGCCCGGCACGGCCAACGAAGTGTCGCGCTGGTGTGCCACTACCCCGATCACTTCCACCCATTCGGGCTCCGGTGTCTGGATGCGAACCAGCATCCGTTTACCGATGGGGGACTGGCCGGGAAAGGCTTTGCCGGCCAGCATGGTATCGATGATCACCACCTTGCGGTCCGGCGCATTATCGGCCTGGGTGAAGGTGCGGCCGGCGACCAGCGGCGTGTGCAGCACGTCGAAATAACCCGGCAAGACGATCTGGAAATCGACTGCCTGGAATTTGGTGGGATCGGTCAGGGCCGGCTCCAGGCCCCAGCGAATGGGGCTGAATCCGCCGGCTAGGGGGAAGGGAGCGGAAGCGGTGACGGCGTCCACGCCCGGGATCGCCGCCAGGCGGGATTGAATTTCGCGCTCGCGCGCGGCGCGCTCCTGAGGCTGCTGTCCGCCGCGGCCTCCGAGCAATTGAAAGGTCAGCAGACCATGCGGGTTGAAGCCGGGATCGATCCTCTGCAGCGCGAGAAAACTGCGGAACATCAGTCCGGAGCCGATCAGCAGCACGAAAGAGAGCGCCACTTCGGCGACCACTACAATATTGCGCAGCAAGCCACCGCCGCTCAGGCCCGTATTGCGCCCGCTCGACCGCAAGAGCGGCGCCACGCTGGGGCGCGCGGCGCGCAGCGCGGGGGCCAGCCCGAATAATGCAGCAGCGGCCAGCGCCGCCAGTGCGCTGAACGCCACCACCGCGGGATCGATACGAATCTCATCCAGCCGCGGCAGGCTTTCGGGTGCGATGGCGCGCAATTCGTGGATGCCGATCCACGCCAGTCCCAGCCCCAATACAGCGCCCGAAAACGCCAGCAGCGCGGCTTCGGCCAGCGTCTGGCTGACCAGACGCCACCAACTGCCCCCCAGCGCCGTGCGGACGGCCAGCTCCCGCTCGCGCAGCGAGGCACGCACCAGCAGCAGGTTGGCGACGTTGGCGCACGCGATCAGCAGGAGGAAGATGACTGCGCCCATCAGAGCCAGCAACGCCGGCCGCACTTCCTCCACTACGTGCTGCTGCATGGGCTCGAGCCGGATGATCCAGCCTGAAGTTTCGTGAATGATGAAGTTACGGCGCAGCTCGGCGGCCACGCGATCCACGGCGGACTGCGCGCGGTCGATCGAGACGCCGTCCCGCAGCCGGCCGATGACGTGCAGCGATACGCCGTTGCGGTTGGCATTGTCGTAGCGGATGCGGTTGGCGATCCAGACGTCGGGGCGCGCTTCCTGGTTGGCCTCCGCCGGAAAGAACAACTCGAAGCCGGGCTTTAGCACGCCGACGATTTCCGATCCGCCCTGAAGCGCGCCGGGCATGGGTCGGCCCAGGATATCCGCTCTACCGCCGAAACGGTGCTGCCAGTAGGTGTAGCTGAGAATGACGATGCGCGGCAAAGGCGGCGGTCCCTGCTGCGGCGGTGCGCCCGCGGGAGCGGCAGGCGGAGCAGGCTGCGCCCGGCCATCGTCGTCATTGAAATCGCGGCCCAGGGCCATAGAGCCGCCCATCATGTGGAAGAAGTTGGTGGTGACCAGCGCCACCCGGATCTGCTCGGGCGAACCATCCTCGAGTGGCACGGTGGCGCGCACGGTGAAGACGCCGCCCAGCTCCTGGAACATTCCGGCGGTGCCGTTGCGCAGATCGAAGAAATCGGCATCGGAGAACGGAAAATCCTTGACGTTCCGTTTGCGCATGTCGGAGATGGCAAACACCAGGCGGTCCGGGTTCTTGTAAGGAAGCGGACGCAGCAGCACGGCATTCGCGACGCTGAAAATGGCCGTGCTGGCGCCCAGGCCCAGCGCGATGGTGATAATCGCGGTGGCGGCGAAAACCGGGCTCTTGGCCAGCGTCCGCGCGCCATATGTGAAGTCACGAAATTGCATGTCGCCGCCCCCAGCGATTTTCCAAGGATATCAGTGCCGGCAGCCATTCCTCCCGCTGAAATTCGCTACCATAGAGGGTAATGCTGACCAAGACCGTTCGCTCTCGATTTGCCCACGAGCCCGGCGAGATGATTGAAGGCTGCGTGATCCTGGAAAAACACACTGTCATTCCGCCCGATGAGATTGAGCGACGACGGGGAGTTTACGACTATCTGGTGGAAGTCCCCCCAATGGCGGAGAAGCCCAAAGCGGCGCGCGTCGCAACGGCCCCGGCGGGAACCGGCACCCGAATGACGCCCGAAATGCACGGGACAGTGATTCGCCGCATGTCATCACGGTAAGACGTGTCGGACCGCATCCTGTTACGGCGGATCACAAAAACCACAAAAGTGTGGTAATTCAGCCACGCTAAAATTTCTCCAAACAACTCATTAAAAGAAGGTTACAGTTGGTGTTCCGCTTGCTACATTAAAGCGAGCGATGTGTCCCCTCACGCTTAATCCGGAGATCCCTTTTGCGATTTGAGACGACCGTCCAACGCGCCGTAGCGGCCTCGGGTATCGGCCTGCATAGCGGTGTTCCAGTTTCCATCCGAATTCTCCCGGCACCGGTTTCGACCGGCATTGTTTTCCAGCGCACCGATCTGGACAGCTTCCCGGTCGCGGCAAGCTGGCGGCATGTGGCGCGCGTAAGCTACGCCACCAGCCTGATGCGTCAGGGCGTGCTGATCTCGACCACCGAGCATCTGCTCAGCGTGTTTTACAGCATGGGCATCGACAATGCCTTCGTGGAGATCGACAACCTGGAAGTGCCCATCCTGGATGGCAGCGGCCTGCCGTTTGTGGATCTGCTGCGGGAGGCGGGCATCAGGCAATACCGCCGCCGGCGCAGATATCTGCGCATCCGGCGGCCTATATTCGTGGAAGAGCGCGGCAAGCGCATCTCGATTCTGCCGGCTGAGAGCTTCTGTCTCACGTGTGAAACCGACTACGGCCATCCGCTAGCCGGACGCCAGACGCTCGAAATGGAAGTAACGCCGGCGCGCTACGCCAGCGAGATCGCGCCCGCGCGCACCTTCGGTTTCGCGCACGAGCTGGATCAGATGCGCAACATGGGTCTGATTCGCGGCGCCTCGCTGGAAAACGCCGTGTGCTTCACGCGCGACAGCGTGATGAACCCCGGGGGCCTGCGCTTCCCCGACGAGTGCTGCCGTCACAAGGCGCTGGATCTGATCGGGGACCTGGCGCTGCTCGGCAAGCCGCTACTGGGGCACGTTATCGCCGAACGCGCCGGACACGCCATGCATGCCGCGCTGGTTGCGCGCATTATGTCGGACCCGTCCATCTACGAGATCCTGACGTTCGATCAATTGGCCAGCAAGGTAGCACAAGCGTTGGTCGCCTCATGAACGTAGAACTGTTGCGGGAACTGGCACGGCACCAGACGTGGGCGGATGCCGAGCATTGGAAGGCGCTGCACGGCAACGCCGCTCTGTTGGAAGATCCACAGATCCGCAAGCGGCTCAACCATATGGTGATGGCCTACCAGACGCTCCAGACGCTGGCGCGCGGCGAAACGCCCGATATGGCGGGGATGAAGGACCGGGAGTCCGTCGTGGAACTTGAGGCCGCCATGGCCCAAGCCAACGCGGGGCTGGCGGCGGCGCTGGGCACGGTGGATTTCGACAAGATGATCAAGCTGCCGCGCGGACCGAAGGGGCCGTTTGAAGCGCCTGCCGGCGTGTTGTTGTTTCAGGCGCTACTGCACAGCCAGCATCACCGCGGGCAGAATGCATCGCGCATGCGGGAACTGGGCGCGACCCCGCCGATGACCGACTTCGTCATCTGGTATGCCCTGGGCAAGCCTTAACTCCGCTGCTTGCGCACCTCGATCGCGCGATTGATGAACCCCCACACCTCCGGGCTGATGCGAAAAGGCTGCATCTGCTGCTTCGCCTGCGCCGGCCAGTTGGCGCTATCGGCATATAGCTTCTGCACGGAGTTGGCGATGCCGGGATCGCCGCCGGTGAATTCCTCGATCAGGCCGATCCACCGGCCCGCCAGAGCCTGACCTTTTTCACCCGCCGGATCTTCGGCCACAGCCGCTTCTACATCCCGGATCAGCTCCAGCCACTGGCGGCTCACCCGTTCCTGCAGTTCCGGCGACCACAGCTTCCGCCGTTCGTCGAGCTTCGTGCGTGCTTCGCCGTCGTAATATTTCAGCATCCATTCCGAATCGTTTTGCATTTCCATCACCTCGATTATTTTTGTCAGCAGGGCAGTATCCGGGCGCTTGCCCGCGTCGATGGCCTTCTCCGCCTGACGGATCGCCTCGATGGCCCGATCCAACAAGCCGCGCTTGGCCTCCAGCACCCGGCGCTGCTTCCGCAGGGCGCCCGATAGCTCGATCCCGTCGCGATCCAGCAGTGCTTTAATCCGCCGCAGCGGCATCCCTACGAATTTCAGCGCGACTATCTGCTCCAGGCGCGCCAGATCGTGTTCGCCGTAAGCGCGGTATCCGTTCCGTGCGCGCCTGGGCCGCAATAGACCCAGCCGGTCGTAGTGGTGCAGCGTGCGCACGGTGACGCCCGCCAATCCGGCGAACTCACGCGCCTGGTATCGGGTCTTTGGATCGGAGGCTGTCATCTCGCCCTCCAGTCTATCTTCAGGCCTGACGTTACGTCAGAGTCAAGAGGAATTTTTCAGGGACCGAGGATGCTGAAGCCGGCGTAGTCCTCGATGGCGAATCCGGCGAACGAAGGATTCGGGTTTTCGGCCTTGTGGATCATACTCAGAACCGTTTCCATCCAAGCCGTGCCCTGGTGCGTGCCGGTATTACAGAAGGAAGTATCCGCGGGAAACTGGTTACAAGTGGTTAGTACGCCGATCACCACTTGCTTGCCTGCGACGCTGTTGGCGTAGGTCAGATCGGTGGTCGCCTGGCGCTCGATGCGCGATGCCGTGTCCCAGTAGTCCATGATTACGTAACGATCGACGATATTCAGGACGAGCTGGTTCATCGGCGTGGTGGCCGCGCCCTGTGTAACCGGAATCGTGCTGTACCAATAGGGCACGTCTACAGACAACTTCATCCCCAGTTGCCGGGCCGCGGCCTCCAGTTGAGTCACCAGGCTGATGTAGTCGAGCGCAATGGTATTCTGCTCGGTCCTCCATAACCTCAGGCTGTAGGGCTCCACGTCAAAATGCACCGCGCCCGGCTTGCCGGCGGTCATCTGGCTGAGCAGTTGCGCCGTATAAGTCGAAACGAGCGAGACCGCGTAACCTTGATACGGGTAACCGGAGCCTGGCAGAACCCACCGGGCATCGCCGAAGAGCAACTCGGTCGAGAGACCATTACCGGCCGCCGCCTCCAGGAAACCGATGAGCGCGGGCTGGTTGTTTTGTATTGCCGATTCACACTCGATGTAAACCCGGTTGATGCCGTGGGTGGCGGCGAAGGTGAAGAAAGCGGCTTGGGCCGTGGGATCGGTAATGACGTTTTCCTGCCATTCCCAAATTGCGCTTGGCAGGTAGACCTGGGATGCAGGCGAGTCCTGCGCGAGCGCTTGCGCGGCGGCCAGAGCAGCCACCACCAGCAGCCCCTTGAAGAATCTCTGAGTGATGATCATCGACTGTACTAATCGTAGCGCAGAGCCGTGACCGGATCGATGCTCGTAGCCCGCCAGGCCGGTATGGCGCTGGCCACCGCCGCCACCACGGCCAGCGTGAGCACCACTCCGGCCATGCTCACTGGGTCGGTAGGGGCTACGCCGTAAAGCAGTCCAGCGAGCAGGCGTCCAGCGGCGAGCGAAGCAGCCAGTCCGGCTGCCAGCCCCAGGGACACCGGCGTCATAGCCTGGCGCACGACGATTCCGAGGATATCCGGGCCGCGTGCCCCCAGCGCTATGCGGATGCCCATCTCATTGGTGCGCAGCGCCACCGAGTACGAGACCACACCATAGATACCCAAGGCAGCCAGAACCAGGGCGGCGGCCGCAAACAGCATGATCAGGTTCATCTGGAAGCGCCGCTGCGCGACGGATTCGTCCACGATCTGCTCCATGGTCTGGAATGGCGGTATCGGCAGTTCGGAATCGAGGCGCCGGATGACCCCGCGGATCGCCGAAGAAACGGACAAGGGATCGTTGGCGGTGCGCACGGCCAGCGAGGGCCCACCCCAGGTGCGCCCCTGCCAATACGGAACGTAGACGGTCATGGTCGGAGCCTTGTCCAGCGCGACGCTGCGCACGTCGCCAACCACTCCGGCCACGTCGAGAAATGGGCCGTCCGGATCGCCGACCTTGAAGCGCTTCCCCAGCGGATTCTGCCCGGGCCAAAGATGCTCCGCGGCCCCCGCCGAGAGCAGGGCAACCCTGCGGTCGCGGTCGGCCTCCGCGAAGATGCGGCCTTGTTTGAGCGAGATGTTCAGCGTGCGGAAATAATCGGGATTGACGCCGCGGATATCGGCCAGAGGGCGTTGGGTAAACGGCAGAGTGGTGCCTTCCACGGAGACCAGGTTGTTGCCTCCCTCACCGCTTAATGGCAGTTTGTTGGAGATACCCGCTAACAAGACCCCCGGTAGCACACGTACGGAATCGAGCAGTGACCGCGTGAACTGCTGTTTGTGCGCCTGATCCGGATAACGTGTCTCCGGCAGATTCAGGCTTACGGTCACGACCTGTTGGACGGCGAAGCCCTTGTCGGCTTCGAGCAGCTTCACGAAGCTGCGCAGCAGAAGACCACCCGCAATCAGGCACACCGTGCTGAGCGCCACCTCCAGACCGACCAGAATGGTGCGCAGCCTGCCTGCGCCGCGTCCTTCGGTGGTGCCGCGGGCGCCCGATTGCATGGCCTCCTGCGGGTCGATGCGGCCTGAGCGCCAGGCGGGAAGCAGGCCGAAAAAGAGACCGGCCAGGATCGATACCGCGACCGTGAACAAGAGCACCCGGCCATTGAGATGGACCTCATCCAGCCGGGGCAGGTCGAGCGGTGCGCCCGCCAGGATCAAGCGCAGTGCGCCGTACGCCAAGGCTGCGCCCAGAGCGCCGCCGATAGATGCCAGCAGCAGGCTCTCTGTGAGAATCTGGCTGAGCAGGCGTCGGGTCCCCGCGCCGAGTGCAGCCCGGATGGCTAGTTCGCGTTTCCGGGACGTGGCGCGCGCCAGCAACAGGTTGGCGATATTGACGCAGCCGATCAGCAGGACGAAGCCTGCCGCGGAGAGCACCAGTTCGAGGCCGGTGCGGGAACGCCCCGTGATCTGATCCCTCAGAGGCACAAGGGCGGCTGACAGTTCGACTTTTTCCGGCATCTGGCCGGCGATCCGTGCTTGCGCGGCGTTCAGTTCGGCCAGTGCGCGGGTGAGCGAGATGCCCGCCCGGAGGCGCCCAATGCAGGCATAATTGAAGTCGCCCATGGTATCCAGCTCGTCGGGCTTCACGGCGAATGGCTTCCATAACTCGGGCCGCTCCTCGGGAACGGTCATCGCAAACAGATGGGTCAGTTTTGGAAAATGGAAGCTGGCCGAGAGCACTCCCACGATCGCGTAAGGATGGCCATCCAGCACGACCTTACGCCCGACGACGTTCGGATCGGAGCCGAACCGGCGCTTCCACAGACCGTCGCTCAGCACCACCACCTGGTCGTGTCCGGCCTGGTCTTCCTCTTCGAGAAATGTGCGGCCTAGCTGCGTACGGGCCCCCAGCATGGGGAAGAGGCTGGGCGACACGCGGGCGGCGGCCAAATGTTCAGGCTCCCCACCTTGCGTAAAATCGAGGCCGATCCCACCGATGAGCGCCAGGCTTTCAAAGGCGTGCACGTTGTTGCGCCACTCCCGGAAATGCATGGCATTCACGGGAATGCGCGGGGCCAGTTGGCTGAATTTGGGAACCACTTCGTGAATGGCCACCAGGCGGCCCTCGCCGCCGTAGCCAAGAGGCCGCAGGAGCACGCCATCCACCACGCTGAAGATGGCGGTGTTGGCGCCGATGCCGAAGGCCAGCGTGGCGATAGCGATGGCGCTGAAGCCGGGGTTGTGGCGGATGGCACGCCATGCCTGGCGAAGATCGTTAGCGAGGTTCATCAACAGATATATACGATCCAGCCGGGCTGGAAGTTTGCAGATTGTTCACTCCGACCGGAGCGCGGCCATGGGGTCCACGCGCGCGGCCCGGCGCGCGGGAAAATAGCCGGCTAGCAGGCTTACGGCGGCCAGCAGGCCCGGCGTCGAAACCAACACCCACGGGTCGAAGGGCTGCACGCCGGGTATACCCTTTTGCATGACCAGCGTGACCATCAGCGCCGCTGGCAGGCCGGCGGCCGCTCCGGCGACTGCCCACGCCATTCCTTCCCGGATCACCAGGGCCGTAATCTGCCGGCCGCGGGCGCCGATGGCCATGCGTATGCCGATCTCACGAGTCCGCTGCGAAACGGAGTGCGCCGCTACGCCATACACCCCCATGGAGGCCAACCCTAAAGCCAGCGCTCCGAAAACTCCCAGCAGCCCGGCCGCGATACGCTGCCGCCAGAGCGATGCGGCGATATGCTCCGGCATGGTCCGCACATTGAACAGCGGCACGCTGGGATCGAGCCTCGCCACCGCGTCGCGGAGCGCTGCGGACAGTCCCGCCGCGGCGGCGCGGCTGCGCACAATCAAAGTCTCTCGTCCCGCCGGCTCCTGCGCCGCCGGAAGGTAGAACTGGAGCGTGACACCGCCGGCCAGCGATCGCACCGCGGCATCCTTGATCACTCCCACGATTGTCACGGGCGGGCGCGCCACACCGCTGAACTCAGGCGCGGCGATCCGTTCGCCAAGGGCGCTCTTCCCCGGCCACAAGCGTCTGGCAAGGCTTTCGTTCACGATTCCGACGCGTACTGCATCGGGCCCGTCCTGCCCGGTGAACTCGCGTCCCGCAAGTAAGGGAATCCCAAGCGTGTGCAGGAATCCAGGGGCGATCACATCGGTGTCCACACGCAGGCCCAGCTCGAATTCGCGGCCAGGGTAATCCTGCGCCGGCGGCTCCTCTCCGGCGCGAAAGATAGAGCGGCGGCCGAAAAATTCCTCGGGTGGAACAGTTGCGCCGAAGCTCGCGGAGGCGACTCCGGGCAGCGCGCGCACCTGCTGCAGCAACGCCTGATAGAAGCGCTGCGCCTTCGCGGGAGAGTATCCCTGGACATCCAGATCAAGCGAGCCCAACACCACTTCTTCCGGCTTTACGACGGGGCTTGCGCCGAGGGCGCGGCGCATGGTGGCGAGGCCGGTCCCGGCGCCGGCCAGCAACGCCACCGACAGTGCGATCTGGGCTGCAATCAGGCTGCCGCGCAGGCGCCATCCCGACTTGCCCGCGCCCGGCGATCCGTCTTTCAGCGATGCGGTCAAATCCACGCGCACGGCTCGCCGCGCAGGCGCCAGGGCGAACAGCAGGCCCGAGATCACGGTCAGGGCCAGCACGAAGGCCAGCACGCGCGGATCGAGCTGCACGTCGACGCCGCGCAGGGTGTAGGCATCCTGGTTCACTGCGACGGCCATGCGCGCCAGGGCCGGCGCAAGCAGCATCCCGAGCAGTCCCGCGCCCGCGGCCAGCAACATCCCTTCCGTTAAAAACAGGCGGACCAGACGTCCGGGGCTGGCGCCCATGGCCACGCGCACAGCCACTTCGCGCCGGCGCGCAGCGGCGCGGGCCAGCAGCAGGTTCGCCACATTGGCGCAGGCGATGAGCTGCAACATGCCGACGCAGGCCAGCAGCAACCCAAGCAGGCGGCTCATCTCCGCGCGGTCATCCGAAGCGAGCCCCAGGCCGGGGACCAGCGTGACCGTGCGGGTGTGGTTGGTGGCCGGATATGCCTGGGCCAGTCGCGCGGCGATGGTAGTCACTTCCGCCTGCGCGGCGGAGAGGGACGTGCCCGTTTTCAGCCGTCCGAAGATGCGGATCCATCCGCTGGCGCGGTTTTCAAGGGTACCTGGCTGCATGCGCGGCATGGCGGCCGGCTGCTGCGTGACCGGCACCCAGAGATTGGGTTCGAATTGTACATACGTGCCGCGCAACTCCGGCGGCGCTACCCCCACCACCGTGAACGCCTGCCCGTTCACGCGCACAGTGCTGCCCAGTGCTCGTAGATCGCCACCGAACGCGCGCTTCCACAGCGGGTAGGCGATCACTGCCACGGCCGGCCCGCCTTCGCGCTCATCGGAAGCCGCCAGCAGACGCCCGGCAGCCGGCCGCGTTCTCAGGACGGCAAAATAGTCACCGGAAACCAGCGCCGCCACCGCTCGCTGGCTTCCCGCGGGCGTTGAAAGACTCACGCGCGCGCCCGCTTCCGCGGCGACGCCCGAGAAGCTCTTCAATTGTGCGCGATAGTCCCGAAAATCGGGGTAGCCCATGTTTCCGAGCAACTGGCCCGCCTGCCGGCGCTCAAACGCGACCAGCTCGTCCGGTCCTTGCACGCCCGGCGGAGGACGCAACAGGAGCGCATCCATCAGGCTGAAAATAGCCGTGTTCGCGGCGATCCCCAGCCCCAGCGCCAGCACAGCCGTAATGCTGAATAGCGGACTGCGCCGCAGCATCCGAATGGCCAGGCGCGTATCCCGGAAGAGGTCTTGCATGGTGTGAGGACGCCCGGCGGAGGCCCGATGTTAACGGCAACAGTCAGCTCAATAACGACGGGTTCTGCTTGTGCCATCCGGTGGCCTGCTCGTAAGCCAGCGCCACCCTCAACGGCGAGCCCTCATCATAGATCCCGCCGAGGAAAGAGATGGACTGCGGGAGGCCGTTCACGAAACCGCATTTCATCACCACTTGAGGGTTGCCGGTGAGGTTGGTGGTCGTCAGCAGCGCGGTAGGTGGAATCACCACCACGTCCCAACCGGCCATGAACTTTTCGAAACGTTCCACCATTAGCTGACGCAAGCGCTGCGCCCGGATATACTCGACCGCGGGAATCAGACGTGAGCCGCGGAAGGAATTCGGCCAATCACCGGGCGACTGCCCCCGCAGGGTGCGGATCTGTCCATCGCGCGTAACGTCATCGAAGGCCGCGGCGGCTTCAGCTTCCAGAAGGAATCGGATAACGCCCAGGTCTTCGTTGTATTCCACCGGGGTCATCGAGACGCCGGCGCTTTTCAGATCTTCGATAGCCTGGTCGCGGACCTTCTTCTGTTCCCCCGCCGCGCGGTCGAAAGCCTTCTGCAGGATGGCCACGCGCAGGCTCTTCAGCGGCTTCTGTGGCTCCCAATGGAACGCATCGGCGGCCACGCTGCGGTCGTGGCCGTCCGGCCCGTAAATGGCATGCAGCACCAGAGCGCAATCCTCGACGCCGCGGCAAATGGGTCCGACCTTATCCATTGTCCAGCTCAATGCCATGGCCCCGCGACGGCTGATCCGGCCATAGGTCGGACGCAGTCCGACCGTTCCGCAGGCCATGCTCGGCGAAACAATCGAGCCCAGCGTCTCGGTTCCCAGCGAAAAGCCCACCAACCCGGCTGCGGTGGCGGCCGCCGGGCCGGCTGAGGATCCGCTCGAGCCGCGGTCGTACTCGCGCCTCTCCCTACCCGCCGCCGTGGGCCAGGGGCTCTTGGTTCGTCCCTCGTACCAAAGGTCGCCTTGCGCCAGCGCACCCATCGACAGCTTGGCGACAAGCACGGCGCCGGCCTTGTAGAGACGCTCGATGCATGTGGCGTCCGCGTGCGGCACCCGGTTCTGAAACGGTTCCGCGCCCCAGGTGGTGGGAATGCCTTTGGTATCGAACAGGTCCTTGGCGCCGAACGGAATGCCGTGCAAGGGACCACGATAGCGGCCGCGCCTGATTTCCGCGTCCGCGGCAGCGGCCTGTTCCAAGGCCAGCTCCTCAGTCAAGGTGACCAGCGCCAGCAGCTTGGGCCCGTGTTTTTTCATGCGTTCGAGATACATCCTGGCCAGATCCGTGGCAGAAATCGCGCGTGAGCGCACCAGCGGAGCCAGCTCACTCACCCGCCAGAACGCCACCTCCTCCAAGTCCGCCGGCGCCTTGGCCTTCCGCGCGTGGGCAAACGTAGTTTTGAATCGCGGCGCGCCTTTCGCAGGCACTCGCTCCGGCAGGCCTGGGTGAAAAGTGAACGCCGGCTCGACGCCATAGGGCACTTCGATCTTGCGCAAGGACGCGTAGCCGTCCAGCCCATTGTTTACCCTCGGGAGCATCATGTCGATCTCGGCGGCTGTGAAATCCAGCCCGAGGAGCGTCAGGGCACCCGCCACTTGTTCTTTGGTGACGCGCAGGGGCGGTTGCTGCCGAGGCTCCTGCTGAGCATGCCCAGGACGTACTGTGCCCAGAATGCTCAGCAGTTGTAACAAGGTTCTACGGTCCATGGCCTACATGATTACATAGCGTCGCTGGTGTGGTCTCCGAAGTTCACGGCCGCCATCCGCACCCGCGTTATGATGGCGGGTAGACGCTTTGGATTCTTCCATGATCGGCGAAATCCTGGACGCTAAATACCGCATCGACAAGCAACTGGGCGCCGGCGGTATGGGTAACGTTTACCTGGCGACGCACCTGGGGACCACGCGCGTTGTGGCGGTCAAGGTGATCGCCCCGCGGTGGGCGGCAGACCCGCACTTCCTGGTCCGCTTCCAGCGCGAGGCGCAGGCCTGCGGGCGCCTGCGCCATCCCAACATCGTCAACGTCACGGATTTTGGAATCGCCAATGCAACGGGCGGCGAGATGCCGTACCTGGTGATGGAGTTTCTGGACGGACAGACGCTCTCGGAGTTCCAGAAAACTAATCCACAGCCGCCATTGCCGTTAATCGCGGACCTGTTGGATCAGATCGGACTGGCGCTGGCCGAGGCGCACCGGCACGGAATCGTGCATCGCGATCTGAAGCCCGACAATGTCTGGCTGGAACCCAACGGCCGCGGCGGATATACCGTGAAAGTGCTGGATTTCGGCGTGGCCAAAATGAATCTGCTCGGCGAATGGACTTCGTCGTTCAAGGAACCGGCGGAACCGGGCGATCCACAGATGACTATGCCGCAGCCCGTGATGCCTGGCAACGGACTGGAAACCGTGGCGATCACGCGCGCGCCTCAGCCTGCTGATGAATTAGAAACCGTGGCGATGGCGTCAACTCCCTCCGGCTTTTTCTCTCGCTCGTTCGACAGCGATGCCGGCGGGCATACGATGCCAGGCAGCTTGATCGGGACTCCGGCGTACATGTCGCCGGAGCAAGCCATGGGGCAGGAGATAGACTTCCGTTCCGATATTTACAGTTTGGCGGTGGTGGCGTACTCGCTGGTTTGCGGCGAGCTGCCCTTTACCGGAAAGACCAGTGAGCTCATTGAGTTTCACCAGACCGGGAATCCGCCTTCGCCCGCCAGCCTGCGCAAGATCCCGCGCGACGTGTCGGATGCGATTCTGGCCGGCCTCGCCCGCAACCCCGCGGACCGCCCGGCGTCGGCCATCGAATTCACACGCCGTTTTCACAACGCGGTGGACGGTGAATTCCTGGCGTTGCGGCGATCCAAGGCGTTTCTGCTGCAACACCTCACGGCATACGCTCTGTTGCTGTTTCCCATCTACGGGACCATCGAGGCGATAACTGCGCTACTGGCCGCATTCAGCCGGAAACTGCTGCCAATCGACGCCGTGCGAATGATATTGTTGCCACTGGCCGCGGCGGTTCTCTTCGTCTTTTCCGATAACGTGCTGCGCGCAGCCGCCGCGCTCATGGCTATGGACGAGCAGGTCCGCTTGCGGAGGTTCCTATCGGTCCGGGTCCTCGGGAAGCTGATCAAAACGATACCGGTCCTTCTGGCCACGCAGGCCCGATCCCTGTTTTTTTTCGGGCCTGGCTGGGTGGTTGGCGATTGCCTGTGGCCGGTAGTCTGCGTCGTTGAAAAGCTATCCGGTAAAGCCGCCGTCGAACGCTCGCGTGCTCTGATGACAGGGCTAAAGTCGGCGGGGCGCGCGCTGGCGATCCGCCATCTGGCGCTGGCGGCCCTGGCGATTGCGGACCTGGTCAAGTCCATCGGGTTCCTTTTGCAAAGCCGGCCGGGGGATCAACCGAATGAGGTCGTCACGGCAACCTGGTTCCCAATATTTGCGTTATTCGCGGGAGCTCCGCTGTTTCTGTACGACCGGACGGCGGCGAACGAGCGTGGCCCGTTGCTGCAGTTAGACCGCACACCGGAGGTGCGCACCACAGCGCGCGCGTTCTCCGCCAGTTCCATGATCTGGCTGGCGCTTGGGGCGCTTTACATGCTTTATCAACCGATCAAGCTGTGGCTGTTCAACCGCTAGCTAGCCCGCAAAGGCGCGTGGGCGCCTTAATAGATTCGCATAACTGCCCACGCGCCGTTTTGCGGGATGTTACTCGAAAGATCTCGCCATGGATGCCCTGCCCTATCGCCGCACGTGGAAGACTCTGCTGGCATTCGCCATCATTTATTTTGTCTGGGGATCGACGTTTCTGGCCATCCGCGTGGGCGTGCGCGAAGTGCCGCCGTTCCTGCTCGCATCCATGCGATTTGTAATCGCGGGACTCTCGTTATATGGCTGGATGATCGTGCAGGGCGAGCGTTCTCCCTCCGGACGCGAGTGGCTGTCCGCGTTCGTGCTGGCCGTTCTGATCTTCGTGCTCGATTACGGCCTGTTGTTCTGGGCCGAGCAGCGGGTGCCCTCCGGGATCGCCGCGGTGATGATGGCCACTATTCCGGTTTTCATGGCGTTGTGGGAGATCACGCTTCTCGGAACGCAAAAAATTACGCCGCGATTGGCTCTGGCGCTGCTGATCGGCATCGGCGGAGTTGCGGTGCTGATGGGCCACACGTTGAACGTCGGCGGAGTAGCGATTGACACGAAGGGCGCCATTGCGTTGATCGTGGCGGCGGTGAGCTGGTCGCTGTCGTCGTCGCTGACGCGCAGGCTCCCGCTGCCATCTTCCAAGGTCATGAGCTCGGGAGCGCAGATGCTGGCCGGAGGGATTCTGCTGGCTCTCACCGCGGCTGCCCTGGGGGAATTTCGCGACTTTCACCCGGCGACCGTCTCGCGCGGTGCGTGGCTGGCGTTGGCCTACCTGATCGTCGCGGGTTCGATTATGGCGTTTACCGCTTACGTGTGGCTGATTCATCATGAGTCGCCGACCATAGTAGGGACTTACGCTTATGTCAATCCGGTGGTGGCGGTCGTGATTGGCTATTTTCTCGGCGGCGAAGCTCTGGGAATGCGAACGATTCTGGGGACTCTCTGTGTGCTGGTCAGCGTGGTGGTGATCACGACGATGCCGAAGAAGACCTGAACCTACTCGAACTGTTTGCGGAATTCGGCGAACTGCTGCTTGAGATCTTCGACCTCTTTTTCCAGACGATCCACGCGCGCCTGCAGCGTTGCCGCCGGCTCGTGGTGGGTTTCCGCGGAGACCGGCAGTACGGGAGGCTCTCCCGAGAGCAGGTGAGCGTAGCGCGTTTCCTTATAGCCGGGCTGGCGAGGGAGCCGTGCGACCAGCGGGTCGGGCTGCCATTCCATCAGCCGGGTGAGGCAGGCGTCCACTGCTTCCAGGTCGTCGAAGGGGTAGAGGCGCTCAGTGCGCCCGCGCAGTTCGCCGGCGGTTTGTGGGCCGCGCAACATCAAGACGCACAGCACCGCGGCTTCGCGGCGGCCCAGGTTGATGATTTCCGACAGGCGATGCCCATGTTTGGGTACGCGCATGTCGGGACCGCTGATGCGGGTGACCAGACCCTTGGCGCGCAGGCCGGCCAAGGCCGTTTCGACAGTATCCTCGTCGTAAGACACCACGGGATCGCGGTTGGATTTCTGGTTGCAGGCGTTCACCAGGGCATTCAGCGACAGCGGGTAGTACTCCGGCGTGGCGACTTCTTTTTCCATGAGGGCCGCCAGCACCCGCACTTCGGCTTCGTCGAGTTGAAGGGACATCCGGTTATTGTCCGAAATATGTAGCGCCTGTTTTACACGCCCGCGGTTTTGGCGTGGGCCAGCGCCAGCACGCGGTTCTCGAAGGCAAAGTCGGGTTGTGGCCACTGGCCATTACGGTGGCGCAGATACCAGCGCCAGGTTTCCTTGAGTCCTTCCTCAAAAGGCGTGGGGCGAACGCCCAGGACCCGCGCGGCCTTGCCCATCTTTTCGGTGATGGGCGGCATGTCGAAGTAAACCCCGAAGTACGCGGGATCGCCCATGGGGTTGCCGCCCCAATGGATGATGGCTTCGCGCGGTATGCGGACCAGTTGCGGCGCTTTGTTGGCGGCCGCAGCCAGGGACTGCACCACCTCCAACTGTGTGAGCGCCCGCGAGTCCCCGATATTGAAGGCCTCGCCGGCGGCATTCGGAACTTCCATGGCACGCACCAAGGCACGCACCAAGTCCTTCACAAACGCGAACTGCATCAGGCGGTGACCGTCGCCTGGAATAATGACCGGCCGCGCCAGCCGCATACGGTCCCAGAAAAAAGCCTCCCGGTAGAATGGATTGCCAGGTCCGTAAATGAAAGGCGGCCGGAAAGTCACTACCGGCAGACCGTGGCGCTGGTGCATGCGGAACAACATGCGCTCGGTCATGGCCTTGTTGCGGACGTACGGCTCGGGATGATTGTCGGGCGCCAATGCGTCACCCTCATAATGGTTCAGGCCGTCGCCGTAGGCCGCCACGCTGGACATGAAGATATAACGCTGCACGCGGTCGCCGCAGGCGCGCACGGTGGCTTGCACCTGGGCGGCCGTGGTTCCGCGCTCCCAATCGTATACGTGGTCGTAGACCACGTCGAAACGGCGGCCATCCAGGGCTTGCTGCACGGCCTCGGCGTCATTGCGGTCAGCCACCAGGTTCTCCACGCGGCGAGCCATACCGTGCGCCGGCTTGCGATGCATCACGGCTACATCGTGGCCGGCTTCGCACAACTCCTTCACCAGTTGCCGGCCGATGAACAGGGTACCGCCGATGACTAGAACCTTCATAAGTGGGTGCTAAGTGCCGGACACTCAGTCCTGGTGGACACTAATCGTAATATTCCAGTCCGAGGTGGGTGATCAGGTCCTCTCCCCGCATCCAGCGCAGTGTGTTCTTGAGCTTCATCAATTGAATAAAGATGTCGTGTTCGGGATATAACTCAGGGGCGTGCATGGGCGCCTTGAAATAGAAGGACAGCCATTCCTGGATGCCGCGCATACCGGCGCGCTGAGCCAGGTCCATGAAGAGCACTAAGTCGAGCACCAGGGGCGCGGCCAGGATAGAATCGCGGCAAAGGAAGTCGATCTTAATCTGCATGGGATAACCCAGCCAGCCGAAGATATCGATATTATCCCAGCCTTCCTTGGCGTCACCGCGCGGCGGGTAATAATTGATGCGCACCTTGTGGTAGAAGTTTTTGTACAGATCCGGATAGAGATCGGCTTGCAGGATCTGTTCGAGGGCCTCCAATTTCGATTCTTCCTTGGATTTGAAGGACCCCGGATCATCCAGCACTTCACCATCGCGGTTGCCCAGGATGTTGGTTGAAAACCAGCCGTTCAGGCCCAGCATGCGCGACTTCAGTCCGGGCGCGATGAGGGTCTTCATGAAGGTCTGGCCGGTCTTGAAATCCTTACCGCAGATGGGGACCTGGCGCTCGCGGGATAGTTGCAGCAAGGCCGGCGTATCGGTGGTCAGGTGCGGCGCGCCGTTGCCGTAAGGCACACCGGACTTCAGCGCGGCGTAGGCATAGATCTGGCTGGGGGAGATTTCGGGATCGTTTTTCTGCAGGCCGCATTCGAAATCGGCGAGCGTCTGGTGTACGGCGGCGGGTTTGTGAAATACCTCCGTGGAACCGCACCAGATCATGGCCAGGCGGGCCGCCCCGCTGGTCTGTTGGAACCTGCGGATGTCGTCCATCAGCATTTCGGCGTGATCCATCTTGGAAGCTTTGGGCTTCTTGTTGGGCCCGTCGATGCGGCGCACAAAATCCTGGTCGAAGACCGCGGGCATCGGCTGGATGGCGGAGAGCGGCGCGCGCAATTTCTCCAGCAGCGGCATTTCGAGCACGCCCGCCTTCTCAGCGGCTTCATAGCAGTTATCGGGGTAGATGTCCCAGGTGCCGAAGACCAGGTCGTCGAGGCTGGCGAGCGGGACAAAATCCTGTATGCGGGGGCTGCGGCCTTCGGTGCGTTTTCCCAGGCGGATGGTGGCCATCTGGGTGATTGAGCCGATGGGCTTAGCGAGATTCCGTTTCACGGCTTCCACGCCGGCGATGAAGGTGGTGGTGACGGCACCCATGCCGGGGATCAACACCCCGAGCTTACCTTCCGCGGGTGCGATCGAAATATGGTCCTTACTGGACAAGTGCTTTGCTCCTCTCAACTTAGACGGCCTCCTGGCACGCTTGCAGCGTGCACACCTAACGGGCCGTGGTGGCCCAGGGAAAGGCGCCTGGCCGCACATCGATCAATCTGGCTGTGCGGGACGAAATGTTATAATACCAGCTCAATGCGAGAGCGCGCGACAGCCAGTTTGACGACCGTTATTGTCGACGACGAACAGCTCGCCTGCGACGAACTGGCTTATCTGCTGCGCGACTTTCCCGAGGTGGAGGTGGTGGCCACCGGGCGGAACGGCCTGGAGGCCGTGAAGCTGATCCAGAAGCTGGAGCCCGACATGGTCTTCCTGGACGTGCACATGCCCGGCCAGGACGGCGTGGCGGTAGTGCGCCAGTTGCGGGAATCCGGCATGGAGCTTCCCCACTTCATCTTTGTGACTGCTTACGACCAATATGCGGTGGAGGCTTTCCGGCTGGAAGCCATGGATTATCTGCTGAAGCCGGTGGACAAGGCGCGCCTGGCGGAGACCATCGATCGGGCGCGACGCTCGGCGCAGGATAAGAAGGCGGCCCCGGCGGGAGTTCCCGTTGCGACGCCCCACCGCACCAAGCTGTTGATCCGCAACCTCAACCGGAATTTTATCGTGGACGCGCAGGACGTGATTTACGCGACCATCGACAACGGGCTCATCACGCTGGTGGCGACCAACGTGGAGGGACATTCCAATTACCGCACGATCGAGGATCTGCAGGCGAATCTGGATAAAGACACGTTCTGGCGGGTGCACCGTTCCTTTCTTGTGAACATTCACAAGATCAAGGAAGTAGTGCCGTGGTTCAAGTCGAGCTACCAGATCCGCATGGACGACCGGAAGCACACCGAGATTCCCGTGAGCCGGGTGCAAACTAAGCGGCTGCGCGAGTTACTGAAGCTCTAGCGTTTGTGCAGGAAGAAGCCGGGGCCCACAGTCAGATGATGGCTGATCGAGTCCGGAATCACCACAAACAGCAAAGTGCCGATTACCGCATGCGCAAGGCCGAGGAAATACAGATTGCGATAACGCATGAAGATCTTCGTGCTGACATAACCGGCCGCGAAAGTAACCAGCATCAGGAACCAGTTGGGCAGGTGCGCCCCGGCAAAAAGCGAGGCGGCGATCAGCGGCACATAGCGGCCCGACGAGACTGCCAGCAGCCGGTTGGCGATATAGCCGTTGAGCAGGTACTGCTGAAAAACGCCCCAGGGGCAGTAAGCCAGCAGACAGATGAGGCCGTACTCCAGGCTGATGGGCCGCATGGTCTGCAGAAGCACGCCCAGCGCCAGCAGCGCCAGCGCGATCAGAAGCAGGGCGGGCGCCATCTGCTCCACACATTCGCGGAAGTTGCTCCAGCGGAACCCCAGGCTGGCGCCGCGCTCGCCGCGCAGAACGTGCGACAGGACAAATAATCCCAGGATGAAAATCCAAGCTTTAGGTTGGGTGAAACGCAGGCGCCAGATATACAGCATGATCAAAGCGAACCCGGCGGCGACCTCCGCCACGATCAGCTTGTGATTGTGATTCACCTGGCGCGCCTCCGCTCAAAAGAATACGTGCTTGGTGGCGTCCACCAGAGCGTGGCAGGTCACCGAGGAAAATACGCTGGACGCTTTCTGGAACGCTTTGCCGTAGGCCACGCCGGCGATGGTGGCCAGGATCATGTAGCGCCAGTTGGGAAGCGGCTGAGGCCCGTTATCCAGGTGCGCGCAGCCAAAGATGAAAGCGGATACCAGCAGCATGGGCGCGGTAAAGCCATAACGGAGCATGAGCCAGTTCTGAATCAGCGAGCGGAACAGGATTTCTTCGGGCAGAGCAGTGCCCACGAAAATGACGGCGAAGGTGCGCGAGATGCCTGCGGCGGAAGGGTGGGCGGGCAGATGAAAGGGTGGAATGAAATCGAGCAGGCGGCCGGCGGCTATCAGGATGGGGGCGGCGATCAGGAATGCGCTCAGGCCGTAAGCCAGGTCGCGCGGGCGGGGCAGGTTATACTTCATACCTTCGAGCGCGCGGAAGCCGATGAAAATCGCCAGCGCGAGCAGGATGGCAATGCCATAAGCCACACTGTGCAGAAATCCTTGGGCAGGTCTGGGAATCAATCCGCCGCCCACGGAAAACTCCAGCGGCAGCCACAGCATCAGGATGATGGCGCAGTCCAGCCACGTGGGACGCTTCACCGGTCCGCCACCCTGGGCGTAGGCGGTAAACGCCGGCGCAAATGTATAAACCAGGATAAGCGCCGCCAGAGGCAGGCTGAAGGCGCTCGAAGCGGCGGCTAAACCCGCAAAGAGCAGTGTCAAGACGGCTGGCAGGGTGAAAAGCAGAGCCGGCCGGAAGCGCATGCCGGCCCGCGTGCGTTCCCGCACGACCGGAGATAGAAAGCTCAGAATCGCGGCCAGCAGGAGTAGGAGGACCAGTGTATGCATCCCGTTACGATTAGATTAACAGGGATGCGGGAAGCTTGTCCTACTTCGTGTCTGTGGTGATGCCGCCGCCTGTGGGTTTTCGCTCAGCCTTGATTTTTCGGGTGTCGATGGTCTTCTGGAAGTAGTCGTTGGCCTTGTCGATATCGGCCTTGTAGGTCTCCGTAGTCTCTTCCAGGTCCGCTTTCTGGCGGTACAGGAGATTCTCATAGGCCATGGCGTCGTCATACTCGGGATCGATTTGCAGCGACCTGTCCAAGTTCTTGATGCCCTCGTCGATAATCGAGCTGTTCTTCTCGGCTACCGCCGCGCGCACTTTCTTGTCCTTCAAGGGTCCTGGATCGTCGGGCTTCATGCCCAGCTTGGCGCGCGCTTCTCCATTGGCCACCAGCGCCTTGGTCCATGCGATGACGCCCAATGTGTAATACGCTTCCTTGTTCTTGGGATCCACGGAGACCAGTTTCAGGTACCACTCATTGGCCTCGTCAAGCTTCTTCTGGTTGAATAGCAGCGACGCGATGGAGGCGATGGCCAGGGTGTTCTTGGGGTCCTTGTCCAGCACCTTCTGGAACTGGTCGCGCGCGGCGGTGGCCATTTGCATATTCTCCGGGGAATCGGCGCCCGGGATGTACTGTTGCATGTAAGCCGTAGCCAGGTACAGGCGCGCCGTGTCGAAACCGGGATCCAGCTCGACGGCGGTCTTGAACTTCTCCACCGCCGCGGGATACTGCGCGTTCTTGAATGCCTGCACGCCTTTGTTCAACTGGTCGCGGGCTTTCAGCTTTTGGCAACTGGTGGCGAACACCGTCATCGCGGCGACAGCCAGCACCACAAGAGCTTTGCGTTTCATTACTGTCCGGCCTCCATTTGCGGCGTCATCAGCCCCACCTTATCGATTCCGGCTCCGTGCGCGATGTCGATCGCTTTGGCCACGTACTGGAACTCCAGGTCGTTATCGCCCTTCACGAACACGACGCGCTCGGCGCGGGTCTTGAAAATTTCTTCCAGGCGGGGCCCCAGGTTGGCTTCCAGCGTGGGCTCCTGGTTGATCATGTAAGTCTTGTCTTTATTGATGACGATCACCACGGTGCGGGTGTCCGCAGCCGGCGGCGTCCCCGGTGGAGGCGGTTGCGGCACCAGCGCTTCCAATCCTTTGGGCGTCAGCGGCGTGATTACCATGAAGATGATGATCAACACCAGCAGCACGTCGATCATGGGGGTCATATTGATACTGGAGATCGCGCCACCCGATCCCCCAACTGCCATTCCCATATGAATTACTCCTTTTTTTGTGTACGATGGCCGGCTACTGCCCCGCCGGCGCGGGAGTGCCCGCCGCCTTGGTCTTTTGCTGCATCTGCTCGGTCAGCAATCCAAGCTGATCCACGCCCGCGGCACGCAGATTGTTCACCACGTCGACCACCTTCTCATACCGTGCGCGCGAATCCGCCTTCACAAAGCACATCTTGTCCAGCCGGTTGGTCAACATATCCTTGACTTTGCCGGGGAGCTGATCGGCGGGCATCTGCGTGGTATTGAGATAGGTCTTGCCGTCGCGGGTAACCGCCACGATGATGGCGTCACTCTTATCGGCGGCCTGCATGGGGATGGGATTCACGGTCTTCACCATATCCACGCTTACACCCTTCGACAACATGGGCGTGATGACCATGAAGATGATCAGCAGCACCAGCATCACATCCACCATGGGTGTTACATTGATGTCGGCCACCGGTGGTGGGGACATCTGCTTCATAATTACGGACATTGTGGAGTCTCCCGTCCAGACTGGGTCTTGAGCGTCCCGGCCTGCGCCGGGACGCCCGCTTCAACTCGCTGGATATTTCCTTCTGGCACTCTCTACTTACGGGCCGCCGCGCCGCGCTGCGACCGCTTCAGGAAGTAGTCGATCAACTCGGAACTGGAATTGCCCATTTCGACGTCAAAGGCTTCGATCTTGCCCGTGAAGTAGTTGAACATCCAGACCGCCGGGATGGCCACGAAGAGTCCGATAGCCGTGGTCACCAGGGCTTCGGAAATACCGCCCGCCACGGCGCCCAGACCAGTGGACTTCTCGGTCGAAATCCCCTTGAACGCGTTGATGATGCCGACCACCGTTCCGAACAACCCCACGAACGGGGCAGTGGAACCGATGGTCGCCAGACCGCTGATGCCGCGCTTCAGTTCGGCATGCACGATGGCCTCGGCGCGCTCCAGAGCCCGTTGCGAAGCCTCGATGTCCTCGCCTGAAATCTCGGAGCTCACCTGGTGCGCCTGGAATTCCTGTAAACCGGCCACCACGACTTTGGCGAGGTGACTCTTCTTGTAACGGTCCGCGATCTTGATCGCCTCGTCCAGCTTGCCTTCCTTCAAAGCGCCCGCCACGGCCGGCGCGAATGCCCGGGATTGTTTCCGGGCGGCGCTATAGGCCAATAAACGGTCGATCATGACGCCGATGGACCAGGCCGACATGATGAACAGACCAATGACCACCAATTTGGCGGGAACACCCATTTGTGCCCACAGGGAGCGAGGATCCCATCCGATGGCGCCTGCCTCCTGTAGCAAAAACAACGCAAACACCTGCAATTGCAAAACCATTGTTGTTTTCTCCTGCGAGTTGAATTAGTGTAACTGCTAACTACTGGCTCAACGTGAAATTCACGTCAATCTGCGTGACAACTTCCACCGGCTCGCCGTTGAGGAGAGTCGGCTGGTAGACCCACTGTTTCACCGCCTCGAGCGCGGCCGGTATCAGCAGCGGATGGCCGCTGGCTACCGTAAGATTCTGAATGGTACCATCCTTGCCGATGATGGCGTTCAACCGCACCACGCCGGAAATACGCGCCTGCTTGGCCAAGGGCGGATAAATCGGCCGCGGCTGACGGATCAGCTTGGCTTGTTGCACGTTGCCGCCCACGCGAATGCGCTGCGGGGTGACCGGCTTCTCCACCTTGACCGGCGGTGGTGGAGGCGGAGGCGCGGCCGTGGGGACCGAACCGATGATGCCGCCGATGACGCCACCCGCGGCGCCGCCCGGAACGCCGCCCGGAACACCGCCTACCACGCCACCGGAAGACGGCGGAGGCAGCTCTTCCTCTTTAATCATGGCGACTTCCTTGGGCACTGCTTTGGGGGCCATCAGACGGCCGGCGTCGAACTGGCGCGGAATGACCTTTACCACCTTGGGGGGAGCGGCGGCCGGCGGGGGTGGCGGCGGAGGCGGTGGCGGGGGCGCCACCAGAAAGCTGGTCAACTGGCTCTTGGGCAGAGCGTCGAAATAAATCATCGGGATCAGGATGGCGATCGCGATCACCACCATCTGGCCGATGAAGGAAATCAGCACGGTCCAGGTCTTGTGCGTCTTTCCCTGGCCTTCGACAAATGTCTGTTCGAACATAACATTTCTCCTTACGTCCCTATTTCACCGCTTTGGCCGGACTCTTGCGCGCCGGGCCTGCGGAGGCCCCCGCCGGCTTGGCGGCAGCTACCGGCGCCGGAGCCGTCCTCTTCCGGTTGTCGGCCCAATTGTGCCAGAACAGCACGATGGGGCTGGCCACGAACACGGAAGAATACGTACCGATAATAATACCTACCACTAATGCAAAGGAAAAGCCATGCAGCACCGGCCCGCCGAACAGAAACAGAGCGATCACGGTGAGAAACGTCAGGCCGGAAGTCATGATGGTCCGGCTCAGGGTTTGATTGACGCTCTTGTTGATCAGGGATTCCAGCGGCTCGCGGCGCAGAATCTTCAGATTCTCGCGAATGCGGTCGAAGATGACGATCGTGTCGTTCATGGAATAGCCGACCAGCGTCAACAAAGCCGCGATCACCGTCAGGGTGATCTCCTTGTTGAACAGGGAAAACAGCCCGATCGTGATGATCGTATCGTGGAAGCACGCCACCACCGCCGCCACGCCGTAAATCCATTCGAAGCGAAACGCTATATATACCAACATTCCACCCAGCGCGTAAAGGGTGGCCAGCACGGCCTTGGTCCGCAGCTCGCCGCCGACCTTCGGGCCGACCATCTGCACTTCCAGGATCTTGAAGGGCGCCGCGTAGCACTGCTGTTTGAGAACGCTAATAATAGCAGAGTTTACTCCGGGCACCGGGGAGAGCTGGTCGAAGGTGGAGATCAGACCCGAACGGGGCGGCGTATCCCGAAACGTGGTCAAATCGGCGGCCAGTTTCTGCAACGCCTCGTCGGAAAGCTGCACACCCGCCTGCTGCAGCGGCACGGTCAGGCGATCCGCAATTTCGCTCACTCCGGCGTTGTTGAAGTCCAGCTTGCCGCTTTGGGCATCGCCGAAAGTGGCCTCCATGGTGTCCTGCATGGTCTTACGGGCGGCGGCCATCTGCTGCTCGCCCATACGCTCCGTGCCGATCACTACCTCATCCCGGGCGCCGATATCCGTGAAGGGCTGCACCGTTACTTCGCCGCTGATCTTCTTGGAAAGCGCGGCCCGGATCTTATCCTCCGGAGGCGTGCCGTTCCACTTCACGGTCATCTGCGTGCCTTCCTTGAAGTCGATGCCGTAACGCAGCCCGCCGTGCAGGATCATACTGCCGATCCCGGCCACCGAAAGCACCAGGGAGGCGCCGATGAACGGCCACTTGTAGTGCAGAAAGTCGAAATTCGTGTTCTTAAAAATTTGCATCGGAATTTGCCATACCGGTGCTTAACATTATTTGGACACCGGGCTTTTCAATATTGTTCCCAGGTACAGCGCCGGCATCAGTGCCTGCGCCACATTATATACTCAACTCCGCCACCTGGCGGCCGCCGGACAACTCGTAGTCGAAGATCACCTTCGACACAAACACCGCCGTGAAGACGTTTGCGATCAGGCCGATGGTCAAGGTCACGGCGAAGCCCCGGACCGGCCCTTCTCCGAAAATGAACAGGAATGCGCAGGAAACCACCGTGGTGACGTGGGTGTCCACGATGGTCCACCAGGCCTTCGAGAAGCCCGCATCCACCGCCGAAACGATGGCCTTGCCCGCCCGCAGTTCTTCGCGGATACGCTCGAAGATGAGGACGTTGGAATCCACCGCCATACCGATGGTCAGGATGACCCCGGCGATGCCCGGCAGGGTCAGCACCGCTTTAAAGTACGATAGCGCCGCCATCAGGATGACGGTGTTCAAAAAGAGCGCCAGCACGGCGTTCACACCGCTGCGCTTGTAGTAGACCAGCATGACGGCGATTACGGCCGCCAGGCCGGCCAGGCCGGCCACGATGCCCGCGTGGATGGAGTCCGCGCCCAGCGACGGCCCCACCGAGTTCTCATACTGAATCTGGATGGTGGCCGGCAGGGCGCCCGCCCGCAGCACCAGGGCCAGATCGGAAGCCTCCTGCTCGGTGCCGATGTTCTCGATCTGGCCGCTGTCTTCGATGCGGCCCTTGATCACGGCCACGCTGTAGATCTGGTTGTCCATCACCACGGCCAGATAGTTTCCGATATTCGCCTCGGTGAAGCGGCCGAATTTCTTACCCGCGTCCGGGCTGAGGGTAAACTGTGTATCCCATTTGCGCATATCGTCCTGGCCGGCGCGCGCATTGCGCAAATCCGTACCGCGAACCACGGGAGTCTTGGAAAGCAGGTACCACTCCGGCGGCCGGTCGCCGATGGCCCGCTGCTGCACCAGCTTGGTGTTCAACGGCAGAATGCCGCCCTTAGCCGCCAGGGCAGCTTCGCGGGTAGGATAAGGACGCTCGTCCTTAACCGCCACGATCTCCAGTTGCGCGGTGGTCTGCATGATCTCTCTCACGCGCGCCGGATCGTCCACGCCCGGCAGTTCCACGAGGATTTCGTAGTCCGTCCCGGCTTGGCCATACTGCTGCACCGTGGGCTCAGTGAGCCCCAGTTGATTGATGCGGTTGCTGATGGTCTGCAGCGAGTGCTCCACCGTATCGCGTTTCAGCGTGACCAGCTCGGATGGGCGCATATTCAGCCGGTAATCCGTGGCGTTTACCGGCGACAGGACCCACTGCGGAAAGTGCTCCGACAACAGGCTGCGAAACGACGTGGTCTTGGTGGGGGGCACGCCCTTCACGTCGATCTGGATCTTGTCGGCATCCTCCACCGTGGCCGGATCGTTGCGGTCGATCGACGTATAGTCGATCGACTGTTTGTGCATCTCATCCTTCATCCGCTCGATGGCGCCGTCCGCCTCTGTCTTGACGGCATCCTGCACGTGCACCTGCAGCACCAGGTGGCTGCCGCCCTTCAGGTCCAACCCCAGCCGGATGTTATTGCGTAAATTCTCCTTGAGTGCCGCACCGGACTTCGGAAACCCGATGATGCCGAACACGCAAACCAGGATGGTCGCAACGATGAAAACGGTCCTGCCCGTCACATTTTTTCGCATGAGGATTGTGCCTTGCTCTGTAAATTATTGTCCTACTGTTTACTTCTTCGCGTCGCCCGTCACCAGGTTGGAAACCGCGCTGCGGGCCACCTGCAGCTTGATATTGTCGGGCTTAACGCGCAGCACCAGCGTCTCGTCGTCGCCGATGGAAATGATGGTCCCCACGATGCCGCCGCTGGTGAGCACGGTATTGCCGTTCTGCAGGGAGCTCAACATGGCCTGTTGCTTTTTCTTCTGTCGCTGCATGGGAAGGAAGAGAAGGAAATAAAAAATTCCGAAGATGAGGATTATCGGAAGGAAGCCCAGCAGGGAGCCGCCTGGGGCCGAGGCTTGTAGAATTAGGTTCGGGACCACGTTGGCAAACTACTCGATTTCAACCGGCGCGGAGCGTACGGTTCGCTAAATTTTCAGGATATCCACCCGATAGTATAGCGTGCCTGATGGTGGGGGAGGATGTCAAGGCGGGTCCTAGCCGGGCTAAGGTTCCTCCGCTGCTGCCGCGTCCCGCGCCCGCTGCAAGTACTGCGGGTATGAGCCCTCCACAATGGCGCGCCGAATCTCCCGCATGATGTCCAGGTACCGCTTCACGTTATGCAGGGTGGCCAGTGATGCATACAGGATCTCGCCGGCTTGAAACAGGTGCCGCAGGTAAGCCCGCGAGAAGTTGAGGCAAGTGTAGCATCCGCACTGCGGATCGACGGGGCCGGGATCGTCTTTGTAGCGGGCCTGCTTGATGCGCACGGCGCCCTCGGATGTGAACAGGCAGCCGTTGCGGGCGTTGCGCGACGGCAGCACGCAGTCCATCATGTCCACCCCGCGCGCCACGTATTCCGGAAGTTCCTCCGGCATGCCCACTCCCATGGCGTAGCGCGGCCGGGCCCGCGGCAGCAGCTCTTCAGTGGCTTCCACCATCTCCAGGCTCAAGGGCCGGGGCTCGCCCACCGAGAGCCCGCCGATGGCGTAGCCGTCCGCCTCCAGTTCCACCAGTTCTACGGCGCAGGCGCGCCGTAAGTCGGCGAACATGGATCCTTGCACGATGGGAAAGAGCGCCTGAGGAATGGCCAACTCAACCCGGCGCTCAGCAAAGTGCACCTGCGCGGCGCGCGCCCAGCGCACCGTCCGCTCCATAGCCATGCGCGCGTATTCGTGGCTGACGGGATACTCGGGACATTCGTCCAGCGCCATCATGATGTCGCTCCCCAGCGCGATTTGTATATCGACCGTGGATTCGGGCGTGAACGTGTGCGTATCGCCGTCCAGGTGCGATTGGAAGATAACCCCCTCGTCGGTGATTTTGCGCAGCCCGCTCAGGCTGAAGACCTGAAATCCTCCGGAATCGGTGAGGATGGCGCGCGGCCACGACATGAATCGATGCAGGCCGCCCATGCGGCGGATCAGATCGGCGCCGGGGCGCAGGTAGAGATGATAGGTATTGGCCAGCAGGATGCGCGCGTCCAGCTCGCCAGCCAGTTCGCGCGGCGCGATTCCTTTGACGGTGGCCTGCGTGCCCACCGGCATAAACACGGGTGTCTCGACCGGGCCGTGGGGAGTGTGGAGCACGCCGGCGCGCGCGCGGGTGACCGGGCACACCGCGGAGATTTCGAAGCGCAGCCCGTGTAAGGCCATGGAATGCACCGGATTGTAGCATGCAAGCCCAATCGGGCATTTTAGTGAGCGCACGCACAGAGGGCGGCTGCGTGCTGCACATACGGGGAGGCTGGAACGAACCATGAAAGCCACAGGATTGTTTTTCGTAGCACTGGGCGTATTATGTGCGCAAGCGCCCAACCCGACTCAGCAGCAGGTGGCGACGCCGGCAGAAACCGGGCAGCCCATGCCGGTTTTCCGCGTCACGGTAGTGTCTCGCACCGTTAGCGCCGTCAACTACCATCATCGCAGCGGCACCACGCACATAGATTTTCGCGGGACGGAATTGATGCCCGCGGCGCGCGGCGAGGCCCGCGTCGATAGTCAGATGGGGTCCACAAAAATCGACGTGCATGCGGACCACCTGACGCCCGCCAACCAGTTCGGTCCGGAATACCTGACCTACGTGCTGTGGGCCATCACGCCGGAAGGGCGCGCCCAGAACCTGGGTGAGCTGGCATTGAGCGGCGATCACAGCGGCTTGCTGGCCACCAGCTCGCTCCAGGTTTTCGGGCTGATCGTGACCGCCGAGCCTTACTTCGCGGTAACGCAGCCGAGCGATGTGGTGGTCATGGAGAATTTCGTGCGCCGCGATACCACCGGTACCATCGAGCAGGTGGATGCCAAGTATGAATTGTTGAAGCGCGGGCAGTATGTGCTGAATCGCGGCGCCTATCAGCCGGTCCGGATCAATCCCAAGGGGCCGCTGCAGCTGGCGGAAGCCGAGAATGCGGTCGAGATCGCGCACCTGACGGGCGCCGACAGGTACGCCCCGGATACGTTTCAGAAGGCCACGCTCGCGCTGCAGAATGCCGAAGGTTTCATGAGCAGCCACGGAGGCAAGGCTGTGGAGACCAACGCGCGGGAGGCGGCGCAGATGGCTGAAGACGCGCGCCTCATCACTTACCGGAAGATGGAAGAGGAGCACCTGGCGCGTCAGCGTGAAGCCGCCGAACAGGACCGGGCCGCCGCCCAGAACGCCGAAACGCAGCGGGCCGCCGCCGAGCAGGCCCAGCGCGAAGCCCAGGCCGCGGCCGCCCAGGCCGCGCAGGATAAAGCCACCGCGGATGCAGCGCGTGCCGCCGCGGATGCCGCCCGCGCTGCCGCGTTGCAACAACAGCAACAAGCGCAGGATGACGCCGACCGCGCCCGGCAGGCTGCCGCCCAGGCGGATGCCCAGCGCCAGCAGGCCGAGACCGAGAAGGCCCAGTTGCGGGAACGCCTGCAACAGCAGTTGAACGCCGTGCTGGAGACCCGCGAGACGGCCCGCGGGCTGATCGTGAACATCAGCGACGTGTTGTTCGATTTTAACAAGTACACGTTGAAGCCCGGTGCGCGCGAGAAGATGGCCAAGGTGTCCGGAATTCTCCTGGCTTATCCCGGATTGAAGCTGCAACTGGAGGGGCACACCGACAGCATTGGCAGCGACGATTACAATCTGAAGCTGTCGCAGGCGCGCGCCGACGCCGTGCGCGATTTTCTGATGGAGCAGGGTGTAACCTCCGCCAACATCACGTCGGTCGGGCTGGGCAAATCCGATCCGGTGGCCTCTAACGACAGTGCCGCCGGGCGGCAACAGAATCGGCGCGTGGAGCTGGTCGTCTCGGGCGAGGGAATCGGCATCCAGGGCGGCGGCGCAGGACAGCGCTGAGTCATCTTACCTGACCACGTGCGCGGGATCGTCCATTTTGACGGAAGGGCGCGGGTCTAGTGGCTCGCGCGCTTCCGCCGGATCGAACAGCCGTGGATCCTCCCGCGCCACCTGGTAACCATCGTAGTCGGGCGCGCTGGTGAAGCAGTCGCTTAAATCGCTGGCTACCGCGTCGAACAGGTTCAGTGGCGGGACACCCAGCAGCCGGAAGATGGTCTTCAACATCCCCGGAAAACTAGTGTTCACGTGCGATACATGGTTCCGCTTGCAATAGGGCCCCATGGCCATCAACACCGTGCGATGGGCGTCGATGTGGTCGCGGCCGCCCTGGGCATCGTCCTCCGTTACGAAGATGGCCATCTCGCGCCACCAGGGCATAGTCGATAGAAACTCCACAATGCGTCCCAGCGCGTAATCATTGTCGGCCACGTAGGAGGCTTCGTAAGGATAACCGTCCTGGGGGCGCGGCTCGGTCATGTGATCGTTCGGCAGGTGAATATAGATGAAGCGCGGAAACGGCTCGCCGCCTTTGACGTACCTGGCTTGAATTTCGTTGATGAACTGGGTGGCGCGAAACTGGTCCGGAATGTTCATATTGAACATCGGATAGTCCCGCGATGTGTTCTGGAAGAGCGGGAAAGGCATCGGCATATTGGTCACCATGCGCACGCCGGTGGGCTGGTAGCCGGGGCCTTCATCGCCGCCGGCCAATTCGAACCCTTCGCCGTAATTGCGAAACGGCACGCCGTGCCGCGTCAGGTGATGCCAGATGGAGCCGCCCTCGGGCTGCTCCTCTGGATGCACCGATGAGCTGCTCTCGGCATAGCTGAACCGTCCCGGCGCGGTGGTGGGGAAGCGGAAGTCGCGCCCGTCGGCGTATGAGGCGCGGAAGGAAGATTCGGTCCAGGCATCCGGATAAGCGCCAACCAGCCAGTGGTGCCCGTCCACGCTGACTTCCGAGTCCGCGTAGAAATTGTCGCTGAACGACCAGCGCAGCGCCAGCGCGTGATGGTTGGGCGTGACATTGACGCGCTGCACGCTGAGACGGCTGCCCTTTCCCGCGGCATGTCCTTGACGCCCGAAGCGGGCGATCGCTGGCGCTCCCATCACGCTGGTGCCGTCTGCCATGCGCTGGAAGTCGCCGAAGACTTCGTCGAAGGTGCGGTTCTCCTTTACGATGAGCACCACGTATTTCACTGCGCCAGGCAAGGCCCCGGGGGCGTCGGCGCGCGGATTCAGGCCGTTGTTGTCCATGACCGTGGTGGTGCCGGCCGCTACCCCCGCCGCATCCGGCAGGGGAAACGAGGAGATGGTGCCCCGGCGGAATGTGCCAATAAAGGCATCCCCGTTCGAAAAAGCGTTTTGCCAGACGTTCGGACCGGTGCCCTGGCCGTTGACATTGGCGGCGTAGACCGTGTCGCCATCGATCAGCACACGGCTCGGAAACCAGGCGGACGGCAGATGCCCGAGCACCTTGGATTGCCGCGTATCGATCACCCCAACCGCATTGATGCCCGCCTCCGCCACCAGCAGCCAGCCGCTGGCCTCGTGGTACGCCAACCCGATCGGCAGGACGCCGCGCAGTTTCTCCAGTCCGGGAATCCGGATCTCGATCTGCCCTGTAACGCTGTTCGTCTTGGGATCGATCACTGTAATCGAATCGTTATGCCCGTTGCTGACGTATACGCGGTCCGCCGTGGCCACCACACCCGAGGGGCTGCTGCCGCCTTCGATCCCCTCGCCGAACGGCAGGCCCGTCGGAATGAACGTTTCCACCTTGAGCGCCGCGGGATCCGCCAGGTCGATTACGGCCAGCGAATTGGCTTCCCGCGTGTTTGGATCACCCAGGCCGGGCACGTCCACCGGACCCTTGCCGGTATCCCGCCGCGCGCCGTCGCGCGATTGCGCCGAAGGAAAGCCGAAAGCCGGGAACGGCAGGCCGGTTTCGCGCAGGTTGTGCGGATCCACGCCCGGCACCGCCTTGTATTCGAATACGCCGATGTTCGTGACGTAGGCCTTGCGCTTGTCGGGAGAGAGCGCCAGGGCGAACGGCAGGCGCCCCAGGCGTACCGACGAGACCACCCGCGGCCGACGCAGGTCGATCGCCGCCATGCGAAAGTTGGCCTGATCCAGGACATACAGGACGCCGCGATCGGCATCCAGCGCCATATCACCCGTGAAGCTGTCCGCGAAGCCATCGCGGTTCAGGTCAAAGACCTTCTTGGCTGCGCCCGTGGCCAGATCCACCAACCGGACGCGTCCGGTATTTCCTTCGGAAGCATAAACGCTATGGTCGTTGGCCAAGGCCAGTCCCATGAAGACACTGTGCCATTGGTCGCCGTCTTTTTCATCCCGCTCGCCGCGATCGCCAGTCTCCTTTGCTTTCTTCCTTTTGGGCGCGATGAGCTGACGCACCTGCCAGTCGCCGTGCTTTTCACGCTCCAGCACGGTCAGCGAGAATCGGTCCGGTCCGCTGTTGGCGGAAACCAGAGTCCGCCCGCTGGCGCTGATCGCGAGCCCGAATGGTCCGGGACCGGTTACAAACTGATGACCCAGGGGCGCGATGATTCGCCCGCCCGGAAGGATGCTGGGGCCGCCGGGTCGGCGCAGCGCGGGCCGGATCCCAGCTGGCGCCGAGTACTCCGCGGCAAAGAGGGGAAGCGCGAGGAGAAGCGGCAGGTAGCGTGTCACGGGTTCTTCCATAGTAGGACAGCTTTAGGGTGTGTCCAAGGTATGTAATCGCCCCCCAAATGCAGATTTTTCCGTCGCGGCGAAAGGTCTACACAGCACATTTCACACGTTTCGTGCGAAACTGGACTACGAAAAGCGTGTTCAAGTAGTGTTTCGCGCCCGCGTAACGACTGTGAGGTCTGGCACGCCAAGTGCATTGTGGTGCGCAGGAGAAGGAGCTGGATGCGGAGTTTGGGGGCGGCATTATTGCTCACCGGTGCATTGGCTGCGGTGCTGGCGCAGTCCGGTAAACCCCTAAAATCCGCCACTAAGGCTTCGCTGACTGGTTGCGTGGATGAACGGGAAGGACAGTACGTCCTGACCGACGACAAGAACCTTCAGCCCACAGCTCGCCTGCAGCCGGCTGCCGGGACGCCTGAAGATAATTTCGCGCGGCACATGGGTCATAAGGTAACAGTGCGGGGGAAGATCCTTAAGGAAGATCCCCTGCCGGTGATAACCGTCGAACATCTCGACACAGTTTCTGAAACCTGCGCCTCAGGGACGCCACAACAATGACACCAAATCTAAAGACACTTGGAGGAATCAGTATGGCAACGACCGCTAGAATGGTCACACCGCAGAGGACCTTGGAGGATCCTCTGGCGCACCTTCCGTGCTCCACCATCCTCGAGTACAAGAAGGGGCAAAGCGTTTACAACCAGGATCAACCCTCTACCAGCCTTTATCTTGTGATCGAGGGCAAGGTCAAAGTCTCCCGCATGGCCGGCGACGGCCAGCAGGTCGTGGTGGATATTTATCAAACCGACGAGTTCTTTGGCGAATCCGCGCTTCTAAATCTTCCCCAGCGCACCGAGCAGGCAGCCGCTCTCGAGAACAGCCGGCTAATGTGCTGGACCACCGCGGAAATCGAGGACATCGTCACCAAGCGGCCCAAGCTGGCCGTGGCATTGTTGCAGATCCTGGTTCAGCGAACCATCGATTTTGGACACCGCATCGAGAGCTTTTCGCTGGACAACATCGCGCGCCGGCTGGCCCGTTCGCTGATTCGCTTTTCCGAGCGCATGGGCACGCCCGAAGCGGATGGCTCCGTGCGCATGGCGCCGTTCACGCACGAGCTGCTGGCGCAGTATGTGGGCACCTCGCGTGAGATCGTGACCCACTACATGAATCAATTCCGCCGTCAGGGTTACCTGCGCTATTCGCGCAAGGGCATTATCCTGTACCGCGACGCGTTTCGCGAGTGGCTGCGGCAGGAAGCTCACAGCTAAGGCATTCGCAGGAACTGGCCGACGCGCTCCTCGGCGCGCCCCATGGCTCTGGCGAGCGCCACTTTGCCGAGGTTGTGCGCGAACACGCCGGTAATGTAGTCGAGATCGGCTGAAGCTACGGACTCCTGTGCCTGGGTGACCTCCACGGCATCCGCGATGCCCGCCTCGAAACGCTGCCGGGTGAGTGTGAGTGTCTCGCGCGCAACAGATTGATTGTTGCGCGCGACCTCCAGTTGTTTGGCCGCGGTTTCCAGGTCTAGAAACGCTTCGCGCACGTCGGCCTCGATGCGTCCGCGCACGTCGGCCAGCTCCGCCCGGCGCTGCCCCAGGGCAGCGTTGGCTTCCTGCGCCTCACCTTCGGTGCGGCCTCCCTGCCAGATGGGGATACGCAGCGTGCCGGCCACGGTGAACGTGCCGTGCGATTCGCCGGGGTTGATGCCGATGGCGCCGTAGTCCGCCGAGAATGCCAGCGACGGCAGATGTTCCCAGCGCGTGGCGCTGCGCGTACGTTCGGCGGCGCGCACTTGCGCTTCGGCGGCCCGCAGGTCCGCGCGATCGTCGTAAGCTTGCTTGAGTGCCTCCTCCATCGTCACGGCGGGCCCCGGCGAGTACGGGACATCGTCGGTGATCTCATAATCCGCGTTGGGCGGCAGGCCAGCGAGGCGCGCCAGGTTGATCTTCTGCTTGGCCAGGTCGTTCTCGAGTGACATCAGACGCTGCTGCTGGGTCTGCAACTGGACCTTGCTACGATTCACGTCGATCTGGGGATTCAATCCCACCGACCGGCGGTCCTGGGTCTGCTTGAAGAGCGCCTGCGCCGTGTCGATCTGGGCTTGCGCGGACTGCACGCGCGCCAGGGCCGCGATGACCTGCAGATACGCGCCGCCGGCCGCCAGCACCACCAAGTCGCGCGCGTCGCGCAGGGAAGCTTCGTTGACCTTTACCAGTTCCTGGGCGGAACGGTAATTGTTCAGCGCCGTGAGATCGGCTACCGTCTGGGTGAGCGTGGCGCGTAGATCGTAATAGTTAAAGGGGCCCACGATGCCAGGAAAAGTGAAGCCGCGAATTGGAACCGTGATGCGCAGGCCCAGCGCCTGCAGGTTGCTGGTCTGGACGGTCTCGCGCAGGTAGCCGTTGATGTTCGGCATCAGGGAACCGCGGGCTACCCTGGCCTGGCCGCGGGCCTGCCGCATGGCCTGCGTCATGCCTTCCGTGCCCAGATTGGACTCCAGGGCGCGGGCGATGGCCTCGCGCAGGGAGAGCTTGCCGGAGAATGGCTTACCGCCCGCCACGCTGCCCGCGTAGGGCCCCTGTACCTGCACTGAAGTGTTCAACGTGTTGACGCTGGAGGTGACGCCCGGCACCGGCGTCTGGACGGTGTTCACCGAGCCGCCTGGTCCGCCGCGTCCGGATAGTGGCAACTGCGCGGCGGGCGTGCCTGGCGAGGGGGGCGGGGCTTGCGCCCGGAGCATCGAGGCCATCGCAAGGACGGCTGCCAGCCGGCAGGATTGCCTGCCCCACATGTGTCTGTTCATGGTATTCGTCATCCCAGTTGTTGTCGGAAACGCCAGATGCTCAGAGAGACCAGCAGTACCGCGAAGCCGATGAGCACCAGAAAATTCGGCCAAAGCACATCCACGCCGCTGCCTTTCAGCAAAACCGCGCGCGTGATGATTCCGAAGTGCCGGATCGGATTCACCCAGGTGACCGGCTGCAGCCAGTTGGGCATGGCTTCCACCGGCGTCATGGCCCCCGACAACGTGGCCAGCGGCGGATTCACGAAGAACGCCGTCAATTGCGACTGCTGCGCCGACTTGGTGAAGGTGGCGATGAATGTCCCCAGGCCGATGCCGCACAACACGCACAGCGCCGCCCCCAGGATCACCAGCAGGATGCTGCCGCGCACCGGGACGTTGAATCCCGCGCGCATCACCAGCACCGCCATCACTACCATCACCATCAGCAGCACGAATAGCGGCGTGATCTTGGCCACCACGATTTCGGTGGTGCTGGCGGGGGTCATCAGCAGTTGTTCCACCGTGCCCCGCTCGCGCTCCTTGACCATGGCGGTGGCGGCCACCAGCGAGCTGTTCAGAATCAGCAGTACCCCAAAGGTGCCGGTGACAATGAACCACGCGTTCACCAGCCCGGGGTTGTAGAGGAACGCGGTAACCGTGGTCACCAGGCCGCGCTCGCCCGGCGCCGCCGCACCCACCATGCGCACGGCGGGTCTTATGCCTTCCGCGGCGAGGGTCTGGTTGTACGTCTGGATCAGGCCTTCCGAGTAGGCTTGCGCGATGGTGGCCGTATTGGCGTTCACCGCGTTCAGCAGAATCTGTACGTCCACCGGCTGGCCGCGGTGCAGCTCGCGCGCAAACCTGTATGGGATCACCATGCCCGCATCCAGCTTGCCGCGGCTGATAGCGTCCTCCAGACCGCCGATGGCGGTGTAGTATCCGCCCAGCCGGAAACTCCTGCTTTCGGTAAACGACGCTACGAGTTCGCGGCTCTCCGGCGTGCGGCTGGCATCCACTACACCCAGCCGCAGATTGGTGACGGTGGCGTCCAGCGCAAAACCGAACAGCAGAATCTGCAGGGTGGGCGGCACGATCAGCGAGACCGCCAGCCGCCTGTCGCGCCGGATCTGGTTGAACTCCTTGCGGATGAGCGCGTGTAGCCGGGTCATGCTTTCACCTGCATGCGGCGCATACTCACCCACGCCAGCGTGTAGAAGACCGCGCCCAGCAGCCCGATCATGAGCACCGCGAACCATGTTGCCGGCCATCCGCCGCCTTGCAACAGAGCGTCGCGCACGATTTCGATGTAATACCGGCCCCATACGACATTGGATAGCCAGCGCAGGCTCGCCGGAATGTTCTCCACGGGAAACACCAGGCCGGAGAGCAGGAATACCAGCAGGAAGCCGGCCAGCGCCACTACCTGAATGGCCGCCGCCTGGCTGGGAATGCCCGCTCCCACCCAGGTGCCGAAACTGGCCACGCAAAACGCGTACAGCACGCTGCCCACGATGAACGGCGTGGGATCTCCCGCCAGATGCTGCCCAAAAACCGTGATCAGCGTAAACATGCCGAGCAGCCATTCGCACGCCGCGATGGTCATGTACGCCAGAATTTTCCCCAGCAGGAATTCATGCGCCGAGATGCTGGAAACATACACTTGCAGGATGGTCTTCTGCTCGCCTTCCCTGGCCATCGACAGGGCCGCCAGCAGCGCCGGAAACATGGAGAGGCCCATGACGAAGATACCCGGACTTTGGAATTTCGGCGAGCTGCGCCCGGGGTTGTACCAAAGCCGTACCTGCGCGCCCACCAGTGGCGCGGCCGCGGCCCCCGAGCTGCGGTTAAAATTACGCACGATCTGGACGGCATACCCTTGCGTAATGCGTGCCGTATTGGAGTCCGTGGCATCCACCAGCAATTGCGTTTGGGCATTGCCGCCGCGGGCCAGTTCCCGGCCGAAATTTTTGGGAATGATCAGCACGCCGCGCGCGGCATTGGCCATGAGGGCCTTCTCGGGCTGTTGATCGGGTGGCCAGGAAACCACGTAAAAGGAGATCGAGGAGCGAAACGCATCCGCCAGCCTGCGGGATGCGTCGGAATCGTCCAGATCCTGAATCACCAGCGGAAGATTGTGCACAGTGAGCGAGATGGCCGTGCTCAGCAGCAGCAGCAGAATCAAAGGGAGCACCAGCGCCAGCGCCAGGGCCAGCGGATCGCGCACCAGTTGGATGAGGTCTTTGCGGGCCTGAGAGAAAATCCGTCTCATATGTTAATCCTCCGAGGCAAATTTGCCCTCCAGGCGGGCCTTTTCGACTACCGCGATGAAGACATCCTCCAGCGAGTAATTCTCCTCGTGGATATCTCGCGCCACGATGCCCGCGGCCGTCAGTTTGTCCAGCACTTGTTTCTTGGCGGATTCGATATCGTCGTCCGCGATCACGTGCAGGCGGTCGCCAAACAACGCCACGCGCCAGCGCTCCATGGTTTCTTTCAACAAATCGGCCGCGCGCTGCGGCTGATCCGTGCGCAGCTCCAGCAGGTGCCCGCCCTGCCGCGCCTTAATGGCGCTGGGCGCGCCTTCCGCCACTAATTCGCCGGCCACCATGAAGCCCAGGCGGTTACACTGCTCGGCCTCTTCCAGATAGTGCGTCGTAACCAGGATGGCGGTGCCCATATCGGCCAGGCGGTTGATCATGCGCCAGAACGCCCGGCGCGCCAGCGGGTCCACTCCCGAAGTGGGCTCGTCCAGAAACAGTACGCCGGGTTCGTGCATGGTGGCCGCCCCGAACGCCACCCGCTGCTTCCACCCTCCCGGCAGGCTGCTGGTGATCTGCTGCTCTTTCCCGGCCAGGCCGGAAAATGCCAGCACCCACTGCTTTTTATCGGTGATCTCGCGCTCCGGAACGCCGTACACGCCGGCGAAGAAATCCAGGTTTTCGTCGATGCTCAGGTCGTCGTACAGCGAAAACTTCTGCGACATGTAGCCTACCAGTTGACGCACGCCCTCGGACCGTATGCCGCCGTTGCCTCCGGCCAGTTCGGCATTCCCCGACGTGGGCGCCAACAGCCCGCACAGCATCTTGATGGTAGTGGTCTTGCCCGCGCCGTTGGCGCCCAGCAGACCGTACACTTCGCCGTAGCGAACGTTCAGGTTGACGCAGTGGACAGCCGTGAAATCGCCGAACCGCTTAGTCAGATCCACCGCGCCAATGGCCACTTGCCCGGCCAGGTCGGCATGTGGATGACGGCCCGGAAAGGGCGGCGCATGCAGTTCCTGCCCCATGCTCCGCAACCGCGCCACGAACGTGTTTTCGAGCATGGGGTCTTCCACCCGGATATCCCGCGCCGTGATCCCGGCCTTCGCCAGCGTCTGCACCACCGCAATGCGCCCCGCCTCCGGGTCGCGCACGATTACGTCCAGCCGGTCGCCGAAACGCTGCACATCGCTGATGCCGCCGCCCTCCGCTTCCGTGAGCCGGTCTTCGGCCTCCGCCAGGTTGTCGGTATGCACCTCCAGCCGCCGCATGCCCAGGCTGTCCCGCAGCTCCGCCGGTGTGCCACTCTGATGGATCAGGCCCAGATGCATCAGGGCCACCGTGTGGCAGCGCTCGGCTTCGTCCAGATATGGCGTGGCCACCACGATGGTCAGGCCATCGGCCGCCAGGTGCGCCAGCGTGTCCCAGAATTCGCGGCGGGATACCGGATCCACGCCCGTGGTGGGCTCATCCAACAGCAGCACGCGGGGCTGCGCCACCAGCGCGCAGGCCAGCGAAAGCTTCTGCTTCATGCCGCCGCTGAGCCGCCCCGCCAGGCGGTCCGTGAACCGGTGCATGTCGAACATGCGCAGATAGCGCTCCGCGCGCGCGGCAATTTCGCGCGACGGCACGTGCCGCAGATCGCCCACGTAGCGGATGTTCTCGGCTACGCTCAGATCCGGGTACAGGCTGAACGATTGCGTCAGGTACCCGACGATCGAGCGGGAGTCGCGCGCCGGCTGCCCGAATACCTCCACCGCCCCGGAAGTCGCCTCCATGATGCCGGCCAGTATCTGAAATGTGCTGGTCTTGCCCGCGCCATCCGGGCCGATCAGGCCGAAGATCTCGCTTTGGTGGACTTCGAGTGTAATCCCGCGCACCGCCTCTAAAGCGCCATAATTCTTGCGCAGGTCCTGCGCGCGAATGGCGACAACGGAGGTGCGCGCCGGGGGCACCGTCATTTGCGATGGCTTTCCGCCGGCCACGTATCGCCCGACACCAGGACTTCTCCGTCGGCCGGCATGCCGGGCTTGGCGTATCCGAATCCGGTCTGCAGCCCCAGTTTCACCCCCACCACCTGCTTCACGCGATCGTCGCGGAAATACGTATTTTCGGGGGTGAAGGTGGCCTGCGGATCAATGCGCAGTACATGCGCGTCCAGCGGCTGGTTCGGATTCGAATCGAGGTACACGCGCGCCGGTTGCCCCACCTTCACCCGTCCGATCTGGCCTTCGGGGATATAGCCGCGCAGATAGACTTTATGCAGGTCGAGCAGCGTGATGATGGGAGTTCCCGCCGTCAGCACTTCGCCCGGCTCGGCGGTGCGCGTGACCACCGTTCCATCGAACGGCGCGGTTACGGTAAGGTCGCCCCGGTTGGCGCGGGCCTCTTCAAGCGACGCGCGCGCGTGTTGTGCGTCGGCGGACGCGGCCGCAATGTCGGACTCCTCCTGATTGATCTGCTGGCGCAGCGTGGCGGCTTGCAGCGCGCGGATATCCGGATTGGCCAGCGTGGCCTGGGCCGCCGTGAGCGCGCCGCGGGCCGCTTCCACCCTCCGCTTGGCCGCCGCTACCAGCGCGGACTGGGTTTCCGCCGTGGTTTCCGCCTGCTTTCCCTGCCGCTCCGATACCGCGCCGGTCTGGGCCAGCCGCGTGTAAGCATCCTTGTCGAACAAAGCGAGCTTGTAGGCGGCCTCCTGCTGGGCCAGGTCGGCCTCCGCGGCCGCCAGTTGCGCCTGGGCCTGGTCCACCCGGCCGTTGGCGTCCAGCTTGGACTGGCCGGTCTCCGCGGCATTTTGGCGCAATTGATCCTCCAGCACGGAGATCTGGCGGTGCGCCCATTGCAATTTGGCTTCGGTTTGCACCAGCGTGGCCTGCGCCATTTCCACGCGCGCGCGCACCTGGGTGTCGTCCAGCACCGCGATCACATCACCGGCTTTCACCAGGTCGCCCTCGCGCACCCGGATTTCCAGCAGGCGGCCGGTGGCCTTGCCCGATACCGCCGAGTCGTCGCCTTCGATGCGTCCGCTCAAGGTGATGACGTTGCCGGGTCCCCGCGGCTTGGCCAAAACCACGCGCCATAACGTCACCGAGGCAATCGCCAGTAGCAGCACGATCAGGATCGCCACGGTGCGCGCGCGGCCGGCCTGCGTTCTCGTCTCTTGCGGGATAGAAGCTTTCATCTTGCCGCTCTCTTTCCGGACCGGGCCGTTCTGAGAGGCGCCCCGTTCGCTGATGATGCTCGGTTTGCGCGGCTCATGCTTCTCAGCGCCGCATACGAGAATGCCGAGATGTGATCCGCGATTTCATCCAATGTTTCGGTCGTAAACCTGAGGTCCGGCCACAGCCGTTTGAGCACCTCGCGGCCGTGCGCGTAAACGATGATCTGCCCCATCACGCTCTGCGTGCACAGCCGCGTGACGCGGTCGCCGGAGGGCCGTCCGATGATGGCGCCGATCAGCGCGCGGATGGCCTCGTGCCGGGGGCGGATGATCTGATCGACCACACCTTGGAACGCGGGCGTGGGCTGCGCCAGTTCGTGCGTCATGATGCGCACCGGCCAGGCCGGCCGGTCTTCGCCGTACATATGACGCAGCAGGCCATGCACGAAACCGCGCAGTTTCGCTTCGGGCGTTCCGCCGGGCAGCGCCGGATCGAATTCGGCGGCATTGCCCGCCGCGCACGCGGCGTACCGAAGGACTTCGTTGTACAGGCCCAGCTTGTCGCCGAAATGATAGTTGACAGCCGCCAGGTTCACGCCGGCGCGCGCACAGATGTCGCGGACCTTGGCGGCTTGGAAGCCGGTCTCGGCGAACACGTGGCCGGCAGTTTCGAGGATGCGGGCATGCGTGTCGTCGCCTAGCGGGCCGGTTGAGGTTTGGGTGCGATCAGGCATTTGTAAACAGAATTTTAAAACACGTGTTTGATCGATGTCAAGGCCGCCCCGTGTCATAGTGGAACAATATGTCCTCGACCGTCGCCAACCAGACTGTGCTGGTAGTGGGAGCCTCCAGCGGCATCGGCCGCGAGACCGCCGTGCTGCTGGCGCGCGACGGAGCCCGCGTCATGGCCTCCGCGCGCCGCGAGGACCGCCTGCGCGAGCTGCGCGAATCCCTGGCGCGCGAAGGCCGCGCCGTCGAGACATTTCCGGCGGATGCGTCGGACGCTTCCCAGATGGAACAGCTCGCCGGCCACACCCGCCAGCGCCTCGGCGAGATCGACATCCTGGTGTTCGCCACCGGAACCAACGTGCCGGATCGCGCCATGAAGCGCCTCACCCCGGCGATTTGGAACATGGTTCTGCAGGTCAATCTCAACGGCGCTTACTACATTACCCAGGCCGTGCTGCCGGCCATGCGCCAGCGCGGCGCCGGCCATCTGATCTACATCGCGTCAGTCTCCGGCCTCTTTGCCGACGTGTCCGGCGCGGCCTATCAGGCTTCCAAACGGGGGATGCTGGGCCTGGCCCACGCCATCCGCGTCGAAGAGAAGGAAAACGGCATCCGCACCTGTGTGGTCTGTCCGGGCCTGGTGGATACCGAGATCCTGGATCGACGGCCCGTGAAGCCCTCCGTCGAGACCCTGGCAAAAGCCCTGCGCCCGGAGGACGTGGCCGAAGCCGTGCTCGCCGTAGCCCGCATGCCCGCCCGCGTCTGTATTCCGGAAATGCAGGTGGTGCCGACGTATCTGTAAAAGGCGCCGCGTCTCAAAAAAGAAGAATATGACCAAAACCCGGCTGAGAGTATCCCCTCTGTCAACCCACTATCGATTTTGCAATTGCCCGGCGAAAGCGCCCCGGCTTTCGGTAGAATTACAGACGCGTGTGTGGCTCATTCCACGCGGGAGCCGGTAATGCTGGAAGCCTGTGCCCTGAGCGATAAAGGCTGCGTTCGGGCAAATAACGAAGATTATTCATTGATCGATCCGGAGATGGGATTGTATGTGCTGGCCGACGGCATGGGTGGCGCCAAAGCGGGTGAGCGCGCCTCGCGGCTGGCCGTCGAGACCGTCTCCGCAAGCATCCTCACGGCTGCCAACCGCGATTCGCAGGCTTTGCTGGTGGCGGTCGAGGAGGCCAACCGGCGGGTGCTGGACGCCGCCGGCGGCGACCCGGCATTGGAAGGCATGGGCACCACGCTTGTCGTGGCATTGGAGGTGGGTGATGAGCTGCTGATCGCCAGCGTGGGCGACAGCCGGGCATACCTGCTGGATCATAACGGCCTGCGGGCTATTACGGAGGACCAGAGCTGGGTCAACGAAGTTGGCCGGCCGCTGGGACTCAACGAGGAAGCTCTGCGCACCCATCCGATGCGCCACGTTCTGACGATGGCCATTGGCGCGGGCAACGCGCTGGAGATTAATTATTACCACGACATCCGGTTGCGGACCGGAGACATGCTACTGATGTGCAGCGACGGCCTGCACGGCGTGGTGGACGAGCCGCGCATCGAAGCGATTCTGCGCGCGCCCAATCAGACGCTGGACGTGAAGACCCGCGGACTGATCGATGCCGCGCGCGGCGCGGGGGGCCCGGATAACATAACGGCAGTGCTGCTCAGGGCGGCGTAGAATCGGGCGAGTCCGATCCGGCGCCCGCGCCCGCCGGAACGGATTCTTATGAAGGCAATCCTGGCAAGGGCGCTGGTCGTAGTGTTTCCTTGCGTGGCGATGGCTCAAATCGCCGTGCTGCAAATCAAGGTCCTGGAAGGCGAGGGTGTGGTGCATCCGCCCGGAGCGCGCGTCCCGCGTCCTCTTACTGTCGAGGTCAGCGACGAAAACGGGCGGCCAGTGGCCGGCGCGGCGGTCACTTTTCAATTGCCGCCGGAGGGCGCCAGTGGCCTGTTCTCCAATGGCCTGCGGACCGACCTGGTGGTTACCGATGCTACTGGCCGAGCCGCTATTCACTCTGTCCAGTTGAACCGTACCGGCGGGCAATTCCGGATCCGCATCACCGCGGTAAAGGAGCAGGCCCGTGCCGGCGCCGTATCGCTCCAATACATAGGCGAGAATAAACCGGCGGCGGCCACCTCAGCCAAGGAAGGTCCCGGCCCGGCGCATGGGCCTCCTAGCGCGAAATCCGGCGAGATCACCCCCACAACCACCAAAATGGGCTCGGGCAGCCACAAGAAATGGGTCGTGCTGGCGGCCATAGCAGCCGCCGGCGGCGCCGCGTTCGCAGGTGTCAGCCGCGCCGCCGCGCATGGCTCTTCACCCTCGAGTTCGGTGGTCAACATCGGCACGCCGAACATCACCGTGGGGCATCCATGACCAAATCGTTGCTCCTCCTGTTGGCGGCGGCGGCCTGCGCCGCGGCCCAGGTCACGCTATCCACTGTGCAAGGTGGCATTGTGACTGCCACGGGCGCGGCCTACGATTTCGGCCCGGTGGCGCTCGGAAACACAGCCACCACCGTGTTCCGCCTCACCAACACCGGCGCGCAGGCCGTCTACCTGACCAGCCTCTCGCTGGACGGCCCCGTATCGCCGCCACCCGCCTACACGCCGGACTTCTCCGTGGCGTGCGCGCTGTCTCCGGATCTTTGCGGCGCCGCGCCCACGCAGCAACTGCCGATTCTGATCAACCCCACCGGCACCCTGGATTTCACCATCCAGTTCGAGCCCTTCGAGGTGGGATCGCCCAGCGCGAATATGAGCATCGCCGCAGGCAACCCGATTTCCATTATTCTGCTGGGCGAGTGCGTGCCCGGCCTTACGCCGCTGCTGAATAACCAGCCGCTCGCTTTCGGTCAAGCCGTAAGTTTTGGCAACGTCCAGGTGGGGTCCAGCCAGACTATCAAGCTCATGCTGGCGAATCAGAGCAGCGGGCCTCTTACCGTGCCTGCCATCCCGCCGCTGACGGGCAGCGACTTCAGCCTGGCGGGCGCCGCGCTATCCGGTCCCATGGTGCCGGCCGGGTCCGCGGCCGAACTGGACGTGATCTTCACGCCCAGCACCGCCGGTCCGCGCCTGGCCGTCTTGACCATCGGCCTGCAAACGTTTCCCTTGCAAGGGATCGGAGCCACGCCTCCGCCGACGAATTTTCCGGCTCCGTCCGTTGCACTGAAACTGGCCACGCCCGCCTCCGCGGAGCAAGGAAGTCTGGCGGTGAATCTGGCTTCGGCCTCCGGGTCGAGTGGAAGCGGTTCGGTGACGCTGACGTTCCAGCCGTCGGCTACGGGCGTCAGCGATGACCCCACTGTCACCTTCGCCGACGGAACCCGCACGGCCGCCTTTACCGTAGCGCCGGGAGCGTCGGCCGGGCAGTTCACCGGCGGGTCGACCGTTTCCTTCGCCACCGGCACCACCACCGGCACATTGGTATTCACGGCGACTTTGGGCACGCAGACCGCGCAGGCCAGCGTGGTGATTCGGGCGGCGGCCATCGGCATCGACGCGGCGGTCGCCCAGCGCGACGTGGCTTGTGCGCCGCTCGAGTTGTACTGTACCACCAGCAACGTGGAACTCCAGGTCAACGGCTGGGACAACACGCGCACCACCTCTGAAATCGTATTCACTTTTTACGATGCATCCGGCAACGCCATCGCGCCCGGAAACATCACCGTGGACGCCGGCTCGGCGTTCCAGCAGTACTTTGCCGGCTCGGACCTGGGCGGAGTGTTCGGCCTGCACGCCCTATTTCCGGTGAACGGCGATTCCAACCAGGTGGTCGCGGCGGAGGTCCAACTCATCAATTCAGCGGGTACCGCGCAAACCGCCAGAATTACGTTTTAGACCGCCGGGAACTTCTGGTAGAGCCTCCGCCGCGAACACGGCACCCGGAAGGTCACGCCAAAGCCCAAGTCAGAAGGCGGTTTGTGCTGCGGCGCACCTCGGGCCTTTGACAGCAGAAGTGGCATGTGAATAGTCTGTTATCGAGCCGCTTGGACGGGCATCAGGTTAGCAGGTTCAGGCGACATGATGCGAAAGGAGATCCCATGAGGAACGCTTTCTTTGCCCGGTTGATTGCCGGCGCTTCACTGGCGCTGGTTCTTTGCAGTACAGGTTTTTGCCAATCCGGCACGTGTGCCGGAATGACCGTCGGGCAACTCACCAGCCTTAATGGCTTCGTACCGTTTCCGGCCAACAATCTGTGGAACACGGACATATCCTCCGCTCCGGTTGATCCGAATTCAGCCAACTACATTAACTATATCGGGTCGGCAGTGACGCTGCACCCGGATTTCGGCGCCGGCACTTTTCACAACCAGACCATCGGCATCCCTTATCAAGTGGTCGCAGGGACGCAAGCTAAAGTGACCGTGACTCTCGGGGCGTATGCGAACGAGAGCGATCCCGGGCCTGAGCCGATCCCTCCGAACGCATTGATCGAAGGGTATCCCAAGCCCGGCAATGGCGATCGACACGTGCTGACGCTGGAGAAGGACGGTTGCTGGCTGTACGAGTTGTATCACGCGACCTTGAAAAGCGGCAACTGGAGTGCGGACTCCGCAGCCATTTGGGACATGACCGTCAACGAACAGCGGCCCTACACGTGGACTTCAGCGGATGCCGCCGGTCTGCCCATTTTCGTGGGCCTTGCACGCTACGACGAAGTCGCGGCCGGAGCAATTAATCACGCTCTCCGCTTCACGGTTCCGACGACCCAACAGGCCTTTGTCCTTCCGGCCACGCACTGGGCTTCCACCACCACGGATCCCAATGCTCCTCCGATGGGGATGCGTCTGCGCCTGAAGGCGGCCTTTGATATTTCGACTTTCCCGCCTGACGATCAGGTCATACTCACAGCCCTCAAGAAGTACGGCATGATTCTGGCTGACAACGGCAGTGCCGTTTTCATCAGCGGCGCTCCGGACAGCCGTTGGAACAACAATGACTTGAATTTATTGAAAAGCATCACCGCATCGAATTTCGAAGTTGTGCAGTCGGGCACGCTGTATACCCCTGCAAACGTCCCCACCGGACCATCGCCGACGATCAGCAGTTTCACCGCAAATCCTTCAACCGTTTCGACAGGTCAGCCCGTGACGTTAAGCTGGAGCGTGACCAACGCTGTCTACAACATCATCGACCCGCAGTCGGGTCCTGTAAGGGGAACCAGCACTGTCGTCACTCCACAGGCAACCACCACGTACACACTGTACGCGACCAATCAGTTCGGGCGCTCGACTGCGTCAGTTATAGTGACGGTGCACTAGCTTCGAGCGCGTGGAGGCGTTGGCCGGGAGCGTCCAGCCGTTGTGTGTCGAGGCGGACGCGCCCATACCTTCACCCGGTTTCGGCCAACCTCGGCGAAGAACTCAACCGCGGGCTATAGGAACCCGGATGCGCGGCCCCGGGAAGCCGTCCGCGGGACTTGGGGGGCGCACGCAAATAGCTCAATACGTCCGCCGTGGAGTACCTTAAATAGTGAAACCAAATGAAACTCCCAGACGCCGCCGGCTCACTCCACCGCCGGGCGTTTCTCACCCAGTCAGCCACCACCGCCGCATCTTTACTGTTCGCGCACAAGCTCTTCGGCGAGCCGGATGCGAATTCCACCAAGCCGAATTCCGCGCTTGAAAAGCTGGGGGCGATCGCCCTCTCCGAAGCCAGGAAGCAGGGCGCAACCTACTGCGACATTCGTATCAACCGCTATCGCAACCAGTTCACCGGCTTCCGCTTGTCGCCGGAACGGGACGGCTCCAAGACCGACGAAGTGCCTTACGTCAACGATGGCAGCAGCTTCGGGTTCGGGGTCCGCGTCATTGCCGACGGCCAGTGGGGATTCGCCGCTTCCCCCAACGTCGACGCAGCCGAAATTGCGCGCATCACCCGCGAGGCGGTTACGGTAGCCAAGGCCAATTCGATCCTGCAAGCCCAACCGGTGCAACTGGCTCCGACCAAGGGGTACGTCGACCGTTGGACCTCGCCATTTGAGAAGGACCCGTTCGCGGTGGCCATCGACGAGAAGCTCGAGCTGGTACACACGGCGGCGCGCACGGTCAAGAGCCACCCGAAGGTATTCAGCTCGTTCGGCGGGCTCTTTTTTCACTCCGAGGATAAATACTTCGCCTCGACGGAAGGCTCTTCGATCCAGCAGTTGATCGTGCAGTCAAACCCATTTCTGAACGCCACTGCGGTGGATTCGAAGAACGGCATCTCGCGCGACCGTTCGTACCAGGTGGCCCCGCTGTCGCGCGGTTGGGAGCACGTGGTGGAGAGCAACCTGGGAGAGAACGCCCGCCGCATCGCGGATGAGGTGGTCGAGCACCTGGCGGCGCCGCCGGTCACCCCGGGTAAAAAGGACCTGGTACTGCTGCCCAGCCACCTGTGCCTCACGATTCATGAATCCATCGGCCACTCCACGGAGCTCGACCGCGCGCTGGGGTACGAGGCCAACTACGCGGGCACCAGCTTTCTGACTACGGAGAAAATGGGCAAGTTCCGGGTGGGCAGCGACCTCGTCAATTTCTTCGGCGACCGCACCACGGAGTTCGGACTGTCCACCGTCAAGTACGACGATGACGGCGTGAAGACCACCCGCTTTCCCATCATCGAAAAAGGAATCTTCAAGCACTACCAGACCATCCGCGACCAGGCTCACCTGATCGGCGAGACCGAATCGCGCGGATGTTGTTATGCGGACTCCTGGGGCAGCGTGCCGTTCCAGCGCATGCCCAACGTCTGGCTGAATCACTCCGATGGCGCGACTACCATCGACGACCTGATTTCGGGCGTGGACGACGGGGTCCTGATCGAAGGCACCGGAAGCTACTCGATCGATCAGCAGCGTTACAACTTCCAGTTCGGCGGCGACGCATTCTGGCAGATCAAGGGCGGCAAGAAGCGCGGCATGATTTCGCGGGCGGCGTATCAAGCGCGCACGCCGGATTTCTGGCAGTCGTGCGATGCCATTGGAGGACGGGCTTACTGGCAGCAATACGGCCTGTTTGGCGACGGCAAGGGCGAACCCGGCCAGACCAATTCGATGAGCCACGGATGCGCGCCGGCCCGCTTCCGCGGAATCAACGTGCTGGTTACAGACTGAGGGAAGCCGACCATGCTGACTCGCCAGGATGCCAAAAATCTCGCCGACAAGATTCTGAGCTACTCCAAGCTGCCCGGCTGCAACGTTTATATCAATACATCGGAAAACGTCTTCATCCGGTTTGCCAATAACGGCATCACCACGTCGGGCTACAGCCTCGACCAATCCGTTGGCATCGAGTCCACCACTGAAGATAAGCGCAGCGGAAGCGCCAATGTCACCGAGTGGAGCGAAGAGGCTTTGCACAAGGGCATGGAACTGGCCGAGCGCCTGGCGCGGGTGTCGCAACCCGACCCGGAGTACATGCCGCCGCTGGGCCCGCAAAAGTATCCGGAGCTCGCCAATTTCGATAGCGCCACGGACGCGGCCCGTGGCGACGCGCTGATCGGCCACGTGAAGGCCATCATCGACGCGGCCCGCGGCAGCAAACTCACGGCCGCGGGATTCGTACAGCGTTCGGCCAACCGGGTGGCGGTGGCTAATAAGGCCGGCCTCTTCGGATACCACACTTACACCGACTCGACGCTGACCAACACCATGCGCAACGCCGGCGGGACCAGTTCCGGCTGGGCGACTCAGGTTTCCACGTCCATCCGCGACCTGAACGGCGAAGATGCGGGGCGCATCGCCGTCGAAAAATGCGTGAAGGGCGATGGCAAGAAGCGGCTGGAACCCGGCAAGTACACGGTGATCCTGGAACCGGCGGCGGTCAGCGACATCATCGGCTACCTCGGGTTTGGCTTCGGCGCGCGAAGCGCCGAGCAGGGCCAATCGTTCCTGAGCAAGAAGGCCGATAAGACCGGCCAGACGCTGCTGGGCGAGAAGCTGTTTCCGGATTACATTACTCTGCGCTCGGACCCGTTCAATCCCAAGTTGTCCTCATCGCCCTGGAGCGGATCGCTGCTCCCCAATGAGAAGATGTCCTGGATTGAAGACGGCGTGGTGAAGAACCTCTTTTACGACCGGTTTTGGGCGCAGAAGGCGGGTAAGAAGCCCACTCCTTATCCTAATAACCTGGTGTTGGACGGCCAGAACCACTCGCTCGACGACCTGATCAAGGCGGCGGATAAGGCTTTGCTGGTGACCCGGCTCTGGTACATGCGGGTGCTGCAACCGCAAACACTGCAGGTGACCGGTTTGACGCGCGACGGCGTGTTCCTGGTGGAAAACGGCAAGGTCACGGCGCCGGTGATGAACTTCCGCTGGAATGAAAGCCCGGTGCGCGTGCTGCAGAACACGAAGATGCTCTCGACGCCGGTACGGACGCAAGGCGCGGAAGCCGGCTCCTCGCTGGTCCCGGCTATCCTCGCGACGGATTTCAACTTCGCCAGTATCTCCGATGCCGTGTGAGGCCACCTTTTGCTGGCACGAGGGAGCGCCGGGCGCTACGAATCCGGTTGCCAATCGGTTACATACGAAGCCTCGAAGCGAACATCGGTCTGTCCACCTTTGGTTCTTACGTCCATGGAGATGCCATTTCCGCCGTCGTCAAAGGTGAGGCCGGCCAGCTCGCCTGGTCCGCTCTGTTGCTTCTGATGGCGCCGGAGGGTAAGCTCGATATGGAAGAACGACATGACAAGAATCTTAGCTATCGGAGTCGCCCTTACTCTGGCCGTTCTGCCTGCTTACGGCCAGAAGAAAGAGAAAGAGCGGGTCGCCAACGCAGGCCGCGTCATGCGCGAGATTCTCAATGTCCCTGACGATATTCCGCAGGATCTGCTTGATAAGGCCGAGTGTGTGATCGTACTGCCTTCGGTCCTGAAATTCGCGATCGGCATCGGTGGCAGCTATGGCCGCGGTGTGATGACTTGCCGCGGTGGAGAGACCTTCACTGGTCCCTGGGGCGCGCCTTCCATGATTGCACTCGAGGGTGGAAGTTTCGGACTCCAGCTAGGAGGGCAGGCGACGGATTTCGTGCTGCTGGTGATGAATCAGCGAGGCGCCGCGGGAATCCTCAGCAGTAAGGTCAAATTGGGTGGCGATGCAGCCGCTGCGGCGGGGCCCAAGGGCCGGGATGCGGCCGCGGCCACCGACCTGACGATGAGGGCTGAAATCCTGAGTTACTCGCGGTCCCGTGGATTGTTTGCGGGGGTCTCGCTGGAAGGTTCCACGCTTCGTCCAGACAACGAGGCCAACGAGAAGCTGTATCGGAAGAAACTGCCCGCCAGGGACATCGTGCTCCATCGCGCCGTCCGGGCTCCGGCGTCAGCTGCGCAATTACTGGCTGTTCTTAACAGGAAATCTCCGCGGAACAAATCGCACGTGTGCTGAGCACGCTCTTCCAGCCAGTGAATTAGGAGATCAGAACCCGATTCGCTCCGAACCACGCAACCGCAGATCAGTTTCAAGAGGCAGTATGGTTGAACTCTCCGCCCCTTGCGCAAGACGTTCGGCCGGACCAGGTGGGCCGTCCACGTCCTGGTAGAGAATGGACTATGGGCAGCATCGCCAGACCTCCTTGCGACGAAGCCGCAATTCTGGCCGGCTCGTGCGAGGCCCCCGCCATAACAAACGGCCTCTGGATTCTGGCCGCGACGATTCTCGGTTCGAGTATGGCGTTCATTGACGGCACGGTTGTAAACATCGCACTGCCCGCGTTGCAATCTGCCCTGCATGGGACCCTGGCGGACGTTCAATGGGTTGTAGAATCGTATGCCCTGTTCCTGGCGGCGTTTCTCCTCATTGGAGGAGCCTTAGGAGACCAATACGGCCGCCGCAAGATATTCGCCATCGGCGTCGTGATCTTCTCGGTGGCCTCGGCCTGGTGCGGATTG
>DATGGM010000310.1:0-15248 GCA_035308525.1 Bryobacteraceae bacterium
GCCGCTGGCCGATACTTTGGTGGGGAATTGGGGCTCGGACCAGCAGATGTTCAGGGGCGCTACAACGTGGAAGAACAGGTCAGTGGCGATGCCGCCCGAATAATCCCAGTATTTGCGGAAGCGGAAGAAGCGGTCGGCATCATAGGCGCGCTTGGGCGCTTTGCCCAACCACATCTTCCAGTCGATGTAGTTCTCGCCCTTGCCGTCGGGTCCGGCTTCCTTGTCGATATCCCAGTTCCATTCGCCGTCCTTGGAGTTGCGGTGGTAGGAACCCTGGCTCATGATCATCTTGCCGATGGCGCCGTCGGCGATGTATTTCTTGGCCACGTGCCATTGCAGCGCGGAAGTGGTTTGAGAGCCGACCTGCAGGACACGCTTGGTTTCCTTGACGGTTTGGGAGAGATGGCGGGCCTCCTCGACGGTGTGGCACATGGGCTTCTCGAGGTAGACATCTTTGCCATGGTCGAGGGCCTCGAGGGCGATGGGCGCGTGCCAGTGGTCGGGTGTGGCCACCACCACGGCGTCGATATCCGAGCGGTTGATGATCTCGCGGTAGTCGAGGTAGCCATCGCACTTGCGCTTCTCGGCGGTCTCGCGTTTGCGCTTCCCGTAGACGTCGGCCACGGCCACGACTTTGCATTTGCCGGTGTCCTCGCCGATCTTGGCGAACTGGCCGGCGAGGTAGGAGCCGCGCCCGCCGACGCCGATGACGCCCACGTTGATGACGTCGTTGGCGCCGAGGACGCGGCCGGTGCTGGCGGCGGCCGCGCGGGACGGTTTAGCGAACAATTCCTTAGCGGCCCCGAACGCGCCGGCTACGGCAGCGGTCTTGACCATGAAGTCTCTGCGATTGACGGAGTCTTGATTGTCTGGCATACGTTCACCTTTCGAGGAACACGCGCAAGACGGGGCGACCCACACCGCATGAACCAAGGAGTTCCTCGTTTATATGGCGGCGCGGCAAAACGCGCCCTTTGCGCTTCTAAAGGATCAGTGTACCCGAAATTGGGCGTTCGTGCGGACCTTTTCAATGGCGTCCTGGATGCCTTGCTCCCATTTTTCCGTGAAGTCGTAGCCGACGCCTTTCAGGCGGATGACGCCGTCCGGGTCAACGATCCAGTTCTGTGGAACGTAATCGACCTTAAGGGTATCGGTTGCATAACTGTAGGCGGGCAGAACGAGGAGACTGACCTTCAGCCCGGCCAGGAAGGGGTCGATCACACCCGGGTCATCGTCCAGGTTCAACGAGAGAAACACGACGTCCTTGCGATCTTTGTACTGCTCGATCAGTTTTTGAAGGCGAGGCAACTCCCCGCGACAGACCATTCACGCGGAGTCCCAGAAGTTCAGAAAGGCTACCTTACCCTTCAGATCGGCGAGCTGCCAGGTCTTGCCTTGCGTGTCGGGCAACTGAAAGGGAGGCAATGGATCTTCGGCTTTCTCCCACGTAAGATGGCTTTGAGCCGCGATGGCCTGGGCGCGGCGGGCGTACCAGAGTTTCCAGCTTTCGTCCGAACCGCCCAGGCCGGCCCAGAGCTGGTGAGCATCATGGGCGAGGTCGTCTCTTTCGCCGGCGGCAGGAAGGCTGCCGGTATCGAGGCGCGCGAGCAAGGCGCTTTCGTAATATGCCATGGCATCGAGCCGGCGGCCTTGAAGCTCCGCCAGGCGGGCCTCGGCCAGCCAATAGGAGGATTCCTGACGGGCGTATTCCTTGCGGAACTCAGCCTTGTCGTTGATCAGGGATTTCAGGGCCTGCAAGGACACATCGGCGTGCGTGAGGGCCTCCCGCGCCTGGCCGGCTTGCTTCAGGCGCACATAGGCATCGGCTTCGAAGAAATAAGCTGAGAGTTTCCAATCGGTAAACCGGAAGTCGCTATCGATATCGTTCTTCGAGGAGTAGCGGTCATCGCGGTGCTGCTGGGATTCCATGGCGAACTGCTCGAGATACTTTTGGGCGAGTTCAAGCTGGCGCCGGGGTTGGAGCTTCTTGTTGTAAAGCACCCAGGCGAGCTGGAAATCCGTCACGGAATCGAGAGGATCGGGGCCCTTGTCGGCCTGCGCCAGAGCGAGCACTTTAGCGAAGCAGGATTCCACTTCCGCGGTTGGCGCATCGTCGAGATGGTCGAGAGCTTGCAGCCGCTCGCGCCAAATGTAATAGGACTTGGGGCGCAGCATGATCCAGGCATCTGTCTGGCGGAGCAGATCGCTGTAATAAGTCTTCTTCCTGTCTGCCGGGACGTCAGCGCCCGGATACTCATGATGCTCGTACCACTGCGTGTGTTCAGGCAGGTCCCAAGTGGGGAAGAGGCGGGCGCTTTGGCCGGCGGCCCAATCGGACAGCCTTTTGTCATTGGTGAGCCGGTAGCCTTCCTCAAGGGCACGCCACCACTGGCGTACGTTCTCCAGGTTCAGGGCGCGGAGATGCGAGACATCGGCGGCCACCTGCTTGCGCAGCGCGTCGTACCCGGAGGGTGGATGGGCGGCAAATTCGAGCTGCCAGAGAGTGGGATAGGCAGCCAGCGCGGCAGGGTCCGTGCGCGGCTGGAGAATCAGGCGAAGTTGCGATGCGGCCTGGCTGGTGGTGTCATGGTCGCCGAGCCCGCTAATTGAAGAGTAGCCTTCCAGAGCGGCCGGGCATGCGGAAAGAAACGCTTTGGCGTGAGAAACGGCTTGGGCTTTGTCGAGGAAATTCGGCGCGGAGTAAATGTCGACGAACGGCAAATGAGGCCAAGGGAAGTTCGGGGCCTTCTCGAGTGCGGTACTGAATAGCTTGATGGCCTGGGGCGTGTTTCTGCCAATCAGAGTTGTGCCGTATAGGTACGCGATGGACGCGTCGTCCGGCCGCCGATCGTGCAGGGCTTTGTACTCTTCGATTACTTTGAGGCGGTCGGCGGGAGTTTCCGGGTACGACATGCTGCCGACGTACGCGCGCTCGACGAAGACGTCGCCGGGATAGCGCCGCATGAGGGCGTCAATGGCGGAGCGGCGCGCTTGCCGGAACTCGTACTTGGACTGGTCCGCGGTCTGGTAGCTGGGAACCTGGTCGAGCGCCGTTTTTATTTCCGGCGAGGGAGCACAAATGGGCGTGCTCTGCGCACACACCGCGGGGGCTATCACGGCAAGACACGCGAGCGTCAGGAACGACGAAGGAATGTCCATTTGACCCAGCCGTCTTCCCTAACAAGTGTACACCCGGCCCCATTCGCACGAGACGTTTGGCTGGTCCGGCGGACTAGGAAGATATGCGTTATGCAATCGCTCTGATGATCACTGTTCTACTGGCCGCCGCGCCGGGAGCATGCGCCAAGAAGACGGGGTGGTCGCCTCATCACTCGCCGGGCACCAAAGCGAAAGGCAGGAAAGCCCATACAGGTACGCGGGCGGGAGGGCGGCATCGCGCCTCGCACCGGTCCAGCAAAAGCAAGGCTTAGTCAGGCTGTCTGGATTATCCTGTCGATCGCGCCGTTGACGCGCTGGTATTGGGCGACCTCGGCGGCGAGCTGTTTGCGGCCGGCGGGCGTGAGCCGATAATAGCGGGCGCGGCGGTTCCCCGCGGTGACGCCCCATTCGGCGGTCACCCAGTCTTTCAGGAGCATGCGCTGGAGGGCCGGGTAGAGCGAGCCTTCCTCGACCAGCAGCACATCGCCGGAGACTTCGTAGATGGCGCTGGCGATCTCGAAGCCGTGCAGCCTGCCGTGGCGGGCGAGCATCTTGAGGATGAGCATGTAGAGCGTGCCGGGCGGAATCTCGTCGCGTTTGGGTGCCTCTGCCATAGTCTGACTATGCCAGTATGGCATTGGGCGGCTGGGGCCGTCAAGCGCGCTGCTATTGCGAGACAGTCATGACATTGTCGTCGGGCATGCGGTCGACCAGGAGCAGGAAGGGATCGACGCCGGCTTTGTCGGGCAACTCGTCCACCGTGAACGTGTGTTTGGAGCGGGCGCCGGCCAGGTGCAGGCGTTCACGATAGAGGGTGCGGCCGTACTTGCGGCCTTGCCGGGGCTTGGCGAAGGCGCCGATTTCGATCCAATCGTTCAAGGGCACTTCGGTCTCGTTGCCTTTGGCGTCGGCTTTGAATTTGCGCGTTTCGATGTCGATGGTCACGTCGTACTTTCCGTCCGGGCGGCGGTGGGCGCTGGCGGACAGGGTGCGGTTTGAAAACAGGGTGATGTCCTCGAACAAGTCCTGCAACAGGTATTGGTATTGCGGCGGCGTTTCGGCGCGCAGCGCATCCACCAGGGCCCAGGAGGTGGGGTAGGGCGGAGGCGCGTAGGCATACTGGCGGACGAGGCTGCGCAGCGCCCGGTTCACGGCCTCTTCGCCGATCATCTCTTTCAGGTAATACATGACCACGCTGCCCTTGCGGTAATGCACGTATCCCTGCTGAGCCTCGACAGTGAGCAGGGGGCGCTCTTTCAGCCGCTCGCGTCCGCGGGAGCTAAGATAGGCGTCCATCTCGTGCTTCAGGAATTTGCGCTGCATGTCGCGGCCGTACTCCTTTTCCATCACCATGAAGGCGGAGTATTGGGCCATGGTTTCCGAGAGCAGGGTGGCGCCCTCCATATTGGCGCCGATCACCTGGTGGGCCCACCACTGGTGGCCCATTTCGTGCGCGACCACGTAAAAGACCGAATCGATGTCGTCGGGATTATTCAAGTTGGCGATGAAGCCGATGGCTTCGGAATACGGCATAGTGCCGGGGAAGGCCTGCGCGAAGCGCGCCACCCGCGGAAATTCGATAATGCGGGCTTCCTTGTGCATGTATGGCCCGAAGTTGCGCGTGTAGTAGTCGAGCGATTTGCGCAGGGAATTCAGCATGCGCGGCACATTCCAGGGCTGCTCTTTGAGGTAATAGACTTCCAGCTTGATGCCGTTCCAGTCTTCGCGGGCCACCTGATAGTTGGCGGAGATGAACGAATAGAAGGCCAAAGACGGATGATCGAGCTTGTATTCGAAATAGCGGCGGCCGTTCGCGCCGCGCCATTCGCGGACGAGCGAACCGGGGGCCACGGCGATCTGATCGGGCGAGGTGCTGATGACAGTGTCCACATCCACCCAGCCGGAGTGGCCGGGGATGTAGGTGTCCATGCAGTCGGCGGTGCAATTTCGCTCGAGCGCGGGCATCTGGTCGATTTCTTTCAGGCCGTATTTGCGGCGGTCGTTGGCATCGTCGAGCTCGCGGTCAGAGCGGTAGCCGATGACGGGGCCTACGCCGTTGTTGAAAAAGGTGCCATCCTGGACCAGTTCGAGGTTGCTGGCGGAGTTTTCGAATCCGCGCGGATGGCGTTCGACGGTGAAGCGCACGGTGCGCGTTTCGCCGGGCTGCATGGGAGTGGTGAAGCGATAGATACGGTAGGCCAGACGCGTGTCGTCCTTCGCCAGCACGGCGCCGGGCATGTCGATTTGGGTTGCGTAATCGCGGTTAAGGGTGAAGTGGATTTCCTGGAGCGGCCGCGGATGCGGGTTCTCGATGGCCATTTCACCGCGCATGACCATGCCGCGGGACTCGGGATAAATATCGATGGCGTATTTGAGGCTGCGCGCGCGGGGCTGCGGCAGCTTGTCGAAGGGCTTGTAGGCTTTTTCGTAACCGGCATTCCGGCGCAATATGTCGGTTGGGCCGAACAGTTCGTTGACGGCCATGGTGTTATAGGCGATCCAGGCGCCGGTGGCCGCGAACAGGACCAGGCAGGCCAACGCCGCGGGCCGCAGGGCGCCCCGGAAACGCAAGCGGGCCTCGCGCAGGCGGCCGGCGAAGGGCAGTTTGCCACGCGGCCAGAAAAGCACGGCGGCGATGGAGAGCAGGCCGCAGCACAGCAGCCAATAGAGAGTGAACCAATCCCAGGCGGCGCGGAAGGGCGCGTCACCGAAGAAATCCGAATAAGTAACGGTGGGGCGCATGCCGAATTGCACCAGGTAAGTGGCGACGTTCAGCGGGCGCCAGACGAAGAAGTTCACGACCAGAAACGCGATGAACGCGCAATAGCCTATGTACTTGTTGGGGGATACCGCGTGCATGAAAAAGGCCAGGACGGCCATAAAGAAAAGCAGGGACCCGTCGCGGAGAAACATCTCTTTGAAATAGAGACCGAATTGATAGCGATGGTATCCGAGCACGGTCTGGACGACGACGCCGCTCAGCATGGCGACCAACTGTACCAGCATCACGAGGACGAGCAGCGCGGCGAGGCGGGACGCGTAGGACAGCCATTCGGGAACGGGAAGGGCATCGTGAATCTCGTCCATACGGGCGTCGCGATCCTTCCAGACCAGCACGCCGGCATACAGGGTAATCATCGCAATGATGAACATGTACAACGTCCCGGAGATCATTTCGAGGACCCAATAGGTAACGGGGAAGGTGGAGCCGCCGAAAGCCTCGCGGGCGCTCATGGCCACGCTGGGGATGCAGTTGAGCAAGGCGGCCAGCAGGATCACGATGAAGGAAGTGCTCTTGACAACGCCGAGGAGTTGGATGCGGGTAGAGGCCAGGAACTGGGGCCAGACGGCGGCGACACGGGGGAGCGGGGAGAGCGAGGGCGTGGTTGCGCGCGGGCTGATGGGCGTGGTGTCCTCGGGGGCGGCGGCCCTGGCTTTCCGGCGCTTCTCCGCGAAGCTGAATTTGCGGTAGGCGAAGGCGAAGACGAGCAGGCCGACCGCCAGCCAGATGAGCCGGTTCCAGAGCAAGAGCCCGGTAAGGCCAATGGTGTGGGTATTTTTGTCGGCAACAGTCCAGTACCTGGTGGCCACGCCAAACGTGCGAATGGCGAAGGGATCGAGCAAGGCGGCGAGGTTCCGGCGTTCGATGTTCTGGGTGAGGGTGTCGGTGACGCCGTAACCGGTGAGCAGCAGCAGTCCGCCGATGAAGGGCGCGATCTCGTTGCGCGCCAATACGGCGATGGCGAACAGGACCGCGGCGATAAAGAGCGCGTTGGGGATGGCGAAGACCAGGATGCCTTCGAGATGCGCAGTCCAATTGACCGGGCCCCAACGCTCGGCGTCCACCCACGGCATGTACTTCGCGAGCAGGATACCGATGGAGACGCCCAGCATGGGGACGATGGCGACCAGGGTGGCGCCGCTGAAGCGCCCGAGCAGGTAATCGCGGCGGCGAAGCGGTGTGGAAAAGATGATCTCGTGGGTGCGATAGCTGAAATCGCGGGCGGCCGCCGAGTTGACGAAGGCGGGCGTCATCAGCAGCGTAAACAGACCCATGAACGAATAGAAGTTCTCGATGACGTAGGGCGCGTTGCGGAAAGTATTCAGGAAAGAGTCACCGACGCGAATATGGTCGGAACTGGCGGCGGCGAAGATCAGGGCGGAGATTACCAGGAGGAAGATCCAGAGCATCCAGGAGCGCAGCCAGTAGCGGATTTCGAAACGGATGATTTGCCAGAGCATGGGGTTCCTAGTTCCAACCCCGGATGCGGGTGAAGAAGACGTCTTCGAGATCGGGGGCGCCGGGAGCGAAGCCGTCGCCGGGCGGCTGGTCGGAAAGGATGTGGAGCAAGGGGCGGCCGCCGATGAGGCGGTTGGAAATGACGCGGCAGGTCTGCTCATAGCCGGGCACGTCGGCTTTAGCGACGGAGCGCTGCCAGACGCGGCCGTGCAATCCGGCGATGGCATCATCCGGGGTGCCTTCAAACAAGACGCGGCCCTGGTGGATGATGGCCATTTTAGTGCAGAGGTCGGTGACGTCTTCGACGATGTGGGTGGAAAGGATCACGACCACCTGTTCGCCGACTTCGGCCAGGAGATTATAGAAGCGGTTGCGCTCGCCGGGGTCGAGGCCGGCGGTGGGCTCGTCGACGATCAGCAATTGAGGATCGCCGATGAGGGCCTGGGCGATGCCGAAGCGCTGGCGCATGCCGCCGGAAAAGCCGGTCAGGGACTTTTTTCGGACATCGTAAAGATTACAGCGCTGGAGCATGGCGGTGACGCGTTCTTTGCGCCCGGCGGAATCGGTGAGGCCTTTGAGGAGGGCGATGTGATCGAGCATGTCGTGGGCGGAGATGCGCGGGTAGACACCGAAATCCTGGGGGAGATAGCCGAGACGGCGGCGCACTTCTTCCTTCTGGCGCAGGATGTCGAAATCGCCCATTGCGGCGGTGCCGGAGTCAGGGTCCTGCAAGGTGGCGAGGGTGCGCATGAGGGTGGACTTGCCGGCCCCGTTGGGTCCCAGTAATCCGAACATGCCGCAGGGTATGGTGAGCGACACGTTATCGAGGGCTTTGACGCCGTTGGGGTAGGTCTTCGACAAGTTCTCAATCCGGATTTGCATGGTCATGGCTTAATACGAGCGGCGACGCCGCATGGTTCCACGGGGAGACGGCGGTACAATCTCAGGCATGTTGCCGCTCGAATCGAAAACCGCCCTGGTGACCGGCGCCAGCAAGGGCGTGGGGAAAGGGATCGCGCTGGAACTGGCGCGGCGCGGATGTCACGTAGCCGTGAATTATAACAGCGACGGGCGCGGCGCGGAGGCTACCGCGGCGGAGGTGCGGGCGCTGGGCGGGCAGGCGTTCCCGGTGCAGGCGGACGCGGGAGTGGCGGCGGATGTGGACCGCATGTTCGACGAAACGCTGCGGCGGTTCACGCGGCTGGACATCATGGTGAACAATGCGGGGACGCAGGTGTGGAAGGCGTTCCTGGACATGGATGAGGCGGATTGGGACGGGGTGATCCGGACGAACCTGAAGGGCTGTTTCCTGTGCACGCAGCGGGCGGGGCGGCACATGCGGGAGCATGGCGGCGGCAGCGTCATCAACATCGGGTCGGGGTGCAATAAGGTAGCGTTCCCGAATTTGTCGAGCTACACGGCGAGCAAGGGCGGGATCGAGATGCTGACCAAGTCGGCGGCAGTGGAGCTGGGGCAGTACGGGATCCGGGTGAACTGTGTGGCGCCGGGGGCCATCGAGATCGAACGGACAAAGCTGGAGGCGCCGGACTACGGGAAGACCTGGGCGGGGGTCACGCCGCTGGGGCGGGTGGGGCAACCGCTGGATGTGGCGCAGGCGGTGGCGTTCCTGGCTAGCGGGGAGGCGGAGTTCATTACGGGGCAGACACTGTATGTGGACGGAGGGTTGTTCTCGCGGCCAGTTTGGCCTTATTGATCGGGACTCTGAGAATTCTCGGCCGCCGATAAACGCCGATTCACGCCGATAAGAACGGGGTCAGCACAGGGTCACTTCGGCGGTTGCGGCTGGGGCGGCTGCTCCTTGGTTTTGTCGTCGGGCAGGGGCGGGAGTTCCGTGCCGTCGAACTTGATGACGGCGTCGGCGGAGAATTTGCGGTACAGGCGGAATTCTTTCACGTTTTTGTGCCACACACGGGCGTCGTGCATGCGCAGATCCGCCACCAGGGGCAGGAAGAACTGGCGATCGCCGATGTTGGTGAAATCGTAATCGAGGACTTCCCGCGCCTCGCGGACAGGGAAGGAAGCGGGGATATTATCGGCCTCCTGGGCGATGCGCACGATGGTGTGGTACTCGTTATCGACGAAGATTTCTCCGTGGTAGCCGACCGTGATACGGGACACATCCTCTTTCTTCTCGCCCTGGTATTCGATGGTGTAGCGGGAGTATTCGAGGGGCACGCGATAGGTAAAGACGTGGGTGCGGCGCTTGCGCAGGGTGGTCCAGCGCTCCCAGCCGAAGGTGGCATTACTGAAACGCTCGAAGATCTCGCGCATGGTGGTGCCGAAATCGCCCATGGAGAGTGCACCGCCGACCGAAGTGTAGGTGTTGTCCGTGATAACGCGATCGTTCTGCGAGACGAGCTTATAGTCTTCCCGCTGATTGAAGTAGCTGAGGCGTGCGGTGATGACGTCTTCGAGGCGCCAGGCGTCGCGGCCGGTGGTGTCGACGTAGCGGCGGGTCTGCTCCAGGCAGAGGAAGTCGGGGAGCGTGTGCGTATAATTCATGGCGTAGTCGCGCACTTCGTCGAGCAGTTTGGCCTGCTCCTCGGAGGAAGGCGGCGGGGGGGGGACATAAACAGGCTTGGGGGCGGGCGGCTGCGCATCGGGGAGGCTGGTAGTTTCGGTGGCCATGGCCTTCAGGACGGCGACGGTCTTGGGGCCGGCGCCTTCGCCCTGCAGCGTTTCCACAGTGGATAGATCCAGACGCTCCGCCAGCTTCATTTTGCGGAGGGTTTCGGCGACTTCCTTATCCGGGTTTTTGAGTTGGATGGCGGACTGAACGAAGGACTTAATCTGCGCGACGGTGTAGCCGTTGGAGGCACCCCAGGCGCACAGGCAAAGTGCCATCGCCGCGGCCAGGGGGAATCGCTTCATATAGATTATTGTCGTATAAAACGGGTTTCAGGTTTCACGCTTAGGTCCCGCCTTCCAGGAGCGCGATGGAGCTGCGGGGGAACGCGAATTTGCGCCCGAGCTGGTCGATCACGTTGACCTGACAGACATATTTGCCGGCGGGGAGATCCTTCAACTGTGTTTGCAGGCGCAGAGGCACCACGCCCGGCCGCTTGGGGTTCATTCGTCCGGCGCGCACGGCGGGGGTTTCCAGCACTTTCTTGTCGCCCTGGTAGAAGGCCACGCTGGCAGTCACGCTGGCGATGCCGGTGCTCTGATTCTGCGCGGGGATTTCCATCACCCCGGGGTCGTACAGTTCCAGGTAGATGGATAGCTTCTGGCCGGGCCGGAAGACGCGCGTGACGTTGGGCATGATCTTCTGGCCGGACTCGTCGACCAGGGGATCTTCAGCGACCAGCTTCTTGCTGTTCCGGGCGCCGGCGATCTGTTCTTTCAGGGCCTGCACCTGATTGCTCAAGATGACCGAACTCAGGCGCAAGGCGGCGCCCGAGCCCAGGTCCGGAATGGTGAAAGGCGATTCGAAGGTGCCGACTTTGCCCTCGCCGTTTTCGCGCGCGATGAATTTCAGCGTGTATTTGCCTGGTGAGAGCGTGAACCCTGTGTCGTATTGGATCTGTTTGCGTCCGACTTCACCGGCGGTGGCGGCGGCTACTTTTACCGGGATGGTGTCGCGCACGACGGAAGCGGGACGGCCGCGAGCGTCGCGAATCTCACATATGAAATCCAGCTCGGTAGCGGCTTTGGCGCCTTTGTTCTGGAAGGCCAGGGCGGAGCCTGGAATCCGCACAGAAACCGGCGCGAAATACTTGCCCCTGGACAGGCGGAAATAGTCGATTTCAACCGCGATGGGCAAGTCGGTGAGCGGATTATCGCTGGCCATGGCCTCCTGGAGCTGCGCCTCTTTGTTGGTTCCGGTCATTTTGGCGAAGATGGTGGGGGCGAAGTAGCCCTGCTTGTACTCGAGCCTGGCCTTAAGGTCGGCGAGCCTGGGCGCCAGCCTGACTTGTATTTTGCGGTACTTTCCGTCTTCGGCGGTGTTGCTGCTGGCGTAGCTGAGCATGTAATAGCTGCTGATGTCTTTTTGTACCTGGGTCATGCCTAGGGTCAGGTCGTTGGAATCGAGCAGGGCTTTGCCGCCGGTATCGGCCGCCAGGGTATCGAGGGTCTCCTGGGTATCGTGGAAGCTGTTCATCATGGACACATGTGCCGAACCGCTGTACAGATTGGATCCCACGGAGGCGGCCTGGCTGGCGTCTCCGGCCGGCGGGGTGGCCATGAGCCCGCGGGCATCGATGGGGTAGAACGCCACATTGGCGCGGATGGCGGCGTTCACGGTGGCCTGAAGCTGCGACTGATTGTCGACGCCGGTTTTCTGGATGCCACTCGAGATATAGACCAGAGCCTTCTTTTCGGGATAGTGCGCCAGGCGGCGGGCGGCGTCTTCGAGAGCGGCCAGCTTGCGGTCGGAATTGAAGATGTTGAATTCCGTCTCATCGGCCACAAAAGAGCCGCTGATGTCCTGGGTGTCGGCGCCGGTATCGGCCTGGGTGGACAGCTCACTGGATTCACCGACGTGGAATGCATGCAGCGTGGAGATCAGCAGGTCGCGATCGGCGGTGAAATCGAGGACGGTTTTCAGCTCGGTGCCAAAGGTCATGATGGAGACGACATCGCTGTTGGTCATCTGGGCGCCGAGAAACTTGATGGCGGCGTCCACGGAGCGGATCTGCTCCTGCGGCTGCATGGAGGAGAGGTCAAACAGCATGACGATCAGGCGGTGATCGCGGAGGTCCTGCGAGGGGCGGCTCACGGTGGGCGCCGGCGCGGGCGCGGCGGGCGCGGCGCGGGTCTGCAAAGTCTTGGCCGGCGGGAGCGGCTCGAGCGGCTTGGTCTCCAGCTTCTGCAACTCGCAACTCTGGAGCGTCTGCAGCTTGCCGTCTTCGTATACCTGGAAATCGTTCCTGGTCAGATTGCCTATGGCCTTGCCGTCGCGGCCGGTAACGGTGACGTCGACCACCACCACGTTGGCGGTGGTGGAGAAGGTGGGGCGATCCTGGGGGCTCAACAGGCCGGCCAGGAGGGTGAATACGATGAGCAGGCGTCTCAAAACCGGAACCTCATTACGGCGTCCAAGGTGCGCATGCCGGAGGCGGCAGTGGGAAGCCCGTAGTTGAGGGAGTTCACCACGGTGCCGAAGCCGGTGTAATTGACCTGATTCAGAACGTTATTGGCTTCCACGCGGAACTCCAGGCGCCGGCGCGTGTCGCCGAACTGGAAGGAACGGCCGAAGGCGGTGTTGAGGGATACCAGGCTGGGACCGGGGATGGTGTTGCGTCCGGCATCGCCGAACTGGCCCAGGGGAGGCACGGAGAATGCGGCCAGGTTGAAGAAGCCGGTCCCGGTCAGGAGCGGCTGGCCGGTAGCGTCGGCGCGTTCGCTGCCCGTGCCGCCGGTCTGCGCCAGCACGCCGGAGTTGATGCCGAGCACGCGGGCGGTTAACGGCGTGCCGGTTTCCGCGGTGATGGCGCCGCTGAGCGACCAGTTGCGCAGCAGACGTCCGGCCCAGCCGCCGGACGCAAAGCGCGAGTTGGGATTGCCGAAGGGTGACGTGTAGACCCAGTTCATGGTGAAGACGTGGCGGCGGTCGAAGCTGGATAAGCCGCGCTCGGCGGCGATGTCGAGATAATTCTGGGCTACTGTTCCGCCGACTCCGCCGAAGCTGGAAGCGTCGTCGATGGATTTGGCGAAAGTGTAGCGGGCATTCATCGAGATACCTCCACGGAAGCGGCGCTGGAGATGCGTCTGGAGAGCGTTGTATGTGGAATCGCCGATGGGCGCGTCATAGGTGAAGCCGACGGCGTTACCGAGCTGGCGGCCGGTGGCGGACTGGGTACCAGGGGGCCCTTCATTGGGCAGGGTCAGGATATCCAGGCGGGTGCCCTTGGTGCCCAGGTATTCCACTTCCATGAAGAATCCTTTGCCGAGATCATGCTGGATGGTGAGGTTCCAGGTCTGCGCGTAAGGCGTGCGGTAGGAGGGATCGACGGCGAAGGTGTTGGTGACATCGACCGGGGAGACTAGTGTGAGACCTTGTTCGATGGAGAGAGTTTTCACTTCGCCGGCGTTGACGTTCTCAGAGACGCCAAACGGGGGCAGGCCCTTGGGCTGGGGCTGCTGCGCGAGTTTGAGCCCGAAGGGAATGTAGGCCTGGCCGTTGTAGTAAATGCCATAGCCCGCGCGGACGATGGTGGAGCGCTTGATAAACGGCACTTTCCATGAGAGGCCGAGGCGTGGAGAGACATTGCGGTAGTCGGTATTAATGAGACCCGCGGGATAGGAGCCCGACCCCGGCGCGTACGGCACGACGCTGCCGGGCGTGACCAGCAGATTGGCCATCTCACCGTATTTTTCCTGGAGAGGCGCAAAGATTTCGTAGCGCAGGCCGATGTTCAGCGTGAGATTGGCGGTGATCTTCCAATCATCGACACCGTATACGTTCCAGGTGTTCTGGGTGAAATACATGGCCGGACTGTATTGGACGGAGGCGGATTCCGGCAAGTCGAGCAGGAAATCGGCGAAGTCGTAACCCGTGGCATAGCCGTTGAAGCTGAAAGTGCCGCGCCCGTTCTGCTGGGTGTTGGTGGAGAAATCGTTGCGGGCGTATTGCAGGCCCAAAGTGAAGGTATGTTTGCCGCGGGAGAGGATCACGCTTTCAGTGAGCTTCTGGCTCTGATTGCGCGACAGGAGGGGATTCGCGTCGCTCAGCGAGTTGAAGTTGGTGAATGTCAGTGTGGGTGGACCGTAGTCCAGGGGGTTCTGGGATGTGCCGGCGATACCCAACTGAGCGGCGGTGTCCTGGCCGAAGGCGAAGAAGGGAGTGGTCTGATTGCGGTTGCGGTTGAAATCCACGCGCGAGCTGAGGATGGTGGCGGGGGTGAAGTTATGCGTCCAGGTGAGATCGGTCTGGATGCCATAGCCGCTGATGGTGTCGAAGAAGGTGAAGGGCTGCGCATTGTCGCCGTCGCGACGCTGATAGGTCAGATGATAGGCCAGGCGGTCCTTTTTATTTAAATCGCGCGTCGCGCGCAGGCCCACGTTGTCGGTGTTATTGGGCGGCGACGCCAGATACTGATAGTTATTCACGAGGCCGGGCTGATTGGGGAGAGGGATGAAGTTGAGCAGCTTGAGCGAGACGGGACTCAGCATGCTGGTTGGAATCACGTTGCCGGAGACCCCCGGATAGACGATGGAGGGGCCATTGTTTTGGAGAAGCTGCGAAAAATCGCCGCCGCGTTCGGCCGCCGTGGGAACAGTTCCGGTAGCGGAATAGGACTGGCGGGAGCGCGTGCCGGTGTAATTCAAATAGAAGAAAGTGGATGGATCCTTGACGATCTTGGGCACCAGGAGCGGGCCGCCCAGCAGGAAGCCGAAGCGGCTGCTGGCATAAGCCGGCTGCGGAACGACCAGGCCGGTGATGGAGAAGGGCCGGGCATTCACAGCGGAGTTGGCTACGGTCATGAAGGCCATGCCATGGATCTGGGCGGGTCCCCGCCGGTTGCCGAACTGCGCGCCGTTGCGTCCCTGACCTGGCCCGCGATTGCCACCCGCTCCACCGGCGCCGCCAGGACCGCCGCGTCCGCCAAAACCGCCGCCGCCCCCAAAGCCGCCGCCGGGTCCTCCAAATCCACCACCCTGACCACCGCCGCCAAAGGGCGAGGCACCGCCGGCTCCGGGCGGGCCGCCCTGTCCGCCGAAGTCGCCTCCAAATCCGCCCGGTCCGGCAAGCATGGCGAAATCCGGCTGGGCACTGGGCGCCAATCCCTGGCTGAGGCTGCCGGAGACTTGAAACGCTTCATTACTGTTCTGTCCGTCACCCTGCGGGGCGGCGGCGGGGGCCGCTTCCGGGGCGTTCATCTCA
>DATGGM010000311.1:0-24185 GCA_035308525.1 Bryobacteraceae bacterium
TACTCCCGGCCGTTCACGCCGGCGCCCAGTTCCCGGATCACATAGGTGCCGGAGATGTCGTCCAGCTTGAGGCAACTGCATACCGACATTCCCGCGGCGCCCGCTGGCGCCAGAATAGTCGCCGACATACCTTCGCCACGCACCATGACCAGGTCGATCCCCGTGAGTTCCCGGTTCAGAGATAAGGTATAATCGCCGGCCGGCAACAGAGTGTCGCCCCAATATGCCTGTACGGGCAAGCTGAAGGTTCCTTTTGAAAATGTTTCGGCGCTGGCTCCCGGGGCCGTCAGACCGAGGAGAGTAACAAGCGCCAGACTGAGTGCGATTCGTTTACGTAAGTTCACAGCTGTTCCTTTCTTAGGACCGGCCTCGTTGGCCTGTCCGGGCCGTTTTCCGCAGCCTGCTGAACGTTAAGACGATGCAATGGACGCGAGGTATATCAGCGGGAGATCAATTGTTTGTAAACTGGTGCGAGCGGCGAAACTAATGGAACATTACACGTGGGAGAACCTCGATAAAGAAGTATTGAATCCAAGCATCTCGCGCAAAGTCATCTCGGGCGAGAAGGCCATGGTGGCACAGGTCTTCATCGCCAAAGGCGGCATAGTGCCCGAGCACCATCACGAGAGCGAGCAGATCACCTACATCCTGGAAGGCGCGCTGGAGTTCGAGCTGGAAGGCCGCACGATAGTCGTTTCGGCCGGCCAGGTGCTGCGCATCCCGTCAAACGTGCCGCATCGCGCGGTGGCGCTCGAAGACACGCTGGACCTCGATATCTTCAGCCCGATTCGCACGGATTGGCTCACCGGCCAGGACCATTATCTGCGCCGCGGGTAACGTGATGGATCTGGGACTCAGGGACCGCGTGGCACTGGTGGCCGCCTCCAGCCGCGGCTTGGGTAAGGCGGTGGCATGGGGACTGGCGAAGGAGGGCGCCCGGCTGGCTCTTTGCGCGCGCGACGCGGCGGCTCTGAACGCGACGGCCGAGGAGATCCGGCGCGATACGGGCGTGGAAGTAATGGCGAGCGCGGTCGACGTCACGATGCACGACCAGGTGCGCCGATTCGTGGCGAGCGTGATACAACGCTTCGGCCGTCTGGATATTTGCGTGGCCAATGCGGGCGGTCCGCCCGCCAAGAGTTTCGCCGAAACATCCATCGAAGATTGGAAGGCGGCGGCTGACCTCAACCTGATGAGCACGGTCTATCTGGCAAAAGAAACATTGCCGGCAATGCAAAGGCTACACTGGGGACGGTTCATCGCCATCACCTCGGTCTCCGTAAAACAGCCGGTGGAAGGTTTGATTCTTTCGAACTCCGTGCGCTCGGCGGTGAGCGGGCTGATCAAGACGCTGGCCAACGAATACGGGCGCGACGGCGTATTGGTGAACAGCGTGTGTCCCGGTTACACAGCCACCGCCAGGCTGGTGGAACTCAGCCACAGGCTGGCGGCCCGGGAAGACGCCGATCCGGCGGAAATCGAAAAACGCTGGGCGAAAGAGACTGCGGTGGGTCGCGTGGCGCAGCCAGACGAGTTCGCGGACCTGGTGGTCTTCCTGGCCTCCGAGCGAGCCAGTTATATCACCGGGGTGTCGATCGCGGTGGATGGCGGGCTGGTGAAGGGCCTGTACTGATTCGGATCTACGCCGTTCCGAACTGGAACTTCATTTTGTGTAAGGCTCACGATGCGGCTCTCAATGCCCGTCAGAAACACAGTTCTTCGCTCTGAGTCCGGCCAGCCTTGGACGACTTCGCGGCGGTATCTGAGAAATGCCATCTCTTCCCTCATGGCCGGAGTAACAGCACGCGGCGTGCCAACGTTGAGATTGAAGATTTTACCGCTCAATAATCTCTCGCAGCGGTCGCCAATAGATATTCCGAAACGCTACCGGCCCGTGGTCGCCTTGCAGCATGATGGGATTTTCGGCCGCCTCGGGAATGTTATTAGCCGCGCGGGTTGGACCGTCCACTTCGACGTTGTTCTGCACGGACAGGCCGTTAAATACCACGTGAATGAACCTGGCGTTCCCGATCTTCTTGCCGGACGCATCGAAGCGCGGCGCGCGAAACCAGATGTGGTAGGACTGCCACTCGCCGGGCCGCCGGGAGGCGTTGCGGCTAGGCGCCGATCCGCCGACGCCTTTCTCGTCGATCCAGCGGTGGTAGATGCCGCCGCCATCCGACGAAGTCACCGGCTCGGTGGATCCCCAGCTATCGAAGATCTGGCATTCATAGAGGCTGTGCATGTAGACCCCCGAGTTGGACCCTTTTGCCAGCATGAACTCCAGGTACAGCTCGATGTCGCCGAACTTCTGATCGCTGATCAGGTTGGCGGTGCGGCCGCGCAGCCCGTTCAGGATGCGGTCGCCAGGACCCGGCATGGCGGAGAGCCGGGTGGGGCCCAGCAGCCGGTCCCAGATTACGCCGGGAGTGGTGAGCCAGTCACTCTGCGGGGAACTGAGCGCGTGCCAGCCGGCCAGATCGTGTCCATCAAGGAGCGGTTTCCAGCCCTCCTCGATCAGATAAGGCGCATCGCCGTGCGCTTCGCCATCGTTGTACTGTTGCCGCTGCTGCGCCAGGGCGGCCAGCGCCGCCGCCAGACATAGGATTGCTTTCCGCATAAGAGCCGAGTGTATCGCGCTTCAGCCGGATACTTCGGCCTGCAACCGCTGCAGAGCTGCCAGCCAATAATCCTTCATGCCCTTGAGATCGGCGCCGGCCGGCAGCCGGTGATGCGTTACTACTACCTTAGGGCCGGGCTTGTCCAGGAACCTGGCGGTCACGTGCGAGCCGTCCGGCCAGTCGAGATGCAGCAACTTGTGCGGGATGGACTGCTGGACCTGAAACGTTATGCCGGGCAGCCAGCGCGCCAGAGCTGCCGGGTCATGCCAGGCAGCCCACAGCAGGTCCACAGGGGCTGTGAACCTGCGGCTGCGATACACGTCGTAGCGCGCGCCGCGCTGGCGCTGGTGGTATCTGCCGAGCTGCTGTTCGTAGCCGACCGCCAGCAACTGACTCCACCAGAGGGGCAGTCCGTACTTCTCGCGGGCCAGCCGCACGATATCACGGTGCTCCATCATACGGCCGCCGGCAGCATCCAGAATCTTGAACCATTCGGCCCATTTCTTGCCGGTTCGGGCGCGCGCGGTGTCGTCGCCGACGCCGCTGACCCGTTTGACCTGGAACATCTTGGGCACGCCTGTGGTTTGATTTTAGCTCAGGTATTTGCGGACGGCCTGCCCCTGCAGTTCTCCCAGCATCTCGCGGACGCTCTTGCGGGTTACCGGATCGCGCAGATCGGGTGCGAGGTCCGCAAGCGGCGCCAGCACGAAGCGCCGCTCGCGATACCGGGGATGCGGAATGGCGAGCGCCGGCATATCCACCACCGCATTCCCGAAGAGCAGGATGTCGATATCGATGGTGCGCGGCCCTTTGGGCGTCACGCGGCGGCGGCCGAGTTCCGTCTCCACTTTGTGGATGCGATGGAGCAACTGCAAAGGGAACAAGTCCGTTTCGGCCTCCGCGACCATGTTCAGGAACCAGTGCTGGCCGGGCACGTCCATCGGCTCGGTTTCGTAAATTGGCGAGACGCGCAGAACATGCAGGCGCGGCGATTCGAGCGCGTGCAGCGCCTGCGCGAGTGTGGCCGCGCGGTCGCCCAGGTTCGATCCCAGGCCCAGGTAGACCTTTTTCATAGCATCTAAAACAGCGCCGGATGATCACCGCGAAAGCGGCGCTGGATATGGAAATAGTCGTAGGCCACGTCGGTGGCCACCCGGCCGCGGGGCGTGCGATTCAGAAAGCCAAGCTGAATCAGATACGGCTCGTACACTTCCTCGATGGTGTCGGCCTCCTCGGAAATAGACGCCGCGATGGTGTTCAGCCCCACCGGTCCGCCCCGGTATTTTTCGAGGATGGTCAGCATGATCTTCTGGTCGATTTCGTCGAGGCCATAGCGATCCACTTCGAGCAGATTCAGGGCGGTCTGCGCGACGGCCTGGGTGATACGGCCGTCGGCGCGCACCTGCGCGTAGTCGCGCACGCGGCGCAGCAGACGATTGGCGATGCGCGGTGTGCCCCGGCAGCGGCGCGCGATCTCCTCGGCCGCATCGTCGTCGATGGCCACTCCCAGCAGGCGCGCCGAGCGCTCCACGATGACCTGCAACTCGTCGACGGCGTAAGGATCGAGCCGCAGCACCAGGCCGAACCGTCCGCGCAGGGGCGCGCTGATCAGCCCCTGCCGCGTGGTCGCGCCGATAGCGGTAAAGTGCGGCAGAGGCATGGAATGGGTGCGGGCGCCGGGACCGGCCCCGATCAGGATATCCATGCGGAAGTCTTCCAGGGCCGAATACAGCATCTCCTCGATATCGGGCATCAGGCGGTGGATCTCGTCGATAAAAAACACCTGGCGCGCGCGGACATTGCTGAGGATGCCGCTGAGGTCCAGCTTCTTCTGCAGCACAGGGCCGGAGGTATTGGTGATGGGCACCTGCAATTCTTCGGCGATGATGCAGGCAAGCGTGGTTTTGCCCAGGCCGGGAGGGCCGTACAGCAGAACATGATCCATGGCTTCGCCGCGCTGCTTGGCTGCCTCGATGGCGATGGAGAGGTTGTCCTTCAGCTTCTTCTGGCCGGCGAAGTCGGCGAGGCTGCGCGGGCGGAGTCCCGCTTCAAACTGGGCATCCTCGGGCTGGCGGACGCCGGAGACAAGTTCCCGATCGGGCATTCGTTTTCAGCTTACCGTACCAGTTCGAGAGCGCGCCGGAACAACGGTTCGAAGCCGGTGTCGGGCGCGGGAGGCGCGCCGCCCACGCGGGCCTTGCGCACGGCCGCTTCGGCGGCGGGACGCGCGCAGCCGAGGTTGAGCAGGGCGGAAAGCACATCCTGCTCCACGGACGTGAGCACCGCGGCCGGAGCGCCCCCGGAAGGCAGGGGCTCTTCGCCGGAGGGGGCCGGCATTTTGTCGCGGAGCTCTAATACCATGCGCTCGGCAGTCTTCTTACCGACGCCCGGGATGCGCACCAGCCGGTCCACTTCGCCGCGCCGGATGCTGGAGATCAGCTCCGCGGGGGGAATACCGGAGAGCACCGCCATGGCCATTTTGGGACCGATGCCGCTGACCGAGATCAGCTTTTCGAACAGCGATTTCTCGTCCTGAGTCAGAAAGCCGAAGAGCGCCAGGGCATCTTCTCGTACGTGCGTGTGGATGCGTAGGCGTAGCTCGGAGCCGGCCTCCGGCAGATGCGCGTAGGTGGAGACCGGGATGGTTACGTCGTAACCCACTCCGCCCACATCGACCACCGCCTGGTTCGGATGTTTCTCGATCAGCACGCCGCGCAGGATTGCGATCATAACCCTGTATTGTACGCGCGCGGCGGGGTTTTAGCGGCCATTCCCTTGCCGGAATCGGCGAAGCGCAGCCGCGCGTATCGCCCAGCCTTGCGGTGGCGCGCGGCCCGCGACTCGGCATCAATATCCAGCGCGGAACATTCGATGCCCGCTCCAGCACGGGACCGGCTGGCTGGTGGACTGGCGCGGGAGCCATAATCAGCGCGCGGGGAGCGATTCCAGTTGGCGTTCGATGCCGTCCAGCTTGCCGTTGAGTTCGTCGAGAAGGGCCTGCTCGGTCTGGAGGGACCTGGCAAGTTCGCCCTCGCGCGCTCTTAATTGCGGATCGGGACCGTTGCCGGCGGCCATCTTCAAACCCGCCCGCACCTCTTCGAGCTGCTTGCGGTGTTCGGCATCCGTTTCGATGGAAAGGTCCTGCTCGATCTTGGCCAGCCTCTCCGCGTCCGAGGCTTGCCGGGCAGTCTCCCCAGCGATTTGCTTGCGGACTTCGTCCAACTGCTGCGCAATGCGGGCAACCTTCTGGTCCTGCATTTGCGCGCGCTTCAAAAGAAGCTCCATGCGGGGTCCCAGCGACACCGATTTCTCCACCATCAGCCTTAACTGATGGACTTCGGCGAGCAGCGCCTGTAATGCGGTGTTATCGGTGCTTTGCGCCCGCGCGGCCAGCACGGACAACAGGGCGAGGGCGGCAACGTTCAATGAGTGTTTCATGGCGGTTCCATCCAGTTTAGTCCGACTGCCAGGTCGCGGCCACCGGACTACTCATCCAGCACACAGCGGAAGCCCAGCGTGCCGGCCCGGTCCTTGGCCGGCGCCATCAGCAAATACTTCCCGTGCTCGTTCAGCTTGTAGGCCTGCGGAAAATACCACATCGAACCTTGCGGCTGGTAGTAGCTTCCGCCCCGCACGATGGCCGCCCTGGTGTGGTCGTCAATGAACTCGTCGGTCCACTGCCAAACGTTGCCGGTTATATCCATCACGCCAAACGGACTCGCGCCGCCCGGATGCGCGGTGACATCCGCGGGACCAGTCAGGTCGCGGCCCTTGTAGGGTGTGGGAACCGCGCGCGCGTCCCATGCATTTCCCCAGGGATACCAACGCCCGTCAGTGCCCTGCGCCGCGTATTGCCATTCCCATTCGTGTGGCAGGCGTTTGCCGGCCCAGGCGGCGTAGGCGCGCGCGTCTTCCAATGACACCCAGGTCACCGGCTTATTGCTCCAGCCATCCGGATAGGCCCCGTTGTGCCAGTCTTTCAGGAAGTTGTGGATGTCCCGCGGCTGGTAGCGCGCGGCATCCAGAAACATCTTGAAATCCGCATTGGTCACCGGATACTTGTCGATATAAAACGATTTCATCGACAGCCGGTGGTGGTGCTGGCGGCGCGGCGCATCTTCCCAGGGATATTGCACGTCCAGCCCGATCCAGTTGAAACCCTCGATCTCGATGCCGGCGACCGCGAAATCAAATTCGCCGGCCGGCACCCGCACCATCCCCGGAGGCAGTCCCGCGGGCGCTTTGGCCGGCGCAATATCCACGATGTGCTGCGGCAGAAACTTCCATTCGTTCGAGAGGCTGGCCAGAGGCACGCCGGCCCGCATCCGGGGAACCTTGCCGTCCGTAACGGCCAGCACGGCGCCATAGCCTTTGGCCTCCAGAGGAAAGCTCAGCCTTCCATTGTGCGGCGTCAATTCCACGGCATTCCAGAGATCGTAGTAGCGCACCCCCTCCCGGCGCACCTCGATCTGCTCGCCGTTCACATCATATTCATTGCGATTGACCACCGTCCAAAGCGTTCGTCCTTCGCCGGGAAAGCGGGTCGCGAAAACTCCGTATTGCAGAGCAGGCGCGTAAGGCTCCCAATCGCGGCTGACCAGCAGATCAGCGAACTGGCGCTCGATGAACGCCAACCGCCGTAGCGCTTCCGCGTCGCGCGGCGTGATCTGGTTCCAAATGCCCCAGATATTCTCCCAACTCTCGTAGCCCACGCCGTTGAAGAATGCGGCTTGCAGGTTGTCCGTCTTGTCGCGCGCCCAGCGGTCGCAGACGTTGATCATGTGGCGCGGCTCGAGCCATTTCAACTTGCTGACCATGGGCGCGAACGGATATTTCCAGTAGCCCCAGCTCTGGTTGTTCCACATCAGGAGTTCGTCGGCGCGCGGGGATCCCTCCGGCTCCAGCGCAACCGGGTGGCCGGTCTGGTCGGAGGCGGTGCGGTACGAGCGTGGAATCCCGTCGAAGGTATCGCCGTTGATGCCATCGGCGCCGGTCTCAGCCATCAGTCTGGCGGCCGGTTCCCAGTAAGGTTGTCCGACATCCCGCGTGCCGGTATCCCACGGCATAGTGGGAAAAAAGACACGAACGCCGCGCCCATGGAACTCCTCCACCATCTTGTGCAAGGCCGAAATGCCGCCGGGAAGGTCGCGAGCCAGGTCCCACTGGTTGCGGTTGTCGATGCCTATATTGGGATACACGTGCCAGATGAGCACGCTGTCGATGCCACCATAGCGTTTTTCGACGTCGTCCAGGTAGCGGTCCACCGTGTACTTTCCGGCAGCCGGATCGTAGAAGAAACGCTCCTCCGCCATCATCTGGGGCTGAATGAAGTTCCGTTGCGTCCACAGCAGCTCGGGACGGCGGTACTCCGCATCGTCGTAACCCATGCGGATGAGGCGCTCACGCCGCCACTGGCGGAGGTCGTTGATCCAGCTTTCATGCTCCTCTCCGGCAGCCATCTGCCATTCACTCAACTCCGCAACCCAATCCGGGATGGACCGCCGGCCAGGGCCGGGAATCTGGCTGCCGTCCGCTGGATAGCGTGTATCCTGCGCCATTAATGCCGTCGCCGCAACGACAAGGAGGACTATCGAGCCTTTCATCACCTGTAAAACATATCACGCCGGGGGCGCCCTCATTAAGATTGCATAATGCCCCGCGACCCGGTAAAGTTTGCACAGATAGTAAATAGGTGTGCGAATCATCACCGCTAATTAAGTCTAAGTAGTTGATAAGTAAGATGCATCGGAATAGGCCTGCCAATTGCTATCCAGAGCGCCGGGAGTTAACTTTATGACACGCACCATTTTCAGCGCGGGCATCCTGGCGGCGACGCTTCTCACTGGCGGTTGCGCGACCAAGAAGTACGTGCAAAATACGACAGCGCCGATCCAAGCCAAGGTGGACCAAGTCGGCGAACAGACCAACAAAAATGGTCAGGACATCGAGAAAAACCGCACTGATTTGACGGCGAACATCAACGGTGTGGATGAGCGGGCACAGGGCGGCATCAGTGCGGCCAAAGAGCAAGCTATGACCGCTCAGAACAGCGCCAAGGACGCCATGGGCAAGGCCACCCAGGCCTCGGACTTGGCCAGCAAGGATTCGGAAGAGATCCATAGCCTGCGGCAGGTGGTCTCCAACCTGGACGACTACAAGCAGGTGGCGGATCTGACCGTTCCGTTTGCATTCAACAAGTCCACGCTCACCGCAAAGGATCGCGATGACCTGGACAATATGGTATCCAGCGCCTCGAAGAACAAGCGCTACTTTATCGCGGTGGAAGGCTACACGGATCGCACCGGCTCCAAGAGCTACAACGAAATGCTCAGCCGCAAGCGCGCCGATGCCGTGGTGGAGTATCTGGTCGCCAAGCATGACATCCCGATTTTCCGCATTCACATGATCGGGTTGGGCCAGGAGAAGCCCGTGGATGACGCTCACACCCGCGCGGCACGCGCCAAGAACCGCCGCGTGGAAATCAAGGTATTCAGCGCCGACGAGAGTTATTCCGTCTCGCAGTTGCAATCGCAATCGCAACCGGCGCAGTCACAGCAGTAGTATCGTCGGCTCGCGCAATAGCCGTCGTTCAGCATGGGGTGGGTTCCTCCGGAACCTGCCCCTTTTTTATGCGGGAGAGTTCTGTGGAAACGGGCGCGCTGCGCAACGCCCGGAACCAGACATACAGGCCCAGGAAGCCCGTACAGACTTCGAGCAGCGTTCCCGCCATAAACAGGCTGCGCGACAGGTGGCGCAGCGATTGTCCCATGATGGCGCCGGTGAGTTGGAGTCCGAGTCCGCCGCTGAGCAGCATCAGGCGCCGGTCGGGACGGCGTGCCGCTGCCAGCAGCGTCCAGAGGATCAAGTCCAGGATAGCGGCGCAGATGTTCAAGTCTCGGCTGACGAGTGTCATCTGACGATTCAGATGCGGACTGCGGCGCACCGCGAACGAAATGGCCATGATAGCGGCCGCGCCGAGGACCAGCCAGCGGCGCTCGATTACTTTCTGTTTGGAGTAGCGGGCAGCCTGGTCGATGAAGGCAATGACCAGGAAAAACACCAGGACATCCAGAATCACCTCGTCGGTCCAGTAGTAGCCCGCGCGCACCGTCTTGGGGGCATTCTGCAAGCCGATCTCAGTCACGGTGGAGGCGAACAGGGCCACGGAGTAGACGAAGACAAATGGGTATTGCCGGTAGGCTCCACGCATCATGGTGGAGATCACCAGCACGTTCAGCGATAGGCCGATGGCCCAAGCGCTATATTGAAGAGCCATCTCCATTCTGCATCGCCTGGAGGCCCTTCAATTGCCCGAGAACTGCGCGGCAGTGCCGATTAAACGGTCTTGCCGTCCCAAGGATCGGGCGGGAACGTTGGGCCATGCGCTACTTTACCATCCCAAGGATCAGGCGGAAAAGTGGGGCCGTGCATGACTTTGCCGTCCCACGGGTCCGGGGGAAACGTGGGTCCATGGGAAACTTGTGTACCCGCGGCAAATGCGCAGGCGCCGGTCGCCAGGAGGATCGCGGCGCACAATGCTAAACGAACCAACCGAGACTTCGAGAATACGTTCATGTCCATCTCCCTTTGCCGGAATCCAGTACTAGCGTATTAGCCAGTAGTTATCATCCGGGTGCTATCCGAACTCAGGCTGATTTTTTCCATGCCGGAGCGGATCCTGTCAACTTTCACTCGAAGTGTATCCTAATTCCTCTAGTACTCGAGGACAATAATAGGAATAGTCGTATTTGGATGGGAGATTACTAACGATGTGCAGACAAAAAGTTAGCCAAACGCTAACCGAGCAGCGAAGCCTGATCGCCCGTGGCGTACTGCCGCTGCTCTCTGATGGTCCGCTCGGCGTAACTATCCTCGGCTAAGAATGGTCGTTGGACAGGCCATTGTAGCCGCATGTCAGTGGTAACCTCGTCCACCATGGCTGGCTCGACGGTTTTGGCCTCCAGGGCAAAGGCCGTGAGGAGCAGGTTATCGCACATGGCGTTAATCAACCGGGGAATTCCCTGGGTACGAAAATGAATTTCGCGCAGAATCGTGGCAGGGAAGACCGTTTGATCTTTCATTCCGGCACGCCGCAGGCGGTAGTGCACATACGCCAGTGTCTCTTCCAGTTGAAAATTCCGGAGCACACAGCGCAGGGCGATACGCTGTTTGAGCTGGCGGAACTCAGGAGCTTCCAGCTTGCGGTCCAGCTCCGGCTGGCCGGCCAGCAGAATTTGCAGCATCTTGCCGCGGCGATTCTCGAGGTTGCCCAACAGGCGGATTTCTTCGAGCACATCCCAGTCCAGGTTGTGCGCCTCATCTACGATTAGCACCGTGGTGCGTCCCAGGTTGGCGCGCTCGATGATCATCTCGCTCAGCGCCACCAGCACCTCGGTCTTCGAAGTGCGCGCGCAGCGCAGGCCGAAGTCATAGGCCACCATCTCGAAAAATTCCTGCACATTCAATCTGGAATTAAACAGCGATGCGTAGGTAATCTGCTGGGAGCTCAGGAAATCGCGCAGGCATTCCAGCATGGTGGTCTTGCCGGTGCCCACCTCGCCTGTGAGGACCACGAATCCCTTGCGGCTCTGGACGCCATAAATCAGGTTGGCGAGAGCTTCCTCATGATGCGCGCTCCGGAACAGAAATGACGGGTCCGGGCTCATGTTGAAGGGATTCTCGGTGAAACCGAAGAAGGCGTTGTACATGGGCTAATCCTTGCATTTTAGCATCAAAGCCAGACCTTCGACGCCAAAGATATTGGAGGCTGGTGATTCTCGGCTAGCCCTTGGCGCCCTTGGTGGGACTGATCAGCACGTGGGCGTTGCGGCCTTCCATGCGCGGAGCGCTTTCTACGCTGCCGTACGCGGCCAGATCCGCGGCGAAGCGCGTAAGCAGTTTGCGCCCTAATTCCGAATGGGCGATTTCCCGGCCCCGGAATTGCACCACGGCTTTAACCCGGTTGCCTTCCTGCAGGAAGCGAATGGCGTGATTTTTCTTAAAGTCGTAATCGTGGTCGTCTGTATTGGGGCGGAACTTCAGCTCCTTTACTTGGACGACATGCTGTTTTTTCTTGGCTTCGTGCTGCTTCTTCTTCTGCTCGTATTGATAGTGCCCGTAGTCCACCGCCTTGGCCACGGGCGGCACCGCGGTCGGCGAAACGATCACCAGATCGAGTCCCATGTCCTGCGCCTTGCGCAGCGCGGCGGCGGTAGGCATGATTTCGGCCGTCCCATCCGGGAACACTGCGCGCACTTCACGCGCGCGAATGGACTCGTTCACATTCTCTCTACGTGCTGGTCTGCGAGGAGGTAAGTTTCTGCCTGGAACCATGTAAGCTATTGGGGGGCTGCTTCACAATTCGCCACGCACGCGAAGGAAGATGCGTGTTGGCGTCCCGCGCTGCGCGGTTGAGTGAAATCGAGGATAGAGGTTAAAACCAATCGGAATTCGCTGTCTCTGAATAGTGTACTGCGAGATGACGGCCATTGTCCAGCGCCTGGATGGCTAAATGAACTGAACCTTTCACGGACTCGTATCATCCAATTAAGGCTGTGCCCACCTCCGCTGGGGAACAGGACCGAACCGTAGCGGCTAGCCTGAACGCTAAACCGTCGCCGGAGTCTGTCCGCGCGCACCTGGATAAAATCCTTTCCAGCAATTTGTTTACCGGAGCCGAGCGGCAGAGCCGCTTCCTGCGCTTTATCGTAGAGGAGGCGCTGGCCGGCCATCAACTCAAGGAAACGCTCGTCGGCGTCGAAGTCTTCGGCCGGAAACCGGCTTATGACCCGCGCCTGGATGGTGTGGTCCGGGTTGAGGCGGTCAAGCTGCGGTCCCGGCTCAAGGAGTACTACGAGTCCGAAGGCAGCGAAGACTCGGTCCGGATTGATCTGCCAAAGGGCGGCTACCTGCCCTGCTTTGAGGCGCTCCACGTGCCGGAGATCGAGCCGCCGGCCCCGAAGCGCTCCCGGTTCGCCGATTGGCGCTTGATCGTTCCGCCAGTCGCTCTGGCGGTCCTGATCTGCGGTTACCTGCTGGCCAGGAGACCGCGTCCCTTATCCACCGCTCCGGGTTCTTCCTCCATCGCGGTGCTGCCCTTCGTGAATCTGAGCTCCGAGAAGGAGAACGAGTATTTCAGCGATGGCCTGACCGACGACTTGATCGATGCACTGACCAAGGTCCAGGGCCTGCGCGTGGTGGCGCGCGGCTCGGCGTTTCAGTTCAAGGGCAAGAACCCGGATATTCGCGCTGTGGGCCATCAGTTGAACGTCGCCAACGTACTCGAAGGGAGCGTGCAGCGTTCCGGCGATCGTTTGCGCATTACGGCTCAATTGAGCACGGTGGCCGACGGCTATCACGTGTGGTCGGAAACGTACGATCGGCGCGTGGCGGACGTATTTGCAGTGCAGGATGAAATTTCGCGCGCCATCGTGCAGGCGCTGGAGGTGCATGTGGCGGGCGATCCCCGCCGCCGGTTAGTCCGGTCATCAACTGCGGATCTGGACGCCTACAACCTCTATTTGCAGGGCCGGTTTCACCTGAACAAGTGGCGTCCGGAAGCCGCGCGCAAGGGCATCGAATATTTCCAGCAGGCCATCGCCAAGGACCAACGTTACGCGCCGGCGTATGCCGGCATGGCGGATTGCTACACCTGGCTGGCCGTATTCGGCTGGACCGCGGCGAACGAAGCCATGCCACAGGCGCGGGATGCCGCCCATCACGCGTTACAACTCGATGACACTCTGGCCGCCGCGCATGTGTCGCTCGGATACGTGAAAGCACTGTACGACTGGGACTGGCCGGGCGCGCAGCGCGAGTTCCAGCGCGCCCTGGATCTTAGTCCCGGCGACGCCGACGCACATTTTGCATACAGCATCACGTATCTGGCCCCGCTCGGCAGGCTGGACGAAGCCATGGCTGACATCCAGCGCGCCTTGCTTGTGGATCCGCTCTCGCCATATAAGGTAACCGCCGCCGGCATGGTTTACGCCTACCGGCGCGAATACGATTCGGCGATCCAACAGTTCAAGAAAGCCATCGAGTTGGAGCCTTCGTTCTACCACGCCTATGAAGAGCTTCATGGCGTGGAAGTCGCGAGAGGCCGGCCGGAAGCGGCGCAAGGTGTTATTCAATCGATGCGCGCCGTCTTCCCGGAGTTCGATGACGATACCGCCGACCGTGCGCGCCTGGCTGCCCAACAAGGCCATTCGGCGGAAGCGCACGCCCTGGTGCAGGGCTGGATCGACCGTTGTGCGCACTCGCGCCGCCCGGGCAAGTCCTGTTACGCCGCGCAGATGTACGCCGGCATCGGCGATAAGGACCGCGCCTTCCAGTGGTTAGAGAAGGCCCGCGAGGAGCGCAGCCCGCTGCTGGCATATTCTAAGGTCATGCCCGCTTACGACAATCTGCGCTCCGACCCGCGGTTCAATGCGTTGTTGCAGCGTCTGAGCCTTGGGAACTGAAGGCCGCGTGACCCAAAATTGCTCGTGAGCGCGCCTCGGCGGTAGCCGCCTCGTGCCGGTGGCAGCTCTTGCGTAGCACCGCCGCGTAGTTGGCCAGAGTATCCGCCACCCGCGGATCGTCCTTGCCAAATGCATCCTGCCGGATTTGCACCGCGCGGGAATAGAACGCCGCGGCGCTATCGTAGTTGCCGCGCGCCCGCTGCAGTTCGGCCAGATCGGCCAGCGTGACCGCTACAAAAGGATGGTTCGGCCCGAGTGCCGATTCGCGAATCGCCAGGGCCTGTCGGTAAAGTGTCTCCGCTTTGGCGTATTGCCCTTGCACATGATAGATCGCCGCCAGATCCTGCAGCGCCGTAGCCCGCAGCGGGTGGCCGTTCCCCAGAGTAGCTTCCACCAACGCGGCGGACCGCCGTAATAGGGCTTCGGCTTCCGTGTAGCGTCCCCAATCGAAGTACAATTCGGCCAGACCATTTAAAGCCGGTGTCAAATCCGGGCTTTGCGCCCCGGATGCCTCCTCGATCATGCCCAAGGCCCGCAGATATTGCACCTCCGAACGCGCAAAATACCGGTCGGTGCGGCTGGCCTTGGCATTTGCAAGCAGCGTAATCGTGTCTTTTTCTTGAATTCCGGTGAGCTCCGCCGCCTGGATGGCCGACGGGATAAGAACTAACAGCAGTCCCCAAAATGTTCCGCGCATATTTCCCTCCTGCTTCGAGGGTGTGCTTTCAACGCAGCGCCGCACAAGTATTTAGGGGTCGGTTAACGGTTGCCGAAACGGTTACTTGGGGGGTCCGCGGCGCCGCCCACAGCGCCCGGCCGCGTGCCGTGCACAGGAATTTCACAGGTTCGAGCACGCGCTACAGATCGGAAGCTAAAATCCAGCGGTTCGGGGCGCGGCATCATGTGGTCGGGTTGATACTTGCGAGGTCGACAGGGTTACAAAGGTTGTGCCACTGACATTTTCTTTCAATGGGTCGTTTCCCGATATTCCGCCGGGCAAGCCTGCGCGCGTGGCATTCCACGCCTCTGACCGGTTTTTACGCGGGATGACTTCATCGACCGGCCCTGATGAAAAGCGGGCCAAAATGGGTTATCGTCTGCCGGGAAATGTGCTACCGCCGTTGCGCGGCGTGTAGTAGCATTCAGAAGTGGTCGATATCCACAGCCATATCCTGTATGGCCTCGACGACGGGGCCAGAACTTTGGACGACTCCGTGGAGATGCTCCGCCTGGCTGCTGAATCCGGCACCACGGATATTGTGGCCACGCCGCATGCCAATACCGAATTCACGTTCGATCCCGATCTGATCGGCCGGCGGATCGCCGAAGTCCAGGCCGCCGCCGGCCCGGTCCCGCGCATACACCGCGGCTGCGACTTCCATTTGACCCTGGAGAACATCAACGACGCGCTGCAGAATCCCGCCAAATACGCCGTCAATCATCTGAGTTATCTCCTGGTGGAATTCTCGGACCTGCTCATCCCGCGCACGACGCAGGATATCTTCGACCGTCTTCAGGGAGCCGGGCTCACGCCCATCATCACCCATCCCGAGCGCAACGGCTTGCTGCACAGCCGCCTGGACCAATTGAGCTCCTGGGTGGAGCGCGGCGCGCTGGTGCAGGTTACCGCCGGATCGCTGCTGGGGACCTTTGGAAAAGCAGCCCGGTCGGTGGCCACGGATTTGATGAACCGGCGCCTGGTGCATTTCGTCGCCAGCGACGCGCACGATACCAAGTACCGCACGCCGGCGTTACGCGACGCTTACCAGCACGTCGAAAAGACTTGGAGCTCCATGATTGCGGAAATGCTCTTTACCACCGCTCCCGCGGCCGTCATTACCGGACGGGAGATCGAGCTGCTCGACCCGGAGCCCGCGCCGTCAAAGAAAAAATGGTATCGGTTAGGTTTCTGATTATGAAAAGAAGATCCCTGCTGCTGGCGGCCGTCTGTAGCCTGCTCGCCGCCCAAACACCCACCATCCCGGATACGCCTGCCGGAAGGCAGTTCAGCCACTGGCTGGAGGTCTTCAACCGCGGGCAAAAAGACGAGATCCAGAAGTTCCAGAAAGAGAACGATCCCGACGCAGCGGGCCACATCGACCAGACCATGGACTTCCGGCGCATGACCGGCGGTTTCGATCTCAAGAAGATCGAAGAGTCGGCGGCAACCACCCTGACCGGCCTGGTGAAAGAGAAGGACTCCGATAACATCGCCCGCTTCACGCTGGAAGTGGATGCGGCGCCGCCGCACCAGATCAAATCGTTCGGCCTGGAACTGATCCAGCCCACGGCCGACGTGCCCGCCCCTGCCCGCCTCAGCGAGCCGGATGCCCTCGCGGCGCTGCGGACGGAAATCCAGAAGCGCATGACAGCGGATCAGTTCTCGGGCGCCGTGGCCATCGCCAGGGGACGAAAGGCGATCTTCTCCACCGCGGAGGGGCTGGCCGACCGGGAACGCCAGGTCGCCAACCGCCTGGACACGCGCTTTCGCATCGGCTCCATGAACAAGATGTTCACGGCCACCGCGGTGCTCCAGCTCGCGCAAGCCGGCAAGCTGAAACTGACGGATCCCCTCGGCAAATACCTGACCGATTATCCGAATAAGGAGATCGCCGCCAAGGTGACCGTACACCACCTGCTCACGCACTCGGGCGGAACGGGCGACATCTTCGGTCCGGAGTTCGATAAGAATCGCCTGACCCTGCGCACGCTCTCCGACTATGTGGCGCTGTATGGCAAACGGGCGCCGCAATTCGAGCCGGGCGCGCGGTTCGACTATAGTAACTACGGGTTCATCCTCCTGGGCGTGCTGGTGGAGAAGGTATCCGGGCAGAGTTACTACGATTACGTGCACGAGCATGTCTTCAAGCCGGCCGGTATGACCCGCACGGACTCGCTTCCGGAAGAGGAGAAGGTAGAGGGGCGGGCCGTCGGCTACATGCACCAAGACGGTAAATGGAAGCCGAATAACGATACCCTGCCGGTGCGCGGCACCTCGGCCGGCGGAGGCTACTCGACCGTCGCGGACCTGGTGGCGTTCGCCAACGCCGTGATGGAACACAAGCTGCTTAACGCCGAATATACGGAGCTGCTCACCACCGGCAAAATCGGGAGAGGGCCCGGCGGCAAGTACGCCTATGGTTTCTCCGATGTTAGGGCCGGCGGCGTGCGCTGGGTGGGCCATGGCGGCGGCGCGCCCGGGATGAACGGTGACCTGAAGTTCTCGCCGGATTCCGGTTACGTCGTAGCGGTGCTATCGAACCTGGACCCGCCCGCGGCGACGCGCGTAGCGGACTTCATCGCGGCGCGCTTGCCGGCAAAGTGATCTCGCCCCGCCGCACTCCGTGCACGTGATACGGCACATAATAGCGCGGGTCTTCGCGCGTGACGATGTCAAAGCCGGCGGCGGCGAGAAACTGTTTCACGAAATCCAGCGTGCGGAATTCTTCGCCTTCGCCGCGGGCCGCACGAAAGTCGTGCGCCGCGATGCATACGAACCGCGCCCGGCTGAGCGAATGCCGGCATCCGGGTAAGGCCTGCCGCTCGGCGCCCTCGATGTTCATCTTCAGGAAATCGATGTTCCCGATGCCGTGTTCAGCGGCCAGATCGTCGAAGCGCACGCCCCTCACCGGGTGGCTGGTGATGGTGGGCGGGCCTGCGCGAACGTAGCTGGACTCCCACACCGGCAGGGTCTCAATCTGTAAATCGGCGGCCGTGTCCATGCACGCGCAGTTCAGCGCCGTGACGTTGGTGAGCCGGTTGAGCTCGCAGAGCTTCGCGAGCGCCGCGAATGAAACCGGATGCGGCTCGATGGCCCAGACATACCCACCCGGCGCCACCGCGCGCGCAAACGCGAACACATCTTCGCCGCGGCCGGCTCCGATATCCACGATGGTGTCGCCGACTTGCGGCTTGTACAGATGGAACCAGTAATCCTGGGCGTCGGCGAGATGCTTGCGGGCCTGCCCCGCCCAGCGGTCCCAATTGGGTTCAGCGACGCGGAATATGTCGGGATCCGGGAAGTAATCCGGGCCCACACGCCGAATCCATATCCCGTCCCAGAGGATTTCGATGTCCACACCCGGCAGGGCGGCGCGCGCCATCTTCGTCGCGCGGCGGGCCAGCGCGCCCCGATCCTCGCCCGGCGCCTCAGTGACCCACATGGGTGCCCGCCCGCCTCAGACGCAGTGCCAGAAGCCGCCGCCGGTCGTCGGAAAGGGCCGCGCGGGCGCCCGGCCGGTGGGTTTCCGGACGCTTTCGGGGAGCCGCCAGAACCCTTTCGAGATAAGCTTCGAACGGGCCCGCGTGCAGGTTGCGCGCATAGTCCAGAGCTACGCCGCGGGATCGCGCCGACAATTCCTCGTAATGCGCGCGATCGGTCAACAGGCGTTCGAGCACCGCCGCCCAGGGTCCCACATCCTGCGCCGGAATTTCCACAGCCGGCACCATCAACTCGTCCACCATGGGGCGATAGAGCAACACCGGATTCACCGGCAGCAGATAGTCGACGCCGAGCATCGCTTCCGTGAGTCCACCCACGGCGCTGGCCATTACCGGAACGCCGCGCGACATGGCTTCCAGAATCACCCGCGAGCGGGCCTCGGCCCACAGCGACGGCACCAGCATGACGCGCATCTGCCGCAGCAGATCGTCCATATCATCGCGCGGCGCGAGCACCGAAACGTTGCGCAGCTTTCCGAGCGCCGCGAAATCCGCCGCGGTGGTGCCCCAGGTGGGAATGGCCGCAAACTCCACTGCGGAAAATCGCTCGGCCAGCGCCAGGAAGATGGAAATGCCCTTCACCGCGCACGGATTCACCATGCCCACAAAGCGATTCTCGAAGCGGCCCAACTGCGGATGCCCGCCGGGGTCGAGCAGCGAGATGGGCACGTGGACGGCATCCACGCCGCCCCACTGGCGCGTGTATTGCGCCACGTATTCACTCACCGCCACGATGCCGTCGGCCTGCCGCAGCGCCCCGCTGTGGAAATCACTCGGCAAGCCGCTGTCCGGACCGAACGGGAGCGCCACGGTGGCCCGCACCAGGTACACCACGCGCGCCTGCGGGGCGCGCAGGGCGACCGCCAGCATCAGGTGGGCGGGATCGTCGGTTGAAGCGATGATGATCTGGGGATCGAATGCGCGTACTTGCGCCGCGAAATAGGAGCGCAGGTTAGGGTCGCGCGTCAGGATGCGGACATCCACGCCATTCAGCCGGAACTCGATATCGGCGCCTTGCTGCGTGTCCGGAGCGGCGCCGCGGGCGGCCAGCTCGCTAACCAGCGCGGCATGCGCCGGCTCGCCGAAATGTTCTACGCGGGCCACTACGCGCACGGCGTGGCCCCTGGCCGCCAGCGACTCCATCAGCAGGCGGTTGGATTTGTCGCCGCCGCCAAACGACGGATAGTAGTGCGAATTGTGGGCCAGCAGGATGCGCAATTCTCATGTTGCCACATGCCGGCCGGCGAGCGGTCGGGTATAGTAGCGGGATGCCGTGGTTTGAGAATGAAGCCTTCTGGCAAACCTTCTATCCATATATGTTTAACGAGCGCAAAATGGCGGCTGCGCCCGGTGAGGTCGAGCGCGTGCTTGCACTGGCCGGCGTCGCCTCCGGCTGCGTTCTGGATCTGTGCTGCGGTCCGGCGCGGCATGCCCTGGTCCTGGCGCAAAAAGGCTTCAAAGTCACCGGCGTGGACCGCTCCCCATTTCTACTGAGCAAGGCGCGCGAAAGAAGCGCCGACACGGAAATCGAGTTCGTGGAGAGCGATATGCGCGAGTTTGTGCGCCCCGGAGCCTTCGACCTGGCCTTGAGCCTGTTTACTTCATTCGGCTATTTCGATTCCCGGGACGAGGATCTGGCGGTGCTGCGCAACGTCCGCGCCAGTTTAAAGAAGGGCGGCGTCTTCGTCATCGACGTGCTGAGCAAGGAGTATCTCATACCGCAGGGTGCGACGCGCTGGGATCTCTGGCCCAGCGGCGAGATCCATGTCAGCCACTACCATCCCCTGCCCGGCTGGGGGCGCATCCGCGTCGAGTGGCTGCTGGTGGAAGGCGAGCGCGCCCGGCACTTCACATTCGAGCACAATCTGTATTCCGGGCAGGAACTGGCTACGCTGCTGGAGCGCGCGGGTTTTACGGACGTGAGGCTCTTCGGCAGCCTGGACGGCACGCTCTACGATGCCTCGGCCACTCGCCTGGTGGCGCGCGCGGTGGCGGACTAGCTAGCCCGCAAAGGCCCGTGGACGCCTCAATGCCTTCGCATAACTGCCCGCGCGGGTCGCCCCGTCTTGCGCGTGTTCCTCAAAAAGGTCAGAACCGGTAGTCCGGCGGCTTGATATTCTTGACCCTCAGATACACTTCCGCCTGCCCGCGATGATGCGCGGTATGCGTGAAGTAGGCCCACAGCCGCTCGCGCCCGGTCATCGGTCCGGTCATGGCATCCAGCTTATCCGGGGTGATCTCGGCCAGCGCCTTGGCGCAGAAGTCGAACGAATCGCGCATGAACTGCATGGCGCTCTCCTTGTCGAACGTGCCCTTGGGATCTTTGTAAGCCGCCGCGATTTTCTCCGGCGCCTCGGGAGCCTTCAGACCGCTGACCGTGGCGAACGCCCGGTTGTTGGCCATGGCGATGTGCACCATCACTTTGCCGAAACTCATCTCTTCATCGTTCGGCTTGTAGTTGTAGTCGGCGGCGGGCATGGCGTCGGCCACCGCCAGCGTGAATTCCCTGGCGGTCTGCCAGTGCTTGCCGAACATCGCGCCGTCGTCGGCCGCAAATATGGGCGCGGCCAGAGCCAGCGCCAGAATCGCTAATCTCTTCATGGAAAGCCTCCGGGATATAATTGGTATCGCAAAACGCAGTGGCGAAGCAAGTGGGGCGCAATCCGAATGACACGAAGAGAACTCGGCAAACTGGCGGCTGCCGGAAGTGCAGCTTTATTGCCTGCCGCGCGCGCCGGCGCGCAAACTAAGTACGGCGGGGCGCTGGAAGGCTTCGAAGGGAAGGTCGATACGGCGGCATTCGATCCCGTTCTTTACACCCGTAAACTTTATGAATCGGCGCCCCTGCGGCTGACCTTCCGCGCGCGAAACCGCCAACAGGCCGAAGTGTGGCAGTCGCGGCTGCGAGCCAAGCTGACGGAGTTGCTGGGAGGATTTCCGGAAACGGGAGCGCCCCTACGGGCGCAAACGCTGGAAGTGCGCGATTTCCCGGCTTACCGCCGCGAGAAATTCGTCTTCGAAAGCCGCCCCGGCATGCTGGCTCTGGGGTATCTGCTGACCCCGCGCGCTTCCGCCCCGCCGCATCGGTCCATGATCTGTATACCCGGCCACGGGCGCGGTGTGGATGACATCGTAGGCATCGATGCGCAGGGCCGCGACCGCACGGACAAGCCCGGTTACCAGCGCGATTTTGCCATTCAGGTGGTGGAGCACGGCATGGCCGCGGTGGCCATCGAGCCCCTGGCGTTCGGCTGCCGGAGGGATTCCATCACCCGCAAGAAAGGCGCGGAGGCCAGCGCCTGCCAGCCGTCCGCGGGTGCCGCCCTGCTGCTCGGAGAGACCATGATTGGCTGGCGTGTCTTCGATGTTATGCGCACCATCGACTGGATCGAGACCCGCAAAGACCTGGACGCCCATCGCGTCGGGTGTATGGGGATCTCCGGCGGCGGCACATGCACCACGTTCGCCGCGGCCCTGGAGCCGCGCATCCGCGCTGCGCTGATCAGCGGTTATCTGAACACGTTCCGCGACAGCATCATGAGCCTGTCGCATTGCATCGACAATTATGTGCCGCGGATCTTGAACTGGGCCGAGGCCTACGATGTGGCGGGACTCATCGCGCCGCGTCCGCTGTTCGTCGAGTCAGGCGCCAAGGACGATATTTTCCCGGTGGAGGCCAGCCAGGCGAGCTTCGCGCGGGTGAAGAAAATCTACGAGGTGTTCGATGCGGCGGAACTGACCCGGCAGGAGGTCTTCGACGATGTGCACCGCTTCAGCGGCGTGCAGGGACTGCCGTTCCTGGCGCAGCACCTGTAGCGGAACCGACGTCAGACCCCGGACAGGTCCAGAGTGCTGAAGAAGTACGCCAGTTCCACTTTGGCAGTGTCCGGCGCATCCGACCCGTGGATACAATTCCGCTCGATGGATTCCGCGTAGCGCTTGCGGATGGTTCCTTCGGCCGCATTGGCCGGATTCGTGGCGCCCATCACCTCGCGCAGTTTGGCAATGGCGTCTTGGCGTTCCAGGGCCATCACGATAACAGGCCCTTCGGTCATGAACTTCACCAGTCCGGCGAAGAACGGCCGCTCGCGATGCACCGCGTAGAAACCCTCGGCCTGCGCCCGGCTCAGGCGCGTCATCCTGAGCGCCAGGATGCGAAAGCCCTCCATCTCCAGCGTGGAAAGTATCTCGCCCGAATGGCCCGACGCCACCGCGTCCGGCTTGATGATCGAAAACGTGCGCTCCATGCTCATAAACGGCTCTTTACCTTTTCCCCAATCTCGGCGGGCGACGAGCATACCGTGATGCCGGCTTCCTGCATCGCCCGAATCTTGTCCACCGCGGCGCCCGAGCCGCCCGAAATAATGGCTCCGGCGTGGCCCATGCGGCGGCCCGGGGGCGCCGTCTGTCCCGCGATGAACCCGACCACCGGCTTGCGCACGTGCTCTTTCACGTAGCGCGCCGCGGTTTCCTCCGCATTGCCGCCGATCTCGCCGATCATCACGATGGCGTGCGTGTCCGGATCTTCGTTGAACAGGGTCAGCGCGTCCAAGAACGTGGTGCCGATAATCGGATCGCCGCCGATGCCGATGCAGGTGGATTGTCCGATGCCCAGGCCGGTCAACTGTCCCACCGCTTCGTAGGTCAACGTGCCCGAGCGCGATACCACGCCCACATGGCCTTCCAGGTGAATATGTCCCGGCATGATGCCGATCTTGCACTTGCCCGGCGAAATCACGCCGGGACAATTGGGCCCCACCAGCCGCGTCGCGCGGCTGCGCAGAAACTCCCAGACCTTCGCCATGTCGAGCGCCGGGATACCTTCCGTAATCGCCACCACCAGCGCCACGCCCGCTTCGGCCGCTTCCATGATGGCATCCGCGGCAAAAGGCGGCGGCACGAAGATCACGGAAGCATTGGCGCCGGTCGCGCTCACCGCCTGCTCCACCGTGTTGAAGACCGGCAAATCCAGATGTGTCTCGCCACCCCGCCCGGGCACTACGCCGCCCATCACGTTCGTGCCGTAGGCGATGGCTTGCTGCGCGTGGAATGTGCCTTCTCTGCCGGTGAACCCCTGCACGATCAGGCGCGTGTTCTTGTCAACCAGTACGCTCATGTCTGCTCTACCCGTGGCTCTCTGGCGCGGCAAGCCTCACGACCTTTTCGGCGGCGTCGCGCATGCCCTCCGCGACCGTGAAGTTGAAGCCCGATTCCCGCAGAATCTGGCGGCCCAACTCCACGTTAGTGCCCTCCATCCGCACCACGATGGGCGCCGCGATATGCAGATCGCGTGCGGCCGCCACCACGCCCGTGGCCAGCGTGTCGCAGCGCAGGATGCCGCCAAAGATATTGATCAATACCGCTTTCACATGCGGGTCCGAGAGCAGGATGCGGAACGCGTTCTTCACCTGCTCGGCGCTGGCGCCGCCGCCCACATCCAGGAAATTCGCGGGACTTCCGCCGGCATACTTGATGATGTCCATGGTCGCCATGGCCAGCCCCGCGCCATTCACCATGCAGCCCACCGTGCCGTCCAGCTTGATGTAGTTGATGCCGAAGCGCGACGCCTCCACCTCCAGCGGATCTTCTTCGTTCAGGTCGCGCAGCTCCGCCAGTTCCTTGTGACGGTATAGCGCGCTGTCGTCGAAGTTGATCTTGGCGTCCAGCGCGTATACTTTACCGTCCTTCGTCAGAATGAACGGATTGATCTCGGCCAACGAACAATCCCGCGCCCCGTATGCTTTGGCGAGCGCGCCCATGGCGGCCGCGGCGGCATTCACGCTGGCCGCCGGCACGCCTATACCGAACGCCAGCTTGCGCGCCTGAAAAGGCATCAGGCCCGTGGCCGGCTCGAACGCTTCCTTCAAAATCAACTCCGGTG